>CAZHUU010000145.1:0-11833 GCA_964535335.1 uncultured Mycobacterium sp.
CGGTCCGGGTACAACCGCGCCATGGCGGAGCCGGTGTTCGGCTTCTGCACCGACGAGGAGTACAAGAACTTCCTCAAGGGTGTGGTGGGTTTCGAGAAGGACCTGGTCCGGCAGGGCACCATCCTGGTGAAGCTGTATTTCAGCGTCACCAAGGAGGAGCAGGCCCGCCGGTTCGAGCGTCGCCGCGACGACCCGCTGCGGCAGTGGAAGCTCAGCGAGATCGACGTGCAGGCCCAGGAACACTGGGACGACTGCACCGAGGCCAAGTACCACATGCTGCGCCGCACCAGCACGGCCGACGCGCCCTGGACCATCGTGCGGTCCGAGGACAAGCACAAGGCCCGGCTCAACGCGATCCGGGTGATGCTGAACGCGGTGCCCTACGGCGGCCGTTCCGATGACGTCGACTACGTGCCGGATCCCGACATCGTCATCCCCGCCGCGCAGGAGTTGGCCCTGATGGAGGCCGACCGCATCCGCAGCGGCAAGTTCACCGGCTAGGCCGACCTAGCCCGCGGAGCTCATCTCGGCGTAGCGCAGCACCGCCGCGATCCCGTCCGCCGGGGTCAGCCGCTCGTCGGTGCGCACCAGCGCCGCGCCGGTGGACACCGCCAGCAGCGGCAGCGCCTCGTCGGCCCGGAGTGTGCGGTCCGGTGCGCCACCCAGATCCGAGAGGGTGTCGGCATCCGGCGCCACCATCGCCAGGTCGCTGTCGGCGACCACGGTCGCATCGCCGAGCTCACCGATGATCAGGGTCTCCACCGCCCCGTCGCGCAGCGCGGCGGTCACGTCGGCCAGGCCCTCGACGGCCAGTCCGGTCCCGCGGCCGGCCGCGAACCGCTGCGCGGCGTCATCGATGGTGGCCAGGCGGCGCTTGAGGAACTCCTGGCTGATCTCGTGGTGCACCTCGGCCTCGTCGGTCCCCGCGGTGCGGCCGCCGCCCTGCAACTGCACCACCTTGTCGGCCACCCGCTCGGGCAGCGCCGCGGCCAACTCCGCGCGGGTCCCGGCCTCACCCTCGACGAAGACCAGTTGGGCGCCGGTGTCGTCGACCAGGTGGGTGATGCGGTCGGCGACCGCGCCGATGTTCTTCCGGATGGCCTCCTCGACCTTGCCCTGCGCGGTGCCGTACTCGTGGTGCTCGGCGGACTTAGCCTTGTGCACCGGGCGACCGGCACCGTCCAGGCTCTCGCTGCTCGTCGCGCCGCCGCCGTGGATCGCGATGTCGGCGCCGGTGTGATCGACGGCGACCACCAGATAGCTGGTGTGCAACGGGCCGTGCTCGACGATCGGGATCAGGTAGGGCAGTTCGGACACCCGCAGCAGGGTGGTGGTGGGCGGCCGGATCAGATGCTCGTCGATGACGACGGTGTCACCCGCGACGATCACCGCGCGACCACTGCGCCCCACCGGCGGGTGGGCGCCGCGGACGGCGCTGTCGACGGCTGCGACGACGGCGGCGCCGACGGACTGGTCCTCGAGTTGCTTGCGCACGTCACGCAGCCTGGCGTCGAGTTGGGCGGCCGCATCCTGGGTGTCGTGGGAATCGTCGAAATAGAGGGAGACGAAAGGTCCTTTCGCGTCCACCAGTGGGCGAAAGCGTTCCGAGCGCATGGGTCCTCCTGAGCGTGATATCGGTCCGTGCCGGTTCTCCACGGGGACGATTCCCCCGACCACGGGACTCAACCTACGCCGCGCCGGGCGACCCGCCGACACCGCTCACCGGAGCCATCCTCGATGGCGGTGCCGGCCACGCTGTCGATAGGCTCGGCCCGTACTGCGTTCGCAGACGGATCACGGCGTAGGAGATCGAGTGTTCGGCCCGTTGTCGAGGGGATCGGCCGAGACAGGGGTGGGGAGATGACCGGGTCGACGACGCGGGCCGAGCCCGCCGGGTCGATGACGCGGGCCGAGCCCGACGTGCCGACCGTCAATCCCTGGAACGCGTTGTGGGCCATGATGGTCGGCTTCTTCATGATCCTGGTGGACGCGACCATCGTCGCCGTCGCCAACCCCAGCATCATGGACGCGCTGCACATCACCGACTACGACAGCGTGATCTGGGTGACCAGCGCCTACCTGCTGGCCTACGCCGTGCCACTGCTGCTCGCCGGCCGGCTCGGCGACCGGTTCGGGCCGAAGAACCTCTACATCGCGGGGCTGGCGATCTTCACCGCGTCGTCGCTGTGGTGCGGGCTGGCCGGCTCGATCGGCGTGCTGATCGCCGCCCGCGTTCTGCAGGGAATCGGGGCGGCGCTGCTGACCCCGCAGACGCTGTCGACGATCACCCGGATCTTTCCGGCGGACCGCCGCGGGGTGGCGCTGAGCGTCTGGGGTGCCACCGCTGGGGTGGCCACGTTGGTCGGTCCGCTGGCCGGGGGCGTGCTGGTCGACAGCCTGGGCTGGGAATGGATCTTCATCGTCAACGTGCCGATCGGCATCATCGGCCTGGCGCTGGCCGTTTGGCTGGTTCCGACACTGCCCACCACCAGCCACCGCTTCGACATCCCGGGCGTGGCGCTGTCCGGCATCGGCATGTTCCTGATCGTCTTCGGCCTGCAGGAGGGGCAGACCCACGACTGGGCGCCCTGGATCTGGGCCGTGATCGTGGCCGGTATCGGCTTCATGGCGGCGTTCGTCTACTGGCAGGCCATCAATCGCCGGGAACCACTGATACCGCTGGAGATCTTCGCCGACCGCGACTTCAGCCTGTCCAACGTCGCCATCGCCGTCATCGGGTTCGCCGTCACGGCGATGGTGTTGCCGGTGATGTTCTATGCGCAGGCGGTCGCCGGCCTGACCCCGACCCGGTCGGCGCTGCTGACCGCGCCGATGGCTATCGCCAGCGGCGTACTGGCCCCGCTCGTCGGCCGCATCATCGACAGCACCCATCCCCGCCCGCTCATCGGCTTCGGCTTCTCGACGCTGGCCATCGGACTGACCTGGCTGTCCATCGAGATGACCCCGACCACCCCGATCTGGCGGCTGCTGGTGCCGCTGACCGTGATGGGGGTGGGGATGGCGTTCATCTGGGCGCCGCTGGCGACGACCGCCACCCGCAACCTGCCGGCCCGACTGGCCGGCGCCGGGTCCGGTGTCTACAACACCACCCGGCAGGTCGGCTCGGTGCTCGGCAGCGCGAGCATGGCGGCTTTCATGGCGCAGCGCATCGGCGCGGAGATGCCGGCCGGGACCGCCGGGCCGGGAGCGCAGGAGTCGGCGGTGCGCAAGTTGCCAGGGTTCCTGCACGAGCCGTTCGCGGCGGCGTTGTCGCAGTCGATGCTGCTGCCCGCATTCGTGGCGCTGTTCGGGGTGATCGCGGCACTGTTCCTCGTCGGTGGGATGCGCAGGCACGTCGAGGGGCCCGGCTCCGTACCCGCCGAAGCGGTGACCGACCCGATTCCGGTCTACGACGGCTGGGACGACGATCACTACTTCGAGTACGCGATCGCCGGCGATTCCGGCCACGCCGCGGCCCCCGACGAGGCCGAGGACGACACCGACCGGATCAGGTGGCGCGATCCCGAGCCGCCGCCCGCACAAGAGCCCGCCCCTGGGCCGGTCGGGCCGGCCCACAACGGGTTTCACCTGCATGAGGATCACGACGGCTGGGCCCACCCGGTGGTCGAGGTCGAGAAGGCGGGTGGGCGGCACCGGCTCAGCGACCGCAGCGAGCGGCACCGGCCTCGGCACTACCGCGCGGAGGACGACGACGCCGAGAGCTACGGCAGGCATTCCCTGGCCGGTCGATCACGGCTGTACAGCACCGATTGACCGCTACCCTGACCGCAGTATTTGGGATCGGTAGCGCCGACGACCGTCTGCACTGTTGTCCTGAACACAGGGAAGGGCAGCAGCATGACCTTTCGTCGCACCCGTTGGGCGCGGCCCGGATCGAGCACCGCGCGGTGGCTGCGGCTCGGCGTCGGGTTCGCGCTGATGGTCGGGATGGCCGGATGCTCGGCGTCGACCAACTCGTCGGCCAATTCCCCGACGTCCCCCGCCGCGGGGCCGTCGACCCCGACCACCGCCTCCGCACCGGCCAGTCCGGCCGCGGCCCACGGCACCGAGGGGGCGATCGCCGACGTTCCGTGGGCGAAGGTCGGTCCGGGCTGGACGTTGGCGATGTGGAGCCCGGCCACCCCGCACCGACCCGGCGAGGAGCAGGCACCCGGCGAACCCGCGGCTGACACCGCCAGCACCACGCTCTTCCTGGTGGACCCGACCGGCAACCGATACGCCATCACCACGTTCGCGCCGGGCACCAACCTCCGTCTGGTCGACTGGTCCGGAGACGGCAGTCACGCCCTGTTCTCGTCATACGCCTCGCCCCCGACAGCGATCTCCGTCGATCTGCACACCGGCGCCCAGACCACGGTGCACACTGCCGGCGAACCGCGCTACACCCGGCCCAACGGCACCGCGTTGCTGATCTCGACCTCCTTCAACGGCAACGAACCAGGCACCCTGAAAAGGGTTGACCTGCAGGGCAACCCGCAGCTGACCTACCCGACCGGCGAGTTGGGCGGTGCGGGGCAGTTCAGTGGCCGGTTCGCGGAGTCGCCCGACGGCAAGCAACTGGTGCTGGCCACCGCCAACCTCGGCAACGACCTGGTGCCCAGGACCGACAACAGCCTCGTCGTGATGGACAACGACGGCACGGTGGTCCGTCGGTTGCCCACCCCGACGGCGCGGGCGATCTGCGCCCCGGTGAAGTGGTGGACCGCGGGCTCGATCCTGGCGCACTGCGACGCGGTGGCGAGTTCTGCCAGCCAGCTGTGGGAGGTGCCCCTGGACGGCGCCGCGCCCACGCCGATCACGGCGCTCAACTCCGGTCAAGGCGACGCGCCGGGCTTCACGGGTGACCTCGGCGACGGCGATGCCTGGAAGCTGCCCAGTGGAACCTTCCTGCAATCAGCGGGGGCGTGCGGCACCGCGTTCCTCTCCCGGCTCACCCCCGACGGACACACCACCCGGGTCAAGGTCCCCGGTGTGTCCGACGACGTCTTCGTCGCCGGTGCGACCGATGACGCGCTGGTGCTGCGCGGTCAGGTGGGCTGCACCGGTACCACGTCGCTGGTCCGCTACGACCCCGCGGCCAACACCGCGACGGTGCTCCTCGGACCGCCGATCAACGGTGGCGCGGTGCAGCAGGCGCTGCTCTTCCCCAGCCGCGATTCCTGACCCGCAACCCGGCGCTCCCGACCCTCGCAAGAGCGCTATGCTCTCGAAAAGAGAATCTGATTTTCAGCGAGGAGAATGATGGCCGCGACGCCTGTGCTCGCCGACCGCACGCTGGTGATTTCGGGTGCCAGCCGGGGGATCGGGCTGGCCATCGCGCTGGCCGCGGCCCGGCACGGTGCCAACGTCGTGCTGCTCGCCAAGACCGCTGAGCCGCACCCCAGACTGCCGGGCACCGTCCACACCGCGGCCGCCGAGATCGAGGCCGCCGGCGGCAAGGCCGTCGCGGTGGTGGGCGACGTGCGCAATGAGGACGACGTCGCGCGTGCCGTCGGCGCCGCTGTCGAGCACTTCGGTGGGGTGGACATCTGCGTCAACAACGCCAGCGCCATCGGCACCGAGCCCACCGAGGCGCTGTCGGCCAAGAAGTTCGATCTGATGCAGCAGATCAACATCCGCGGCACCTTCCTGTTGACCAAGGCCTGCCTGCCGCATCTGCGCAACTCGCCCAACGGCCACGTGGTGACCATCGCACCGCCGCTGAATCTCACCCCGCACTGGCTGGGCGCCCATCCGGCCTACACATTGTCGAAGTACGGCATGACCCTGCTGTCGATGGGCTGGGCGGCCGAATATGCCGACGCCGGAATCGGATTCACCTGCCTGTGGCCGGAGACCTACATCGCCACCTCGGCGGTGGCCAACTCGGCCGACTTCACCGACGCCCTGGCGTCGTCGCGCAGCCCGGAGATCATGGCCGACGCGGCGATGGCGATCGTGACGTCGCCGGCGGCCGAGGTGAACGGCAAGTGCCTGATCGACGCCGACGTGCTGCGGACGGCCGGGGTGGCGGACCTGTCCCGCTACGGTGGCGGGCCGACGCCGATCATCGACATCTTCGTCGACCGCTGACCGGCGGCCTCAGCCCGGCAGCAGGTCGCGGCGGTCGGTGCGCGCCGGGCGGCCGAGGCTGGTGAAAGCCTCGACACCGGAGACCGGCGCAGCCGGGGCCCCCGCCGCCGCCAGCGCATGCGCTTTGAATACACCTGCGGCCGAACTCAACTCGTGGCGAACAGCGGTGCGGCGGCCGTCCGGCACGAAGGCCGAGTCGTCGCCCCAGACCGTGACCTCGGCCCGGGCCGACCGCAGCGCGGCGCCCACCGCGTCGCGCACCCGGCTGTCGGCGTGGCATACGGACCCCGAAACCGCCAGCGCGCGGGTGCGGCCGCCGTCGAGCAGCGCCCCGAGGGATGCCGTATGCACCCCGAGGATCCGCAGCGGGGCCGCGTCGAGCAACCGCGGCACGGCGACCGTGACCTCCCAGCCGGCCATCACCCGGTCGAACAGCCAACCGCCGGCGCAGGCGACGACGTCGGTTACGTCGGCGCCGATGACGTCGAGTTGATAGCGGGTGGTCTCCGCCGTCCGGGGGCGGTCCCCGGTGACTGCTTCGTCGATATCGACCACGTCGGCTGTCATGGTCACCAGCGTGACATTTTTACGCCAATCTGTAAAGGTCAGTCCCCGGTGAAAAAGCGCCGCAGCGCCGCGGACTGCAGTTCGAGCAGTGCCTGGCTCACCGTCCAGTTCGGAAGCAGCGAGTCGAAGCCGTGGCAGGTCCCGCCGAACATGTGCAGGTCGGTGCGGACCCCGCACCGCATCAGCGTCCGGGCGTAGTCGAGCGCCTCGTCGCGCAGCGGGTCGAGTTCCGAGCAGGTGATGAACGTGCTTGGCGCGCCGATCAATCGGTGGTTCCGTGCGGGCACCGACGCCGCGTCCGGTGCGGTGCCGCCGAGGTAGTGCTGCCACATCAGGGCGGCGGCGGTGCCGTCGAACCCGGGGGTGGTGGTGAACTCCGCCTTCGACGCCGTGGGCCGGTCGTCGAGGACCGGCTGATGCAGCAGTGCCCCGACGATCGGTGACGCCTCGCCCCCGGCGCTGCGCTGGGCCAGTCCCGCGGCCAGGGCCGCGCCCGCACTGCTTCCGGCGACGGCCAGCCGGTCGGGATCCACACCGAAGTCGTTGGCCCGCGTCCGCACCCAGCCGAGCACCGTCAAGGCATCGTGCAGGGCCGCGGGGTAGGGGTGCTCGGGAGCCAGCCGGTAGTCGACCGAAACCACCGTGCACGCCGCACGTCGGGCCAGCGCGACGCACTGCTGATGGTCGGTGTCGAGGTTGCCGAGCACGAAGGCACCCGCGTGGCAGTAGATCACCGCCGGCCCCTGCGTGCCGGCGCCCCGGTAGATGCGCACCGGGACGGCGGGACCGTCGCCGCGGGGCACGGTCAGGTCGGTGATCTCCACCCCGGTGCCGTCCACCTCGGCGACAGCTTCCCGCCGGCGCTCATCGAGTGACTGTCGCACGGCGGCAAGGGTTTCCAACGACAGGTCGCTGCGGGCCTCGGCGAACTCGCGCAGCGCGGGATCGAGCCGTCGGAGGATGTCCGGGTCGGGCGGGGTCACCCGATCCGCAGGCACTGCCCACCGTCGACGACGAGTTCCGACCCGGTGATGAAGGCGGCGCTGTCGGAGACCAGAAAAGCCACCGCATCGGCGATCTCGGTGGGCTGGCCGAGGCGGCCGGTATAGGCGCGCGCGGTCAGCCGCTCTCTGGCCTTCTCGTCGAGCATGGGGGTCTCGACCGGGCCGGGGAAGACCGCGTTGACCCGGATGCCGTCACCGGCGAGTTCGGCGGCGGCGATCTGGGTCAGTCCGCGCAGCGCCCACTTCGACGACCCGTAGGCGGCGTGGAACGGAAACGGCCGGATGGCCCCGGTGCTGCAGGTGTTCACGATGGCGGCATCGGGGGCGCAGCGCAGGTGCTCCAGCACTGCCGTGATGCCCAGGAACGGCCCCAAAGTGTTGACCCGCCAGGCACGTTCGAAGCCTTCGGTGGTCTCTTCGCCCAGGGGTGCGCGGTGCAGCACGCCGGCGTTGTTCACCAGGACGTTGAGCCCGCCGAAGTGGCCGACCACCTGCGTCACCGCTGCCGACCACTGCCGCGCCGAACTGACGTCCAGCGCGACGGGGAGCACGCCCGGATCGTCGGCGGTGACGTCGAGTCGGTCGGCGGCGGCCACCGCGAACCCGTCGGCGCGCAGCCGCGCCACGATCGCCGCGCCCTGGCCACGCGCCGCCCCGGTCACCAAAGCGACCCGGGTCATCGCGGACCCACTGCGTCGTCGAGATGCGCTGCGGCACCGCGGCGCAGCGACAGGGACTCGGTGCCCAAGGTGATCATCTGAAAGCCCAACGCGGCCAACTGCCGTCCCGCCGCACCATTGCCGGCGTGGATGCCTGCCACCACACCGGCTGCGGTCGCCGCCCGGTGGACGCGGGCGATCGCGTCGAGCACCGTCGGGTCGGTGGTGAACTGAAGGGCCGAAACTCCCAGCGAGATGGCCAGATCGGCCGGGCCGACGTAGATCCCGGACAGCCCTGGCACCGCACAGATGTCCTCGACGGCCGCCAACCCGGCAGTGGTCTCGATCATCGCGAAGGTGCTGACCCGCGCCTGCAGGGCGCCGGTGTCGTGGCCCATGCTGGCCCGCAGTGGCCCGAAGCTGCGCACACCGTGCGGTGGGTACCGGGTCGCGGCGACCGCGGCGGCGGCCTGCTCGGGGGTGTCGACCATCGCGACGATGATCGCGTCGGCACCCGCGTCGAGCACCCGGCCGATCGGCCCGGGGTCGGCCGACGGCAGCCGCACCGCCGTCGCGATCGGCACGTGTTCGAGGCGGCGCAGAATCACCGCCACGTCGGCGTCGTCGAGATAGCCGTGCTGGACGTCGAATCCGACATAGTCGTAGCCGGCGTTGGCGAACTCTTCTGGGCCGTGGAAGCTCGGCGCGGCGATCCAGCCGCCCCACACCTGCGGCTTAGCGGCCAGCGCCTGTTGCAGCCTGCTGCCGGTCATGAGCCGGCGATCGCGATCTTCACCCGGCCGGGCGTTGGGCGGCAGGCGAATTCGAATGCCTCCTGTACCTCGTCGATGCCGAAGGTGTGGGTGACATACCTGCCCAGCAGGTCGGGGTGCTCGCCGGCGAACGCGTCGGCCGCGGCCAGCACGCGCCTGCGATCCATCGTCACACCGGATTTCAGGGTCAGGTTGTTGCGGAGCATGGTGCGCATGCTGATCGGGTAGCTGTCGTCGTCGGGCACACCGAAGTAGAACACGGTGCCGCCGAACGCCGCGGCTTCCACCGCATGGTTGAGGGTGGCGACCTGATGCCCGACGGCCTCGATGACGACGTCCGGCTTGTCGTGCGCCGACAGGTGGGTGATCCAGCGATCGCTGGTCGTGCGGACGACGGTGTCGACGCCGAACTTCGCGGCGATGTCGTCCCGGTAGATCGGGTCCACGCCGGTGACGTGGGCGGCACCGAAGGCCTTGGCCACGTAGGAGAACAGCAGGCCGATCGAGCCCTGCCCGATCACCGCCACCCGCCTTCCCGGCATCGGCGGAAGTTGTTCGGCCGCATACAGGATGCAGGCCAGCGGCTGCAGGCCGACGGCATGCGCGGGATGCAGCGCCGGGTCGTAGGGCGCCAGTCCGTTGCCGTCGGAGGTGACGTACTCCATCAGGCCGTCGAAGCCCGAGGCCCAACCGACGACGTGGTCCCCGATGCGGTGGTCAGGGTGCCTGGAGGCGACCACTTCGCCGACGATCTCGTGGATCGGGAAGCCCGCCATCTCCGCCGCCAGCACGCCGGTGTCACCGGGCAGGCGGCCCTGCACGCCCCTGAAACCCGGCACGTCGCTGCCGCAGATGCCTGCGGCGAGGAAACGCAGCAGCACCTGGCCGTCGCGCAGGGCGGCGGGATCCGGCTCCGGCAGCGAGGTCCGCTGGAAGGTGTACGGCGCGACGAGGCGATAGCACCACACGGTCTCAGTCCTGCGACGTCGTTGACAGTGCCACGCCAGGAGCGTGACACTTGTGCGATGTTTTGTAAAGGCTGTGGGGATACCCCATGACCGGCACCGGCCCGCGGCCACTGCGCCCGACGGCGCTGGCCGACGGGTTCTGCTTCGGTGAGGGCCCCCGATGGTTCGAAGGGCTGCTGTGGTTCTCCGACATGCTGGGCGAGGCCGTGCACACCGTCGGGCTCAACGGATCGGTGATCGCGCTGCCACTGCCGGGGCACAGTCCGTCGGGTCTGGGTTTTCGCCCGGACGGCACGCTGCTCATCGTCTCAGCAGAGCACAGGGTCGTTCTGAGCTATGACGGCGACACGGTTGCCGAGATCGCCGACCTGTCCGGGATCGCGCCGGCCAACCTGGGTGACCTGGTGATCGACGGGCGCGGCCGCGCCTATGTCGGTTCGCAGGCGCGCGCGGGCGGGCTGATCGCACGCATCGATCCCGATGACTCGGTGACCGTCGTGGCCGGGGATCTGGATTTTCCCAACGGCATGGCGATCACCCCGGACGGCGGCACGCTGATCGTCGCGGAATCCACCGCGCGGCGGCTGACCGCCTTCGACGTCGCGGCGGACGGCGGACTCTCCGGGCGGCGGCCGTTCGCCACCGGTCTGGACGGGCCGCCGGACGGCATCGCCCTGGATGCCGAGGGCGCGGTGTGGACCTCGATGACGCTGGCGCATCAGTTCCAGCGGGTGGCGCCCGGTGGCGGGGTGACCGACCGGGTCGACATCGGTGACCGGGCGGCGATCGCCTGCATGCTCGGCGGGCCGGACCGCAGAACCCTGTTCCTGCTCTCGAGTTCCGACGCCTACCCTGCGAAGCTGGTCGGCACGCGGTGGTCGCGGGTCGAGACGATCCGGGTGGACGTGCCCGGCGCGGGCTTCCCCTCCGTCGAAAGGTGAGCATGTCCGACAGTTACTACGAACTCCTCGACCCGGCCGATCCGCTCGGCGAGCGGTTCCGCGCCACCGACATGGTTCGCAGTACCTGGTCGTCGCACATTCAGCACGGCGGCCCGGTGTCGGCGCTGCTGGTGCGGGCGATGGAGCGCTGCGCGCAGCGCCCCACCACCCGGCTGAGCCGGGTGGTGGTCGATCTGCTGGGCGGGGTGCCCGCCGACGGTGATCTGTGGGTGAGCGCGACGGTGGACCGCGGTGGCAAGCAGATCGAGTTGGTGAGCGCGGTGTTGCTGGGTCAGGGCCCGGATGGTGCGCCGCGGCCGGTCGCCCGGGCCAGTGGCTGGCGGTTTTCGACGCTGGACACCGCCGCGCTGATGTCCGCGGCGGTGGCCCCCCTGCCGCCGCGCGATCGAGGGATCAACCGCAACCTCGCCGCCAAGTTCGAGCCCAACTACGTGCACAGCACCGAATGGCTGTGGCTGACCGAGCCGATGGCGCCGGGCGCGGGGGAGTCGTGGATCCGGCCGCTGGTCGACCTGGTCCAGGGTGAGGTGATGACGCCGATGGAGCGGTTGTTCTCGATCGCCGACTCCGCCAACGGCATCGGTACCCGCATCGACATCACCCGCTACACCTTCCTCAACACCGACCTCGCCGTGCACGTGCACCGGGTTCCGGTCGGCGAGTGGGTGGGGATCCGGTCGGAGACGCTGTACGGGCCCGACGGGGTCGGCACCACGGTGGGGACCCTGTTCGACGACGACGGCGCCGTCGGGGTGATCCAGCAGGCGGTGCTGGTGCGGCCGCGACCGGGGCCGACGCGGGCCTAGC
>CAZHUU010000146.1:0-11805 GCA_964535335.1 uncultured Mycobacterium sp.
TGTACAGGTGGATGTCCTTGACGGGGTCTTCCGCGGCCAGCAGCAGAATCTGCGCGCACAGCCGGTTCGCGATGTCGTCGTCGACCTGGGAACCCAGGAAGATGATGCGCTCGGCGAGCAACCGCTCATACACCGAGTCCGTGAGGTTCAGCCCTGGCATGCCCGAACGCATGTGAGTCACGACTTCCTACCTGCTTTCTCGTAACGACCTGTCTACCCAGACCCTAACCAACCATCGCCGCACCGCACTCCCTGGAGCGCGTGCGTTCGCTGTCGGCGTTATTCGGCCGCGTCGGCCTGCTGCTCGGCGCCACCGTCGGCGTCGGCGACATCGGCCGTGTCGGCGGTGCCCTCGCCCCCCTCGTCGCCCGGCGAGCGCCCGAAGAACTCGGTGGTGTCGACGACGTTGCCGTCGGTGTCGGTGACGGTGGCCGCCTCCACCACCGCGGCCACGGTCAGCCCGCGGCGCACGTCGGCGAACATGGCGGGCAGCTGGTTGTTCTGCTGCAGCACCTGCAACAGCTGCTGCGGTTCGATGCCGTACTGGCGGGACATCAGGACCAGCCGCTCGGTGAGGTCGTTCTGGCCGACCTGGATGTCGAGGTCGTCGGCGATGGCGTCCATCAGCAGCTGGGTCTTGACGGCCTTCTCCGCGGCCTCGCGGGCGTCGGCGTCGAACTTCTCCCGCGAGCTGCCCTCGGCCTCGAGCGCCGCGGCGAACTTCGCCTCGTCGTGGTCGAGACCGTGGACCGCGTTGTGCACTGTCTCGTCGACCTGCGCCTGCACGATGGCCTCCGGCAGCGGCACCTCCACCAGCTCCAGCAGCGCCTCGAGGGCATTATCGCGGATCTTCTCGGCCTGCTGAATCCGCTTCAGCCGCCGGACCTGCTCCTCGAGATTGCCGCGAAGCTCCTCGATGGTGTCGAATTCGCTTGCCAGCTGGGCGAATTCGTCGTCGGCCTCGGGCAGTTCCCGCTCCTTGACCGACTGCAGGGTGACGATGACCTCGGCCTCCTCGCCGGCATGCTCACCGGCGACCAGCTTGGTGGTGAACGTCTTCGACTCGCCCTCGGACAGCCCGACGATCGCCTCGTCGAGGCCGTCGATCAGCTGGCCGGAGCCGACCTCGTGGGAAAGCCCCTCGGTCTTGGCATCGGCGAGGTCCTCGCCGTTGACGGTCGCGGACAGGTCGATGGAGACGAAGTCGCCCTCCCGCGCCGCACGCTCGACCCCCTTGAGGGTGCCGAAGCGGGCGCGCAGCGACTCCAGTTCGGTGTCCACCTCGTCGTCGGTGATCGCGATGGGATCGACCGAGATCTTCACCTGGCTCAGGTCGGGAAGCTCGATGTCGGGGCGGACGTCGACCTCGGCGGTGAAGACCAGTTCCTCGCCGTCCTCGATCTTGGTGACCTCGATGTCCGGCTGGCCCAGCGGGCGCACCTCGCTGGTGGTGACCGCCTCGCTGTAGCGGCTCGGCAACGCGTCGTTGACCACCTGCTGCAGCACCGCGCCCCGGCCGACCCGCGCCTCGAGCAGCTTCGCCGGCGCCTTGCCCGGGCGGAAGCCGGGCAGCCGCACCTGCTGGGCGAGCTGTTTGTAGGCGCGGTCGAAGTCGGGCTGCAGTTCCGTGAAGGGCACCTCCACGTTGATGCGAACCCGGGTGGGGCTCAACTTCTCGACGGTGCTCTTCACTGCGGTACTCCTAAATGTCGTTCTCTTCGGGCATGGGCGCGTCGGGGTGACAGGATTTGAACCTGCGGCCTTCCGCTCCCAAAGCGGATGCGCTACCAAGCTGCGCTACACCCCGTGCTGTGTTGATCGCGCCCGCGATCCTACGGCCCGCGACCAGCGCAGCCTCAATCGACCGTTGCGATGCGGACTTCGCCAGGTCCGATTGGTATGGATCTCGGCGGCACCGGTACATTTGTGCTCGCGTAACAGCACGCGGGCGTAGCTCAATGGTAGAGCCCTAGTCTTCCAAACTAGCTACGCGGGTTCGATTCCCGTCGCCCGCTCCACTCCTGCCCGGGACTCAGCTGTCGACCGCCGGTTCAGGTGCTTCACCCGAGGGAGCCCGCCAGTCTCTCGGGGGGCTGCAGGTCAGGCACCTGATGGCGCCCCAAGAAGCCCCTGCGCAGGCCAACGCGACCATCACATACTGCGCTGCCACGACCGGTAGACCACCCGGCCCACCGTCGTGGGATCGGGCGCAGGTGCGGCCAACGAGGCGTCCAGCCCGCGGTGGTCGCCCAGGGCCAGGACATCGCGAAGATGGAAGGCCACCGCACCGGGGTCGTCGCACTGCGGTTGGGTGAAGTACCGGGTCTGCGCGGCTCCCGGCCGCAGCCTGTCGGGCAGGTTGCCGGTGATGATGATGTCGCGGATGCCGGGCCCGAACAGCGGACCCAACACACCGCCGAACCAGTCGCCCCGAATGCCACCCCGGCGTACCGGAAACCAGATGTTGGTCCAGCGGGTCACGGCGAACACGGATTGGGCGCCCAGCGCCACACCCGACCCGTAGCGCACCGGGCCGTCGTCGGCGGCCACCGGCAATCGCTCGGACCTGGGCGGGCAGCCGACCACCACTCCCCTGCGGAACAGCCGGTCGAACAACTCATGTCGGACATCGGAACCGGCGAGACCGCCGACGAGCGGCGGTCTGGCCACGAACAGGTCCGCGAGCGCCAGAGGCGTTCCCACGGTGACGAAGTCCGTTGTTCGCCAGGGGTTTCCCTGTCCGCGAAGGTCTCGCCACAGCGCGAACTGTTGGGCCCGGAATTCCTCGCGCGCACCCTCCGCCGTCGGATCTTTACGCAGCCGGTCGGCAGCCGCCTCGAGCCCCGGCAGCGACTCGAGGCCGGTCGATTCCGCCGACTGCTCAGCGCGAAGTTCGTGGGTCTCGGCCCAAAGCGTCGTCAGCGCGTCGTAGGCGATGCAACCACCGAGGCCGTGACCGACGACCACGATGCGCGCATAGCGCCCCTGATGCAGGGTGTGCAGCAGGTCGACGAGGCCACCGCGGATCGCACGCCGCGCGGCGTGGGACTCCGGCGTTGGGTCGAAGTAGCGGGCCACGTTGACGAAACCGGTGGTGAGAAAGCTCCGGGTCAACGCTCTGGGCAACATGCGGAACACCGCCACCGCGATGCTGAGCACCACGACGCTGCTGACCACGCCGAGAATCCAGCCGGGGATGCCGGTGTGCAGCAGGTACCCCCCGACGACGAACAGTGTCACCAGCACAGCGGTCGGGATGAGCAACGCCAGCCAGGCCAGCCGCCAGATGCCGAACAACTGGTCGGGCACGTGGCGCGGCCGGCGCAGGAACACCCGCGCCAGGGCGGCGACGAAGCCCGCGTAACGACTGCTCGTCATCAGAAACGACCAGTCGTACTCGAACAGTTCGGCTCCCACCGCCGGTTCGGCATAGCGCCGCGCCTCATAGGAGTCGGTGACCTCGAGAGGCTGGGGGTAGTACTCCCAAGCTCCGGCACGCGGTGCCAACGCCACCTTGGCGAAGGCGTCGAGGACGTCTGCGGGTCGGCGTTCCTGCAGACCGTGCACGAACACCACGGCGGTGCGAACGGTGGTGTCGGTGCTCATCGTCCTCCCGGACCTCGCGGTATCGTCGCGTCCGAGTCTGCTGGACACCCAATCTGTCCTGGTCACGACACAGTGTCGGTTCGGCTCCAATCGAATTCTCAGCTTCTTTGGCTAGCGTCGGCCGCCTAAATTCGGATTCGGTTCCCGACGCCGGCGGGATCGTCCGCTACAGGAGGCGCGGTGAGCGACCAACTTCCCCTCGGGGGCTCGTGCGCCACGGAATTCGCATCCGTCCGGGACGCCTTCGTGAAGAACTTCACCGAACACAACGACGTCGGTGCCGCCGTGGCCGTGTGGGTCGACGGGGACCTGGTGGTCAACCTGTGGGGCGGGTACTCCGATGCCCGCCGGCGCCGGCGCTGGCGGGAGAACACCCTGGCCAGCGTCTTCTCCGGAACGAAGGGACTAACCAGCACCTGCGTGCATCTGCTGGCCGACCGCGGCGAGATCGACCTGTATGCGCCGGTGGCGCAGTACTGGCCCGAGTTCGGCGCGGCGGGCAAGCAGGACATCACCGGCGCCTCGGGGCTGGGGCATCGCTCCGGGGGGAGCGGCCCCCGCACCCGACGGCACTGGAACGACACCACCGACTGGGACCGGGTGTGCCGGCAGATCGCGGCGTCGGAGCCGTGGTGGGAACCGGGCACGGCGCAGGGCTATCACATGGTGACGTTCGGCTTCATCCTCGGTGAGGTGGTCCGTCGGGTCACCGGGCGCACCATCGGCCACTACCTGCGGACCGAGATCGCCGAGCCGATGGGCATCGACGTGCACATCGGCCTGCCGGCCGGCGAACACCGCCGGTGCGCCGACATGATCAACAAGCCGCATATCCGTGACGTGCTGGCCAAGGGGCAAGCGCCCGCTGACCCGGAGTCGCTCGCCGAGCACCCGATGGCGGCCCTGTCGGTCGCGATGGGCTTCGTGCCCGACGACGAGCTCGGCTCCAACGAGCTCACCCGCTGGCGGGCGGCGGAGTTCCCGGGCACCAACGGGCACGTCTCGGCGCGCGGCCTGGCGACCTTCTACAACGGGCTGGCCCAGGGCAAACTGCTCACCGCCGACCACATCGAGTCGGTGCGGGTCTCCCAGGGCGGCTTCGACCCGGATGTGGTGCTCGGCCCGCGGGTGGCCGATCACGGTTGGGGCCTGGGCTACATGCTCAACCAGCGCGGGGTGGCCGGCCCGAACCTGCGCACCTTCGGCCACGGTGGTTCCGGTGGCTCCTACGGGTTCGTCGACCTGGAGAACCGGATCGGCTACGCCTACGTGATGAACTACTTCGACGCCACCAAATGCAACGCCGACCCCCGCAGCACCGCGCTCAGCGACGAGGTCTACCGCGTGCTCGGGGTGCTCTGACAGGCAAATTTCCATACCGCGGCGCATCGTCGCGGGGTCGGTACTGTGGACGCCATGAACGGTGTGCTGTTGGTGCTCATCCTGGTTGTGGTGGCCGCGATCGCGCTGGCGGTGTGGAGCTCGTCGCGCGCCTCCGGTAACCGCAACGCGGCGAGCCTGGCCGACGCCAAGGCCGATGCCCGGCGGGTGATCGAACGCCTGGGCGGCCAGGTGCTCAACCTCAACGGCACCAACGATGCATCGACGCAGGCACTGGCCGACGCCTCGGAACGGTTCACCGCGGCCTCGTCACAGATCGAACAGGCCACCACCGCCAAGCAGGCCATGCTGGCCAAGGAGAGCGCCCTGGAAGGCCTCTACTACGTGCGGGCCGCGCGCACCGCGATGGGCATCGATCCGGGTCCGGAGCTGGAGACCATGTCCGGCCAGAAGTCGGCGGGCGCCGTGACCGAGGATCGCAAGGTCTCCTTCGAGGGCCGCGAGATCGAGGCCTCCCCCGTTCCCACCGAGCGCACCCCGAACTACTACCCGGGTGGCCGGGTGGCCGGGCGTCCGGTGCCGGCCGGCTGGTATTCCGAGCCGTGGTGGAAGACGGCGTTGGTGGCCGGCGCCTGGGGCGTGGGTTCGGTGCTGTTGTTCGACGCGCTGTTCTCCGGGATGCACGGGGTGTCCTATGACGCCTCCGGCTTCGAGAACGGCTTCGGCTCCGGGTTCGATCAGGGTTTCGATCAGGGGTATGACCAGGGTCTGGATGCGAGCAGCGCCGGCGACGGCGGAGGCTGGGGCGGCGACAACGGCGGTTGGGCCGGTGACAGCGGCGGCGGCTGGGCCGACAGCGGCGGCGGCTGGGGCGGCGACGGCGGCGGCCTCGGTGACTTCGGCGGCGGCGACTTCGGCGGGTTCGGCGACTTCTAGATGCGGCTCTCCAGCCGCGCAGTCACCCCCGCCTCCTGAAGGTCGAGTCGTTCGAGCATGGCCCGCACCGCCTCGTCATCGATCCGGCCGGCATCGCGCTCGCCGATCAGTGCCGACCGCTGGGCGGCGAGAACGTCCCGGTACAGCGACGAGAAGACGTCGGCCCGCAGCGTGTGCGCCTCCGGATCGGGCATCTCGTCGGCGTCCTGGGAGTGCCGGGCGATGGTGGTGCGGATCTCGGCCAACACCTGCGGATCAAGTCCCTCGGGCGGATGGATGCCGAATTCGGTCAGGACGTCGTCCGCCGCGTCGTGCACGACTCGCTCCGCCTTGAGCGTTTCATCGCGTTCGTAGGCCGTGTCGTCCTCGGCGCCGGACAACGCCAGCCGACGGATCAGAGGCGGCAGGGTCCAGCCCTGCAGCAGCAAGGTCCCCACCGCGACGACGAACGCGATTGCCTGGATGGTGGCCCGCTCGGGGAACGGCTCGCCGCCGGACACCGTCAGCGGCACGCCCGCGGCGGCGGCCAGCGTCACCACCCCCCGCATGCCGGTCCAGGAGACCACCACGTTCTCCCGCCAACTCAACGATCGGTGGTCGATCATGGCACGCCACTTGCCCGTTGGCTTGTCCCGCTTCCGCACGCCGAGCGCACCGCGGGCGCCGCCTTCCGGTATCGGCACGGACAGGGTGCGATCGACGTGGCGCAGCAGCACGCCTCTACCGAACATCAGGAACACCGATATCGGCCTGATGGCAAGCACGATGACCAGGACGATGGCCGACGCGACGGCAACCTCGCTCAGCGACTCGTGGTTCTCGCGCAGATCTTCCAGCACGAACCTGAGATGCAAGCCGATGTAGGCGAACACGAAAGCCTCGAGCAGTACGTCGAGCGCATGCCACACGTAGCGCTCCTGCAGTCGGGTCTGGTAGCCCGCACTCAAGGTTCCGCTGCCGACCACGAAGCCGGCCACCACGACCGCGAGCACTCCGGATGCGTGCAATTCCTCGGCGGCGATGAAAGCGGCGAACGGCACCACAAGGCCCTGGATGGTTTCCAGGCCGGGATTGTTCAGCCGGTTGCGGATCCACAGCGTCACATAGCCCAACGCAGCGCCGACCGCCGGCCCCACCACCGCGCTATAGGCGAACAGCAGGACAGGGCTTTCGATGAATGTGTGGGTGCCGGCCACCTGGGCGACCGCGACCAGGAACAGCGTCAGAGCCGCGGCGTCGTTGATCAGGCTCTCGCCGGTCAGGATCGCCATCACCCGCTTGGGTAGGCCGAGCTTGCGTCCCACGGCGACCGCAGTCACCGCGTCGGGCGGCGCCACGATCGCGCCGAGCACCAGTGCCGTGCCGAACGTCAGCGGTACAACCACCAGCCACGCGGAGACGGCGGCGACGGTAAGGGCCGTTACGAGGACCAGGCCCACGCCCAGGCCCAGGATCGGCTTGATGTTGCGCACGAACGTCGGGAACGAGAAATCCAATGCCGCGGAGTACAGCAGCGGCGGCAGCACCACCGTGAGCAGAACGTGCGAATCGAGCTCGGGCGCCTCGAAGCCGGGAACGAAAGACGCCGCGATCCCCACGACGACGATGATCAGGGCCGGTTCCAACCCCCTCTGGTGAGCGATCGCAGTGACCACTATCGCGCCGACAACCACGAGAATCATTTCCATTGGGGCATTCTCACGGGCGCGCGGTGACGATGCAGGCCAAAACGGCCGTCGGGCCCCGCGCTCACACCTGGCAGGTCGGGCACCAGAACAGGTTGCGGCCTTCGAGTTCGGCGGTGCGCACGGCCGTCCCGCAGATCCGGCACGGTTCGCCCGCGCGGCGGTAGACGTAGGTGCGCGGGCGGTTGGGCAGGTAGGACGGCGCCCCGTGGTCGTGTTCGGGCCGCACCACGATGATCCGCCCCTGGCGGACACCGACCTTCATCAGATCGATCAGATCGGCCCACGCGTCCGCGAACTCCCCGGCGCCGACGTCGCGCCCGGGCCGGTAGGGGTCGATGTGGTGGCGGAACAGCAACTCGCTGCGATACACGTTGCCGACCCCGGCCAGTACCCGCTGATCCATCAGTAGCGCACCAATGGGTTTGCGGGACTTGACGATTCGCTCCCATGCCAGATCCGGGTCGGCGTCGCGGCGCAGCGGGTCCGGGCCGAGGCGGGCCAGGATGGCCGAGACCTGCGCCTCGTCGATCACCTCACAGGCGGTGGGCCCGCGCAGATCGGTGCCGTAATGGGTTCCCACCAGCCGCATCCGGACCTGCCCGACCGGCCCCGGCATCGGCACCGGCGCCTCGGTGAAGGTGCCGTAGAGACCGAGGTGCACGTGCACGATCGGGCCACCGTCGTAGTGGTGGAACAGGTGCTTGCCCCACGCCGAGGCCCGGGTGAACACCCGGCCGTCCACCACGGCCGCGTCGCTGAACCGGCCCTGCGGACTCCAGACCGTCACCGGTGCGCCGGCGAAGCGGCGCTGGTGCAGCCGGGCCAGCCGGTGAAGGGTGTGTCCCTCCGGCACGGCTCAGGCGGGCGCGCCGGGCACCGGCGGCGGTACGTGGGTGCGCTCGTACTCGGCCAGGATGTCGATCCGGCGCTGGTGGCGGTCGGCCTCCGACCACGGCGTGGTGAGGAACGCGTCGACGATCGCCAGCGCCTCGGGCACCGTGTGCATCCGCCCCCCGATGCCGATCAACTGCGCGTTGTTGTGCTGGCGGGCCAGCGATGCCGTCTCCACGCTCCAGCCGAGCGCACACCGGGCGCCGGGCACCTTGTTGGCCGCGATCTGTTCCCCGTTGCCCGAACCGCCGAGCACGATGCCGAGGCTGCCGGGATCGGCGACCGTGCGCAGCGCGGCGGCGATGCAGAAGGCCGGGTAGTCGTCCTCGGCGTCGTAGTCGAAGGCGCCGCAGTCGATCGGCTCGTGCCCACCCTGCTTGAGGTGCTCGATGATGGCCTGCTTGAGTTCGTATCCGGCGTGGTCGGCTCCGAGGTAGACGCGCATGGCGGTAACCCTAACGCGTGTACCGAAGTTGGTATCGGTAGCCGGCCGGCGATGGTGAAATCGTCAACATGAACCTGATGACCAGGACACACGCGGTGCGGGCGGTGGCCGGGGCGCTGCTCCTCGGCGGGCTCGGCGTGGCCGGCCTGGCCGGCGCGGGCACCGCACAGGCCTACACCTACGGCCCGTTCCAATGGTGCCCGGGGCAGCCCATGCCGAACGACCCGCCGCGCTCGGACGCCGACCTGGTGTGGGACATGGGTGTCTGCCACACCTACTACTTCGACTACGACGTGCGCACCCACGCCCCGGCCCACTATTGGGAGGGGCCGAACCTGTTCCCCACTCCGATCCCGCCGCCGCCCCCGCCGGCCAACCCGCCGAACATCTTCGAGCAGTGCCCCGGGCTCATCCCGTTCGTCAACTGCCTGCCCGGCCTCTAGCCGGCGCGCGGGTCAGTCGAACTGCGGCGGCTCGGTGCGGGTGCGCTTGAGTTCGTAGAAGTGCGGGTAGGACGCGAAGATCACCGACGCGTCCCAGAGCTTGCCCGCCTCTTCGCCGCGGGGGACCTTCGACAGCACCGGCCCGAAGAACGCCACCCCGTTGACGTGGATGGTGGGCGTGCCGACGTCGTCGCCGACGGCGTCCATGCCGGCATGGTGGCTCTTGCGCAGCGCGTCGTCGTAGGAGCCGTCCTCGGCGGCCTTGGCCAGGTCCGCGGGCAGACCGGCCTCGGCCAGCGACTCCTTGATCACCGCGTCGAGGTTCTTGTTGTCCTGGTTGTGGATGCGGGTGCCCATCGCGGTGTACAGCGGGCTGAGCACCTCGGAGCCGTGGGCCTGCTCGGCGGCGATGGCGACCCGGACCGGGCCCCACGCCTTCTTCATCAACTCCTGGTACTGCTCGGGCAGGTCGCGGCCCTCGTTGAGCACCGCGAGACTCATCACGTGAAAGTTCGCGTCGATATCGCGGACCTTCTCGACCTCGAGGATCCACCGGGAGGTGATCCAGCACCACGGACACAGCGGGTCGAACCAGAAATCGGCGCGGGACTTCTCGGACATGCGGGGCTCCTCCGGGTCGCGGGTATGACGTCGAGCACAACTCGTCAGCGCTCTCTCGTGTTCCCCCCACGATAGGTTGGAACGCGTGCTTCCCAATCTCACCCGCAACGAGGCCATCGAGCGCGCGGCGCTGGTCACCGTCGACAACTACGCGATCGTCCTGGACCTCACGTCCGGCGGGCAGGAGCGCAGCGACCCGGGGAAACGACCCCGCGGCGGCGACCCCGCGGAGACGACGTTCCGGTCGACCACCACCGTCGAGTTCCAGGCGCTGCCCGGTGCCGACACCTACATCGACCTGGCCGCCGACGCCGTGCACCGCGCGATCCTCAACGGGCACGCCATCGACGTCTCCGGGTACGACGAGTCGACCGGTATCCCGTTGCGGGGCCTGGCCAAGCACAACACCCTCGTCGTCGAGGCGGACTGCCGGTTCTCCAACACCGGTGAGGGGCTGCACCGTTTCGTCGACCCCGTCGACGGCGAGGTTTACCTGTACTCGCAGTTCGAGACCGCCGACGCCAAGCGGATGTTCGCCTGCTTCGACCAGCCCGATATGAAGGCGACCTACGACGTCACCGTCACCGCGCCCGCGCACTGGCAGGTGATCTCCAACGGCGCCCCCACCTCCGTCGAGGAGGGCGCCAAGGTCAAGGTCCACACCTTCGCCACCACCCCGCGGATGAGCACCTACCTGGTCGCGCTGATCGCCGGGCCGTACGCCCGGTGGGACGATGTCTACGCCGACGAGCACGGCGAGATTCCCCTCGGCCTGTTCTGCCGATCGTCGCTGGCGGAGTACATGGACGCCGAACGGCTCTTCACCGAGACCAAGCAGGGCTTCGGCTTCTACCACCGCAACTTCGGGGTGCCCTACGCGTTCGGCAAGTACGACCAGCTGTTCGTGCCGGAGTTCAACGCCGGCGCGATGGAGAACGCCGGCGCGGTGACCTTCCTGGAGGACTACGTCTTCCGGTCCAAGGTGACGCGCTACAGCTACGAGCGGCGCGCCGAAACGGTGCTGCACGAGATGGCGCACATGTGGTTCGGCGACCTGGTGACCATGACGTGGTGGGACGACCTGTGGCTCAACGAGTCGTTCGCGACGTTCGCCTCGGTGCTCTGCCAGGCCGACGCCACCGAGTACGACCAGGCGTGGACGACGTTCGCCAACGTGGAGAAGTCGTGGGCCTACCGGCAGGACCAGCTGCCCTCCACACACCCGGTGGCCGCCGACATTCCGGATCTGCACGCCGTCGAGGTCAACTTCGACGGCATCACCTACGCCAAGGGCGCCAGCGTGCTCAAGCAGCTGGTCGCCTATGTGGGCCTGGAGCACTTCCTGGCCGGCCTGCGCGACTACTTCACGGCCCATGCGTTCGGCAACGCCACCTTCGACGACCTGCTCGGCGCGCTGGAGAAGGCATCGGGCCGCGACCTGTCCGACTGGGGCAGGCAGTGGCTGAAGACCACCGGACTGAACACGCTGCGCGCCGACTTCGACATCGACGACGCCGGACGCTTCACCCGGTTCGCCATCACCCAGGGCGGCGCCGCGCCGGGTGCCGGGGAGACCCGGGTGCATCGGCTGGCGGTCGGCATCTACGACGACGATCCCGCGACCGGAAAGCTGGTGCGGGCACACCGTGAAGAGCTCGACGTCTCAGGAGCCGTCACTGAAGTTCCAGCGCTGCAAGGTGTTTCGCGCGGCAAGCTGATCCTGGTCAACGACGACGACCTGACCTACTGCTCACTGCGGCTCGATGACGATTCGCTGCGGACCGCGCTGGGCCGCATCGCCGATATCGCCGAACCGCTGCCGCGCACCCTGGTG
>CAZHUU010000147.1:0-11720 GCA_964535335.1 uncultured Mycobacterium sp.
GCACGAGATCGAGGGCGCCAACCACTACTACTCCGGGCCCGATCAGCGCGAGACGTTGGCCCGGGCGGTCGGCGTGGTGACCGACTGGATGGTGCGGCACGACTTTGCGAAGGCGGGGGCATGACATTCCTGGCGCGAGCAGACGCATACACCCCCTTATTGAGGGCAATTTGGGGGTTTTCACGTGCCCCCGCAAGCGGGAGGTACCCCCAGCTCGCGGGGAGAGGTGACCGGCGATGAGCACACCCTCCGGCGCGCTGGACGGCATCCGGGTCATCGAGGTCGGCACCCTGATCTCCGGCCCGTTCGCCGGACGGCTGCTCGGCGACATGGGCGCCGACGTCATCAAGATCGAGCCGCCGGGATCCCCCGACCCGGTCCGCAATTGGGGGCAGGCCGAACTCGACGGGCACCACTTCCTCTGGACGGTGCACGCCCGCAACAAGAAAGCCGTCACTCTCAACCTGCGCGAGCCGGCGGGCCGCGAGCTGTTCCTGAAGCTGGTCGAGCGCTCCGACATCATCGTGGAGAACTTTCGCCCCGGCACCCTGGAGAAGTGGGGTCTGGGCTATGACGTTCTGCGCCAACACAACAAGGGCATCATCCTGGTGCGGGTCTCCGGCTACGGGCAGACCGGGCCGGACGCCCACAAGGCCGGCTACGCGTCGGTGGCCGAGGCCGCCAGCGGACTGCGGCACATGAACGGCTTTCCGGGCGGGCCGCCGCCGCGGCTGGCGCTGTCCCTCGGTGACAGTCTGGCCGGGATGTTCGCCGTGCAGGGTGCCCTGGCCGCGCTGTACCGCCGGACCGTCACCGGCGAGGGTCAGGTGGTCGACGCCGCACTGACCGAGGCATGCCTGGCCGTGCAGGAGTCCACCATTCCCGACTACGACGTGGGCGGGGTGGTGCGCGGGCCGTCCGGCACCCGGCTGGAAGGCATTGCGCCGTCCAACATCTACCGCAGCGCCGACGGCAGCTGGGTGGTGATCGCGGCCAACCAGGACACCGTGTTCCGACGGCTGTGCAGCGCCATGGGCCAACCCGAGCTGGCCACCGACAGCCGCTTCGTCGACCATGTCGCGCGCGGGCGTAACCAGGACGAGCTGGACAAGATCATCGGCGAGTGGGCCGCCACCCGTCAGCCGGGTGACATCATCGAAACGCTCAGCGCCGCAGGGGTGATCAGCGGACCGATCAACACCGTCGCCGAGGTGGTGCGCGACCCGCAGCTGCGGGCCCGCGGGATGCTCGTCGAGCACTACGACCAGCGCATCGGCCGCAACGTGCTGGGGCCCGGCGTCATCCCGGTGCTCTCGGAGACACCCGGCGGGGTGCGCAACGCCGGCCCGGCCACCCCGGGTCAGCACAACGCCGAGGTCTACGGCGACCTGCTGGGGCTTTCCGCGGACCGGATCACCGAACTCGAGTCGCAGGGGGTGCTGTGAGCGACCTACCCGAACGGGTGACGATCCGCGAGGTCGCCCTGCGCGACGGCCTGCAGATCGAGAAGCCGATCCCGTTGTCCGCCAAGCTCGAACTGCTCGCGGCGATCGCGGCCACCGGTGTGCGCGAGGTCGAGGCGACAGCGTTCGTGTCACCGTCGAAGGTGCCCGCCCTGGCCGACGCGCCGGAACTGGCCGCCGCCCTGAATGACTACCCCGACATCGAGTTCTCCGCTCTGGTGGCCAGTCCCAACGGCGCCAGGCGGGCGATCGCGGCCGGGCTGCGCTCACTGGAGTACGTGGTGTCGGCGGCCGACGCGCACTCCCAGGCCAACGTGGGCCGCAGCAGCGCCGAGGCCACCGCGCAGATCGCCGAGATCGTGGCGATCGCCCACGACGCCGGTGCCCGGGTGGAGGTCATCATCGCCACCGCGTGGGACTGCCCGTTCGACGGACCGACACCGGCCCAGCGCGTCCTCGACATCGTCGACGCCACAGTCGGTTTCGGGGCCGATCGGCTGGCCATCGCTGACACCATCGGCACCACCACGCCGGGGCGTGTCACCGCGCTGGTGAACCAGGTCCGGCCCCGGATCGGCGAGCTGCCGCTGGGGGCGCATTTCCACAACACCCGTGGCGCGGGACTGGCCAGCGCCTACGCCGCCGTCGCCGCCGGTGTGAGCCGCCTGGACTCGTCGGTCGGCGGTCTGGGCGGGTGCCCGTTCGCCCCGGGTGCCAGCGGCAACATCGCCACCGAGGATCTGACCTACCTGTTGCGCGACAGCGGAATCGCGGTCGACGTCGACCTGGCCGCGGCCATCGAGGCGGCCCGGGTGGCACAGTCCGTCGTCGGCCACGAGCTGCCCAGCGCGTTGCTGCGCGCCGGCGACCGGATCCTGAACTGAGCGCCAGTGACCACCGAAGCCCCGCGGACGCTGAGCAGCAAGGGTCGTCAGACCCAGCAGGCGATCGAGGGCGCAGCCCGGAAGCTGTTCGCCGAACGCGGTTTTCACGGCACCACCCTGTCCGACATCACCGCCGCCGCGGGACGCTCACCGGCGGTGTTCTACCGCTACTTCGGCGACAAGGAGGATCTGCTCGCCGCGATGGCCGAGTCGTTCCTGCACGACGTGGTCCAGCCGTCGGGTCTGCGGGTACACCTCGCCGAGTCGCCGCAGGACGACGGGTTCTTCGTCTCGGTGGTCAGCGGCTACTGGGAGATGTTCAAGCAGCACATCGGCATCATGGTCGCCGTCGACCAACTCGCCGCCACCGAGACCCGATTCGCCGCGTTGCAGAATCAGTTCCGGCAGTTCGGCATCGACATCGTCGCCGCGTCGGTACGCCGCGCGCAAGAACAGGGCCACGCCGCGGCCCTGAACGCCGAGCACACCGCGCTGGCGATCGCGCTGCTCTTCGAACAGTTCACCACGGTGTGCCTGCGCCCGGACACCGCCGGCCTCGGAGTGCGGCTGTCCGACGCGGAAGCCATCGCCACCCTGTCCACCATCTGGAAGAAGACGTTGTACGGTTTTTAGAGACCGAGCTAGGAGATCATCGTGGATTTCACACTGCCCGAACACCTTCCGGCGCTGCTGGCCGAGATGGACGCCTTCATCGAGGCCGAGATCAAGCCTCTGGAGCGCGAGCACATGCAGTACTTCGACCGGCGTCGCGAGTTCGCCCGTACCGACATCGACAACGGCGGCATCCCGCGCAAGGAGTGGGAGGACCTGCTCGACGAGATGCGTCGCCGCGCCGATGCGGCCGGCTGGCTGCGCTACGGGCTGCCGTCGAAGTTCGGCGGCCGCGACGGCACCAACCTGGACATGGCCGTCATCCGGGAACACCTGGCCCACAAGGGCCTCGGGCTGCACAACGACCTGCAGGACGAGTCGTCGATCGTCGGCAACTTTCCCCAGGTCATCATGATGGACCGGTTCGGCACCGAGGCACAGAAGGCCGAGTGGATCGAGGCCATGTTCACCGGCAAGCGGTCGATGGCGTTCGGGCTCACCGAACCGGACCACGGCTCGGACGCCACCTGGCTGGAGACGACCGCCGAACGCGACGGCGACGACTGGGTGATCAACGGCACCAAGCGCTGGAACACCGGCGTGCACCGCGCCACCCACGACCTGGTGTTCGCCCGCACCTCCGGCGAGCCGGGGCAGGCGCGGGGCATCACCGCGTTCCTGGTGCCGTGCGACGCCAAGGGCTTCGAGGTGCCCTACTACTGGTGGACCTTCAACATGCCGAGTGACCACGGCGAGGTCGTGCTGAACGACGTGCGGGTGCCGGCCGACGCCGTGCTGGGCGAGATCGACCGCGGCCTGGAGGTCGCGCAGACCTTCCTGCACGAGAACAGGATTCGGCAGGCGGCCAGTAGTCTGGGCGCCGCGCAGTACTGCATCGACCGGGCGGTGGAGTACGCCGGGCATCGGGTGACGTTCGGCAAGCCACTGTCGGTCAACCAGGCGGTGCAGTGGCCGCTGGTGGAGCTGCAGACCGAAGCGCAGATGGTGCGGCTGCTGGTGTACTACGCCGCGTGGGAGCTCGACCGCAACCACCACCTGGAGGTGTCGGACAAGGTGTCGATGGCCAACTACCGCGCCAACCGGCTGGTGTGCGAGGCCGCCGACCGCGCCATGCAGATCCACGGGGGCATCGGCTACAGCCGCCACGAGCCCTTCGAGCACATCTACCGTCACCACCGTCGCTATCGGATCACCGAGGGCGCCGAGGAGATCCAGATGCGCCGGGTGGCCCAGCGGCTGTTCAAGTTCGGCAAGCCCGCCCGCTGACGTGGACTCCGAGAAGCTGTCTGCCGACCTCACCGCCGTCCTGGGCCCGGTGCTCGGTGAGGCCACCGAGGTCACCGATCTGCGCGTGCTCACCGGCGGGGCGAGCCGCACCACCTGGGCGTTCGCAGCCGTCACCGGATCGCAGCACCGTGCGCTGATCCTGCGCACCGGCCCGCCCGACGACATGCACGCCGGGATGGAACTCGAGGCCGCTGTCCAGGGTGCCGCCGCGGACGCGGGCGCGCCGGTACCCACGATCCTGGTCGCGTCGGATTCGTCTGCCGCCCTGGGTAATCCGTTCCTGATCTGCGACGAGATCGCCGGTGAGACCATCGTGCGGCGCATCCAGCGCCGACTCGACGACGACGGCCGCCGCAGTCTGCTCGGGCAGTGCGCGGCGGCGCTGGCCGCGATCCACCGCGCCCGCACCGACGCGCCGGGCCTGGCCCCCCAGGAACAGCTCGACGAATGGCGTGGACGCCTCGACGAAATGGGCGACACCACAGCGACATTCGAGTGGGCGTTTCGCTGGCTGGCCGCCAACCGGCCCACGCCGTCCGCGCCGGTGCTGGTGCACGGTGACTTCCGGATGGGCAATCTGATCGTCGACGGGTCAACCCTGGCTGCGGTGCTGGACTGGGAGTTGGTGCACATCGGCGAGATCTACGAGGACCTGGCCTGGTTCTGCGTCCGGGCCTGGCGGTTCGGCGCACCCGCCGGCATGGCCGCCGGCGGGCTCGGCGGCATTGACGACTTCGTGGCGGCCTACGAGGCCGCGGGCGGTGCCGCCGTCGACCGCGAGGCGCTGCGGTGGTGGCTGGTGCTGGGCACGCTGAAGTGGGGCATCATCTGCCGCTATCAGGCCGAGCGGCACCTGTCCGGGCAGACCCGGTCGGTGGAGCTGGCCGCGATCGGCCGGCGGGTGTGCGAGAACGAGTGGGACATCCTCGATCTGCTGAAGGTGACGCCGTGACCGGGCTCAACGGGCGGCCCACCGCCGCCGAACTCGTCGCCGCCGTCGCCGAGTTCCTGGAGGGCGACGTCCGCTCCGCCACCACCGGGTCGGTCAATTTCCACGCCCTGGTCGCCGCCAACGTGCTGCGCACCGTCGAACGCGAACTGCTGGACCGCAGCGCCGCGGAACCGGTGGCGGCCCTGGCCGCACTGGGCTACCCGGACGAGGACGCCCTGGCCGCCGCGATCCGGACCGGCGACCTCGACGACCGGGGCGCCGACGCGCTGCCCGCCCTGCGGGCGCTGGTACGCCACCGGCTGGCCATCGCCCATCCCGGATACGACCAGCCCGAGCCAGGAGCGCCATGAGCCTCACCCGCACCCAGATCCTCGACGTCGCGGATCGACTGTTCGCCGCGATCGAGAAGGGCGACATCGCGGCCCTGACCGCACTGTGGTCCGACGACGTCGTCGTTTGGCGCACCGGCGGCGGGCGGGAGCGCGACAAGCCCCGGGCACTGAGTGTCATCGAGTGGTTCGTCGGCGCCACCGCCTCGCGCCGCTACGAGGTGCTGGACCGCGAGGCCTTCGACACCGGATTCGTCCAGCAGCACATCCTGCACGCCACCACCCGCGGCGGTGAAGGGGTGGCGCTGCGGGTATGTCTGGTGGTCAAGTTAGGAGCGGACGGGCTGATCCGGCGGATCGACGAGTACCTCGACCCCGCCGAACTGGCCCCGTTGCTGGCCTGACTCCGATGGAGGTGCGATGACCGCTCTGCAATCCCTGCTCGCCGATCCCGATACGGCCGGGGTCTGGAATCTCGTGCCGGGGCGATCCTCGGTGCGGTTCAAGAACAAGACGCTGTGGGGCCTGGTGGCCGTCAACGGCGAATTCCCCGACGTGAGCGGTGACGGTCAGATCACCGCGAAGGGGGCGGTCTTCGGTCGTCTCGACGTGCGCGCGGCTTCGCTGCGGACCGGGATCGGGAAACGCGACGAGCACCTGCGCTCCCCCGACTTCTTCGACGTCGAGAAGCACCCCGACATCAGCGTCGTCGTCACCGACGTGACCGCCACCGGCGAGCGCAGCGCCGACCTGCGCGCCGAGCTCACGGTCCGGGGCACCACCCGCCCGCTGCCGCTGTCGGCCACCGTCGAGCCACTCGGCGATGGCACCGTGCGGATCTCGGCGCAGACCACCGTGGACCGGACGGCCTTCGGCGTCAGCGGCAATATGGTCGGAATGATGCCGGCGACCACCACGCTGATCGCCGATCTGGTCTTCGCCAAGGCGTGATTCGGGCGCGCAAACAATCGCTGAGCGACGGTTTGCGCGCCGAAATCACGGATACCGCAGTAGCATCGGCGGCGTGTCCGGCGCCGGCTCCGAGCCCATCCACGTCCTGGTCTACAGCAGCAATGCCCGCACCCGCGAGCAGGTGCGACTGGCACTGGGAAAGCGAGTCCACCCGGAGCTGCCCGAGCTGACCTACACCGACGTGGCCACCGGTCCGATGGTGATCCAGTTGATGGACCGCGGCGGGTTCGACCTGGTGATTCTCGACGGCGAGGCGGCGCCGGTCGGCGGGATGGGCATTGCCAAACAGCTCAAGGACGAGATCACCGGCTGCCCCCCGGTGCTGGTACTGACCGGCCGGGCCGACGACGCGTGGCTGGCGAACTGGTCGCGGGCCGAGGCGGCCGTGCCCCAGCCGATCGACCCGATCCGATTGGGCGAGGCGGTCGTGGGTTTGCTACGCGCAGCGGTGTAGCGGGCGTGTAGCGGGCGAAACGCCAATTGCACTGTCGCTCTTGCCCTCTCAGACGAAGCGGGCCGCGTCCAGTTCTTGAAGACATCCTAACGAAAACCTGTAGACCCACGTCACAAGATCGCTACGCTGTGTCTTAGCTCACAACGAGCGTAAGCGAGGAGTGACACAGCGGTATGAGTCTCTACACACCCATTTTGGTGCTGGGAGTCATCGCGGCAGGGTTCGCAGTGGTGTCCGTGGTGATCGCGCTGGTGATCGGCCCCAGACGGTTCAACCGGGCCAAACTCGAGGCTTACGAGTGCGGGATCGAGCCGATGGCCGGTGAGCCGGTCGGCCAGCGATTCCCGATCAAGTACTACTTGACCGCGATGTTGTTCATCGTCTTCGACATCGAGATCGTGTTCCTCTACCCGTGGGCGGTGGCCTTCGACCAGCTCGGCACCTTCGCCCTGGTGGAGATGCTGATCTTCATGCTCACCGTGTTCGTGGCCTACGCCTACGTATGGCGGCGGGGTGGCCTCGAGTGGGACTAGAAGAACAGCTGCCCGGCGGCATCCTGCTGTCGACGGTGGAGAAGGTGGCCGGATTCGTCCGCAAGGGGTCGCTGTGGCCGGCGACGTTCGGCCTGGCGTGCTGCGCGATCGAGATGATGGCCACCGCCTCGCCGCGGTTCGACATCGCCCGGTTCGGCATGGAGCGGTTCTCCGCGACACCCCGCCAGGCCGATCTGATGATCGTGGCCGGGCGGGTCAGCCAGAAGATGGCACCGGTGCTGCGGCAGGTCTACGACCAGATGGCCGAACCCAAGTGGGTGCTGGCGATGGGTGTGTGCGCCTCCAGCGGCGGCATGTTCAACAACTACGCGGTGGTGCAGGGCGTCGACCATGTGGTGCCGGTGGACATCTACCTGCCCGGTTGCCCGCCGCGGCCGGAGATGCTGCTGCACGCGATCCTCACCCTGCACGCCAAGATCGCCGAGATGCCGCTGGGCGTGCACCGCGCCGAGGCGGTGGCGGCCGCCGAGCAGGCAGCGTTGTCGGCCACGCCGACGATCGAGCTCAAAGGCCTGCTGCGGTGACCCAGCGGGACAACGAGAAGATCGCCGTGCGCCGCGGCATGTTCGGCATCAACGGCAGTGGTGACACCTCGGGGTACGGCCGGCTGGTGCGCGAGGTGGCGCTGCCGGGCAGCACCCCGCGGCCCTACGGCGGTTACTTCGACGAGGTGGTCGACCGGCTGACCGAGCTGCTCGGGGCCGAAGCCTTCGAGGCGGCCGTCGAGCGGGTCGTGGTGTTCCGCGACCAACTGACGCTGGACGTCCGCCGTGAGCATCTGCTGGTCGTCGCGCAGGCGCTGCGCGACGACGAGGCGTTGCGGTTCGAGTTGTCCTGCGGCGTTTCGGGTGTGCACTATCCCGAGGACACCGGCCGGGAACTGCACGCCTACTACCCGCTGATGTCGATCACCCACAACCGGCGTATCCAGCTCGAGGTGGCCTGCCCGGACGCCGATCCCCATGTGCCGTCGCTGTTTTCGGTGTACCCGACCTGTGACTGGCACGAGCGCGAGACCTACGACTTCTTCGGCATCGTCTTCGACGGTCACCCCGGACTGACCCGGATCGAGATGCCCGACGACTGGGTGGGTCATCCGCAGCGCAAGGACTATCCACTCGGCGGCGTCCCGGTGGAATATCACGGCGCCGAGATCCCCCCGCCCGACGAGCGCAGGTCGTACCACTGATGAGCGATCAGAACGAGGGCGACGGCGTGATCGTCCTGGGCGGCCAGGACTGGGACGAGATCGTGGCGGCGGCCAAGCAGGGCGAGGCCGGCGAACGCATCGTGGTCAACATGGGCCCGCAGCATCCGTCCACCCACGGGGTGCTGCGGCTGATCCTGGAAATCGAGGGCGAGACCGTCACCGAAGCCCGGTGCGGAATCGGCTATCTGCACACCGGCATCGAGAAGAACCTCGAGTACCGCACCTGGACCCAGGGCGTCACCTTCGTGACCCGGATGGACTACCTCTCGCCGTTCTTCAACGAGACCGCGTATTGCCTTGGCGTGGAACGACTTCTGGGTATCACCGATGACATCCCGGCCCGCGCCTCGGTGATCCGGGTGATGCTCATGGAGCTCAACCGCATCTCCTCGCACCTGGTGGCGCTGGCCACCGGTGGCATGGAACTGGGCGCCATGACGCCGATGTTCTTCGGCTTCCGGGAACGCGAGCTGATCCTGACCGTCTTCGAGGCGATCACCGGCCTTCGGATGAACAACTCCTACATCCGCCCGGGCGGACTGGCCGCCGATCTGCCCGAGGACGGCGCGGAGCGGGTCGAGGAACTGCTGAAGATCCTGCCCGGCCGGCTGCGCGAACTGGAAGACCTGCTGACCGAGAGCTACATCTGGAAAGCACGCACCCAGGGCATCGGCTACCTCGACCTGACCGGGTGCATGGCGCTGGGCATGACCGGCCCCGTGCTGCGCTCCACCGGCCTGCCGCACGATCTGCGCAAGTCCCAACCCTATTGCGGCTACGAGACGTACGACTTCGACGTCATCACCGACACCGGCGCCGACTGCTACGGCCGCTACCTCATCCGGGTCGGCGAGATGCACGAGTCGCTGAAGATCGTCCGCCAGTGCCTCGACCGCCTCGAGCCGGGGCCCGTGATGATCACCGACAAGAAGCTGGCCTGGCCCGCCGACCTGAAGCTGGGCCCGGACGGCCTCGGCAACTCCCCCGAGCACATCGCCAAGATCATGGGCACCTCGATGGAGGGCCTCATCCACCACTTCAAACTCGTCACCGAGGGTATCCGGGTGCCCGCCGGGCAGGTGTACACCGCGGTGGAGTCGCCGCGCGGCGAACTCGGCGTGCACATGGTCTCCGATGGCGGCACCCGACCCTACCGAGTGCACTACCGCGACCCGTCGTTCACCAATCTGCAAGCGGTGGCGGCGATGTGCGAGGGCGGCATGGTCGCCGACGTGATCGCCGCGGTGGCCTCCATCGACCCGGTCATGGGAGGCGTAGACAGGTGAGCGCCCGATGAGCGTCGACATCTTCCTCGGCCCGCGGCCCGAGGAACCCGGCCCGCCGATCGGCGGGCGGGACTCCTACCCGCCCGACGTGGTCGATCGCCTGAGCGCCGACACGGCGACGATCATCGCCCGCTATCCGCAACCCCGGTCTGCGCTGCTGCCGCTGCTGCATCTGGTGCAGGCCGAGGACGGCTACCTGACCAAGGCCGGAATCGCGTTCTGCGCCAACCAGTTGGGACTCACCGACGCCGAGGTGGCCGCCGTGGCGACGTTCTACTCGATGTACCGGCGCACCGAGACCGGCCAGTACCTCATCGGCGTGTGCACCAACACGCTGTGCGCGATCATGGGTGGCGACGCCATCCTCGAGGCACTGGAGACCGACCTCGGCGTGCACGCCGGGCAGACCACCGGCGACGGGCTGATCACCCTGGAGCACATCGAGTGCAACGCGGCCTGCGACTACGCCCCGGTGGTGATGGTCAACTGGGAGTTCTTCGACAACCAAACCACCTCCAGCGCAAGGGAACTCGTCGACTCCATCCGCGCAGGCAACACTCCTGAGCCCACCCGCGGGGCGCCGGTATGCCCGTTCCGCGAGACCGCGCGGACGCTGGCCGGTGTGGGGCCGCAGACCACCGACAGCAGCGGCCCCGGCGCCGCGACGCTGGCCGGGCTGCGGATGGCGCAGGCGTTGGGCCAGGAATCCGGCGAAGACGGAGAACCGTCATGACGCCGCTGACCCCGGTGCTGAGCAGGTTCTGGGGCGAGCCCGAACCGTGGACGCTGCAGACCTACCTACGCCACCAGGGCTACCAGGCGCTGCGCAGCGCGCTGGCCATGAAACCCGACGACGTGATCACGACGGTCAAGGAGTCCGGGCTGCGCGGCCGCGGCGGTGCGGGTTTTCCGACCGGGACCAAGTGGTCGTTCATCCCGCAGGAGCGAGACTCGGCGAGCGACAAATCGGGCGGGGCGGCCACCGGGGCCGGGGCCAAGCCGAAGTACCTCGTCATCAACGCCGACGAGTCGGAACCGGGCACCTGCAAGGACATTCCGCTGCTGTTCACCACGCCGCACTTCCTGGTCGAGGGCGCGATCATCGCGGCGTATGCGATCCGCGCCCGGCACGCCTTCGTCTACGTGCGCGGCGAGGTGCTGCCGGTGCTGCGCCGGTTGCAGAACGCGGTCGCCGAGGCGTACGAGGCCGGCTTCCTGGGCAGGGACATCCTCGGCTCGGGATACGACCTGGACCTGATCGTGCACGCCGGCGCGGGCGCCTACATCTGCGGTGAGGAGACCGCGCTGCTGGACTCGCTGGAGGGCCGGCGCGGTCAGCCCCGGCTGCGTCCGCCGTTCCCCGCGGTGGCCGGCCTGTACGCCTGCCCCACCGTCGTCAACAACGTGGAGTCCATCGCCAGCGTGCCGCCGATCCTGCTCAACGGGGTGGACTGGTTCAAGTCGATGGGGTCGGAGAAGTCGCCCGGGTTCACGCTCTACTCGCTGTCCGGCCACGTCACCCGACCCGGGCAGTACGAGGCACCGCTGGGCATCACGCTGCGCGAACTCCTCGACTACGCCGGCGGCGTCCGCGCCGGGCATGAACTGAAGTTCTGGACCCCGGGCGGGTCGTCGACCCCGCTGCTGACCGCCGAACACCTCGACGTGCCACTGGATTACGAGGGCATGGCCTCGG
>CAZHUU010000148.1:0-11425 GCA_964535335.1 uncultured Mycobacterium sp.
CCGATGATACTACCCAACCCGGGTGGAAAAGTAGGACACCGCCGAACACAATTTAGTGAAATGCCCCCCGAGAAATCGGGGGGCATTTCCATTGCGGCACATGGCATCAACGGTTTGGATATCGCTATCCGAATGGTGGCCATATCGGCACTGCCCGTATCCTTAACCCGACAACTTTGAACAACCGGAAGGCGCCAGTGGTCGACGACAGGCAAGGCAACGCGGACGGGCGCCCGTCGCGTCGTCCCCCCGGGGCCGGCGCTCCACGTCGCGACCGCGGCTCATCGGCGCCCCGATCCGGTGGACCGGGGCGGGCCCGTCGCGCCCAGCCCCAACACCCGTCCCAGGCAGAGGATGCTCCCCGACCGCCGGCCGGGCCGCCGATCCCGCCGACCATCGAAGCCAAGCAGCTCGCACCCGAAATCCGGCGCGAGCTCTCGACATTGGACAAGTCCACCGCCGACACGGTGGCCCGGCACCTGGTCGCCGCCGGTGAGTTGATCGACGAAGATCCCGAAGCGGCCCTCGCCCACGCCCAGGCCGCCCGCGCCCGGTCGGGCCGCATCGCCGCGGTGCGGGAGGCGGTCGGCGTGACGGCCTACCAGTGCGGTGACTGGGCCCAGGCACTGTCGGAGTTCCGCGCCGCACGCCGGATGGGCAGCAAGTCACAACTGCTGCCGTTGATCGCGGACTGCGAGCGCGGAGTAGGCCGGCCGGAGCGCGCCATCGAACTGGCCCGTAGCCCGGAAGCCGCGCAGCTCACCGGCGACGACGCCGACGAGATGCGCATCGTGGCCGCCGGGGCCAGGGCAGATCTCGGGCAGCTGGACCAGGCGCTGGCCCTGCTGTCCAGCCCGCAACCCGATCCGGCGCGCACCGGGACAACGGCGGCCCGGCTGTTCTACGCCTACGCCGAGACGCTGCTGGCGCTGGGCCGTGGGGATGACGCCCTGCAGTGGTTCATCCACGCCGCCGCAGCGGACCTCGACGGCGCCACCGACGCCGAAGACCGGGTCAGCGAGCTCGCCTGACGTGGGAAGCCTTGCCCAGCACTACGATTGCCTGCTGCTCGACCTGGACGGCACGCTGTTCCGGGGCCACGCCCCGACCGAAGGGGCGGTCGAGGCGCTGGAAGCCATCGACACCCGCGCGTTGTTCGTCACCAACAACGCCTCCCGCGCCGCCGAGGACGTCGCCGCGCACCTGCGGGAGCTGGGATTCACCGCCGACGCCGCCGACGTGGTGACCAGCGCCCAGAGCGCCGCGAAGTTGCTGGCCGGTCAACTACCGGCCGGGTCGGCGGTACTCGTCGTCGGCACCGACGCCCTCGGCGACGAGATCTCCGGCGTCGGTCTGCGGCCGGTCCGGCAGGCATCGGAGGATCCGGCGGCGGTGGTGCAGGGGCACTCCACCGAGACCTGTTGGGCCAACCTGGCCGAGGCGGCGCTGGCCATCCGCGCCGGCGCGCTGTGGGTGGCCGCCAACGTCGACAAGACGCTGCCCACCGAACGTGGGCTGCTGCCCGGAAACGGCGCGATGGTCGCCGCACTGCGGACGGCCACCGACGCCGAACCCCAGGTGGCCGGCAAGCCGGCCCCGACCCTGATGTCGGATGCGTTGGCGCGCGGCCAGTTTCACACGCCGCTGGTGGTGGGTGACCGGCTCGACACCGACATCGCCGGCGCCAACGCCGCCGCGCTGCCCAGCCTGATGGTGCTCACCGGCGTCAGCACCGCCGCCGAAGCCGTGCACGCCCAATCCGACGAGCGGCCCACCTTCATCGCCGCGGATCTGCGCGGTCTGCACGAGGACGGCCGGGCGCTCGCGGTCGCCGAACACCCCGCGTGGCGGGTCACCGTGGGCGACGGGGCGGTCACCGTCACCGCCACCGGCGCCGACCCCGGTGATGAGCTGTCGGTGGTGCGGTCCACCGCGCGGGCGGTGTGGGATGCCAACGCCAACGGCCGCCCGATCGCGGTGCTGGCCGGTGACGACACCGCCCGCGCCGCGCTGGCCCGCTGGGAGCTACTGGACGCACCGGATCGGCTAGCGTGAGCGGTGAGATGAACACCGATCCCGAACAGATCCGCGCGCAGATCGACGCGCTGCTCGCCGAACTCCCCGACGTCGACGCCCACGGCGCCGAGGTCGACATCGACGCGGTCGGCCGCCGACTGGAGGAAGCGCACCAGGTGCTGGTCCAGGCGCTGGAGTCGGTGGAGAAGGGCTGAGATCGCCGTGACGCGGCGTACCCGGGTCGACGCCGAACTGGTCCGTCGCGGTCTGGCCCGCTCTCGCCAGCAGGCCGCGGAGTTGATCGGAGCCGGTCGGGTTCGCATCGACGGGATGCCCGCAGTCAAACCGGCCACCGCGGTGGCGGTCACCGCCGCCCTCGTCGTCGAGGGATCCGACGAGAAGACCTGGGTGTCGCGCGGTGCGCACAAGCTCATCGGCGCGCTCGACGCATTCGGCATCGACGTCACCGGGCGGCGATGCCTGGACGCGGGCGCCTCGACGGGCGGGTTCACCGAAGTTTTGCTGGACCGGGGCGCCACCGAAGTGGTCGCGGTGGATGTCGGCTACGGCCAGCTGGCCTGGTCGCTGCGGTCGGACCCGCGGGTGCGGGTGATCGAGCGCACCAACGTCCGCGACCTCACCCCCGAGGCGATCGGCGGACCCGTCGATCTGGTGGTCGCCGACCTGTCGTTCATTTCGCTGGCGACGGTATTGCCCGCGCTGAGTGGCTGCTGTCTACCGCACGCCGATATCGTTCCCATGGTGAAGCCTCAGTTCGAGGTCGGGAAGGACCAGGTGGGCGCGGGCGGCGTGGTGAGCGATCCGCGGTTGCGGGGCGATGCCGTGTCGGCGGTCGCCTCCCGCGCGGCCGGACTGGGTTGGCAGACCGTCGACGTCACCGCCAGCCCGCTGCCCGGGCCGTCGGGCAATGTGGAGTACTTCCTGTGGCTGCGCGCCGACACCGATCGGGCCCTGACCGGAGACGAACTGGACGCCGCGGTGCGCCGCGCCGTCGCGGAGGGACCGCAATGACCGGTGACCGGGTGGTGCTGCTGGTGGTGCACACCGGCCGCGACGAAGCAACCGAGACCGCGCGTCGGGTCCAGAAGGTGTTGGGCGACAACGGGATCGGACTGCGGTTGCTGGCCGCCGAATCGGTCGACCGCGCACCGCTGAAGTTGGATCCCGCCGAGTTGGCCGCACTCGGCATCGACACCGAGCTGGTCGACGCCGACGAGAACGCCGCGGTGGGCTGCGAGCTGGTCCTCGTCCTGGGCGGCGACGGCACGTTCCTGCGCGCGGCCGAGTTGGCGCGCAACGCCGAGATCCCGGTGCTGGGGGTGAACCTCGGCCGGATCGGCTTCCTCGCCGAGGCCGAGGCCGAGGCCATCGACACCGTGCTGGAGCACGTCGTCAGCCGCAACTATCGCGTCGAGCAGCGGATGACCCTCGACGTCGTCATCCGGGCCAACGGCGCGGTGATCTCGCACGGTTGGGCGCTCAACGAGGCGAGCCTGGAGAAGGGCAGCCGGCTCGGGGTCCTCGGCGTGGTCCTCGAGATCGACGGCAGGCCGGTGTCGGCGTTCGGCTGTGACGGCGTGCTGGTGTCGAGCCCGACAGGATCGACGGCGTATGCGTTCTCGGCGGGCGGTCCGGTGGTGTGGCCGGATCTGGAGGCCATCCTGGTGGTGCCCAACAACGCCCACGCCCTGTTCGCCCGCCCGATGGTCACCAGCCCGAACGCGATGATCGCCATCGAGATCGACGCCGACAGCCACGACGCCCTGGTGTTCTGCGACGGGCGCCGCGAGATGACGGTGCCGGCCGGGGGCCGGCTCGAGGTCACCAAGTGCGGGACCCCGCTGAAGTGGGTCCGGCTGGACAGCGCGCCGTTCACCGACCGGCTGGTCCGCAAGTTCCGGCTGCCCGTGACCGGCTGGCGGGGGCAGTAACCGGCGATGCTTGCCGAGATCCGGATCGAGTCACTGGGCGCGATCAGCTCCGCCACCGCCGAATTCGACCGCGGCCTGACGGTCCTGACCGGGGAGACCGGCACCGGCAAGACCATGGTGGTCACCGGGCTGCATCTGCTGGGCGGCGCCCGCGCCGACGCGACCCGGGTGCGTTCGGGTGCCGACCGCGCCGTGGTCGAGGGCCGGTTCGGCACCGCCGATCTCGACGCCGCCACCGCCGCGCAGATCGACGACATCCTCGACTCGTCGGGTGCCGACCGGGATGACGACGGCAGCATCATCGCGCTGCGCTCGGTCAGCCGGGACGGCCCGTCGCGGGCCTACCTCGGCGGCCGCAGCGTGCCGGCGAAGTCGCTCACGACGTTCACCACCGGCCTGCTGACCCTGCACGGCCAGAACGACCAGCTGCGGTTGATGCGCCCCGAACAGCAGCGCGCGGCGCTGGACCGGTTCGCCGGCGTCGAGGCCCGCCTCGAGCGCTACCGGAAGCTGCGCGACGAATGGCAGATCGCCCGCCGCGACCTGGTCGACCGGACCAACCGCGCCCGCGAGCTGGCCCAGGAGGCCGACCGGCTGAAATTCGCCCTCACCGAGATCGACGGCGTGGACCCCACCCCGGGTGAGGACGACGCGCTGGTGGCCGACATCCGTCGCCTCTCCGAGCTGGACGCCCTCCGGGAGGCCGCCGCCGGTGCCCGCACGGCGCTGTCGGGGGCCCTCGACGAGGCCGCCGACGCCGAGCCGCGCTCGGCCGCCGACACTTTGGGACGGGCGATCGCCCTGCTGGACTCCACCGACGACACCGCGCTCACCGCGCTGGCCCGCCAGCTCACCGAGGCGCAGTCCGTGGTCGGTGACGCCGCCCGCGAACTGGGCGACTACCTGGCCGACCTGCCCGGGGACGCCAGCTCGCTGGAGACCAAGCTGGCCCGCCAGGCCGAGCTGCGCAGCCTGACCCGCAAGTACGCCGCCGACGTCGACGGGGTGCTGAAGTGGGCGGTGGAGTCCCGGGACCGCCTGGCGCAGCTCGACGTGTCTGAGGAGGCGTTGTCCGGGTTGTCGCGGCGGGTCGACGAGCTGGCCCAGCAGGTGGCGGCCGCCGCGATCGAGCTGTCCAAGGCCCGCACCAAAGCCGCCAAGGGCCTGGCGAAGGCGGTCACCGCCGAACTGTCCGGGCTGGCGATGGCCAACGCGGATTTCGCCGTCGAGGTGCGCACGATGCCGGCCCGGGAGGACGACAGCGCCCCGCTGCGGCTGCCGTCCGGCGAGCTGGCGCACGCCGGCAGCGACGGCGTCGACCTGGTGGAGTTCGGCTTCGCCGCGCACCGCGGCACCGACCTGCTGCCGCTGAGCCGAAGCGCGTCCGGCGGGGAGTTGTCCCGGGTGATGCTGGCGCTCGAGGTGGTGCTGGCGGCATCCGCCGAGGGCACCACGATGGTCTTCGACGAGGTCGACGCCGGCGTCGGCGGCCGGTCGGCGGTGCAGATCGGCCGTCGGCTGGCCCGGCTGGCACACAGCCACCAGGTCATCGTCGTCACCCACCTGCCCCAGGTCGCCGCCTATGCCGACGTGCACCTGGTGGTCGACAGCACCGGCGACGGCGCCAGTACGGTACGTCGGCTCGACGACGAGGACCGGGTCGCCGAGCTGGCCAGGATGCTGGCCGGCCTGGGTGAATCCGACACCGGCCGGGCGCACGCCCGGGAGCTGCTGGCCGCCGCGCAGGAGGACCGCAGCGGGTCCTGAGGCCCTGTTACTGATGTGACAAAATGTGACTTGTGGGGCCAGAGTTACGGCGCGCCTCCCGGACGATACGGTATGCCGCCGACAGAATCGCCCCATGAAGATGTCAGCGCTCCTTTCGCGTAACACCAGTGCACGACCGGGCGTCACGGGTACCGCTCGGGTCGACAAGGACATCGACCGCCTGCTGCGCCGGGTGGGTCCGGGCGACATCGTCGTCCTCGACGTCCTCGACCTGGACCGGATGACCGCCGACGGCCTGGTGGACGCGGGTGTCGCGGGAGTGGTGAACGCCTCGCCGTCGATCTCGGGCCGCTACCCGAACCTGGGGCCCGAGGTGCTGGTGGCCAACCACATCACCCTGATCGACAACGCCGGCCCCGAGGTCTTCAAGAAGATCAAGGACGGCGCGAAGGTCCGGCTGCACGATGGCGCGGTGTACACCGGCGACAAGCGGCTGGTGCACGGCGTGGAGCGCAGCGACGAGGAAATCGCCGATCTCATGCATGACGCCAAGACCGGCCTGGTGGCCCATCTGGAGGCGTTCGCCGGCAACACCATCGAGTTCATCCGCAGTGAGTCCCCGCTGCTCATCGACGGCATCGGCATCCCCGACATCGACGTCGACGTCTACCGGCGCCATGTGGTGGTGGTCGCCGACGGGCCGGGCGCCGAGGACGACCTCAAGGCGCTCAAGCCGTTCATCAAGGAGTACCAGCCGGTCCTGGTCGGCGTGGGCGCCGGCGCGGACATCCTGAGCAACGCCGGCCACCGGCCCCAGCTGATCGTCGGCAACCCCGAGCAGATGAGCGTCGATGTGCTCAAGTGTGGCGCCCAGGTGGTGCTGCCCGCCGATGCCGACGGACACGCCAACGGGCTGGAGCGCATCCAGGACCTCGGTGTCGGGGCGATGACGTTCCCGGCCGCCGGTTCCGCGGCCGACCTCGCGCTGCTGCTCGTCGATCACCACGGCGCCTCGCTGATCGTGACGGTCGGCCAGTCGGCCAGCATCGAGGAGTTCTTCGACCGCTCACGCCAGCAGAGCAACCCGTCGACGTTCCTGACCCGGCTGAAGGTGGGGGAGAAGCTGGTCGACGCGAAAGCCGTTGCCACCCTGTACCGCAACCACATCTCCGGTGGGGCGATCGCGATGCTGGTCCTCGCGGTGCTGATCGCGATCATCGCCGCGCTGTGGGTCTCGCGCACCGACACCATCGTCCTCGACTGGATCGCGTCGTACTGGAACCGCTTCTCGCTGCTGGTTCAGGGCTGGGTGACATAGCAAGAACGGCGAGCAGAAAGGCTCATCGGCTGTGATATCGCTACGCCACCATGCCATTTCCCTGGCAGCGGTGTTCATCGCGCTCGCCGTCGGCGTCGTCCTCGGTTCCGGGCTGCTGTCCGACACGCTGCTGTCCGGGTTGCGCAACGAGAAGCAGGACCTGCAGAAGCAGATCACCGCACTGAGCGACCAGCGCAATGCGCTCAACGAGAAGCTCAGCGCTGCCAGCGATTTCGACACCCAGATGTCGGGACGCATCGTGCGTGACGCACTGGCCGGAAAGTCGGTGGTGCTGTTCCGCACCCCGGACGCCGACAACGACGACGTGGATGCGGTGGCCCGCCTGGTCGGACAGTCCGGTGGCAGCGTCACCGGAACCATCGCATTGACCCAGGAGTTCGTCGACGCCAACTCCGCCGAGAAACTCCGCTCGGTGGTGAACTCCTCGATTGTGCCCGCGGGGGCACAACTGAGCACCACCCTGGTGGACCAGGGCTCGCAGGCCGGCGACCTGCTGGGCATCGCGCTGCTGATCAACCGCGACCCGGCCATCGTGCCCGCCGACGACACCCAGCGCGACACCGTGCTGGCCGCGCTGCGCGACACCGGCTTCTTGACCTACCCGGGTGAGGGGATCGGTGCGGCCAACACCGCGATCGTGGTCACCGGCGGCGCGCTCGGCGAGACCGCCGGCAATCAGGGAGCCACGGTGGCCCGCTTCGCCGCCGCGCTGGCCCCACACGGGCTCGGCACGGTGCTCGCCGGCCGCGACGGGTCGGCCACCGGCACCTCCGCGGTGGCCGTGGCCAGGGCCGATGCCGGCATGGCCGATGCGGTGACCACCGTGGACGACATCGGAGTCGAGTCCGGGCGGATCACCACGGTGCTGGCGCTGCAGAGCCTGATCAACGGCGGGCGCCCCGGCAAGTTCGGCATCGGGCCGGGCGCGGCATCGGTGACCATTCCGCAGTAACGGCCCCCGCCGCGTGTCAGCGACGACTTGTCGGCGTCGGTGTTAGGGTGAGTTTCCGTGGGTCGGCAGGCCCCAGCTAGACACCAGCGATCCCCTGCCCGTCGTCACGGAGGTTGCTCTTGCCACCTTTGCGTAAGCATCCGCAGACCGCTACCAAGCACATCTTCGTCAGCGGCGGTGTCGTGTCCTCGCTGGGCAAGGGCCTGACGGCGAGCAGCCTCGGCCAGTTGCTCACCGCCCGCGGTCTGCAGGTGACGATGCAGAAACTCGACCCGTACCTCAACGTCGACCCCGGCACCATGAACCCGTTCCAGCACGGCGAGGTCTTCGTCACCGAGGACGGCGCCGAAACGGACCTCGATGTCGGGCACTATGAACGCTTCCTGGACCGCAATCTGTCCGGCTCGGCCAATGTGACGACGGGTCAGGTCTATTCGAGGGTGATCGCCCGTGAGCGGCGCGGTGAGTACCTCGGCGACACCGTCCAGGTGATCCCGCACATCACCGACGAGATCAAGAGCCGGATCCTGGCGATGGCCGAACCCGACGCCCAGGGGATCCGGCCGGACGTCGTCATCACCGAGATCGGCGGCACCGTCGGTGACATCGAATCGCAGCCGTTCCTGGAGGCCGCGCGGCAGGTCCGCCACGAGGTCGGGCGGGAGAACTGCTTCTTCCTGCACGTCTCGCTGATTCCCTACCTGGCGCCCTCCGGTGAGCTCAAGACCAAACCGACCCAGCACTCGGTGGCCGCGCTGCGCAGCATCGGTATCACCCCGGACGCGTTGATCCTGCGCTGCGACCGCGACGTGCCCGAGCCGCTGAAGAACAAGATCGCGCTGATGTGCGACGTCGACATCGACGGCGTCATCTCCACACCCGACGCCCCCTCCATCTACGACATCCCCAAGGTGCTGCACCGCGAGGAACTCGACGCCTATGTGGTGCGCCGGCTGAACCTGCCGTTCCGCGACGTCGACTGGACCACCTGGGACGACCTGCTGCGGCGGGTGCACGACCCGGGCGAGACCGTGCGGATCGCGTTGGTGGGCAAGTACATCGACCTCTCCGACGCCTACCTGTCGGTGGCCGAGGCGCTGCGCGCGGGCGGCTTCGCCCACCGGGCCAAGGTGGAGATGCGCTGGGTGGCCTCCGACGACTGCGAGACCGACACCGGCGCCGCCGCCGCACTGGCCGATATGCACGCCGTGCTGATCCCGGGCGGGTTCGGGATCCGGGGCATCGAGGGCAAGATCGGGGCGATCCGCTACGCGCGTCATCGCCGGCTGCCCGTGCTGGGACTGTGCCTGGGCCTGCAGTGCATCGTGATCGAGGCGGCCCGCTCGGTGGGCCTGACCGAGGCGAACTCCGCCGAATTCGACCCCGATACCCCGGACCCGGTGATCTCGACGATGGCCGACCAGCGCGACGCGGTCGCCGGTGAGGCCGACCTGGGCGGCACCATGCGCCTGGGCGCCTACCCGGCCATCCTGGAGCCGGGATCGATTGTGGCCGAGGCATATCAGTCCACCAACGTCTCGGAGCGCCACCGGCACCGCTACGAGGTGAACAACGAGTACCGGGAACAGATCGCCGAAAGCGGTCTGCGGGTCTGCGGCACTTCGCCAGACGGGCACCTGGTGGAGTTCGTCGAGTACCCGCGTGAGGTGCACCCGTTCCTCGTCGGCACCCAGGCGCATCCGGAACTCAAGAGCAGACCCACCCGGCCGCACCCGTTGTTCGTCGCGTTCGTCGGCGCGGCACTGGACTACAAGGCGGCCGAACGGCTTCCGGTGGAGATCCCGGAGCAACATCCCAACGGCCGGGAACACGCAGACACCCCCGCCCAGCCGCTGGCGGAGCAGCGCCGAGAACACGTGACCCGTGGCTGAGCACGAGTTCGCCACCACGTCCACCGAAACCGTCTATTGCGGAAACATTCTCGCGATGCGCCGCGACGAAGTGCAGATGCCCGGCGGGAACACCGCGATCCGTGAGGTGGTCGAGCACTACGGGGCCGTGGCGGTGGCCGCCGTCGACGACGCCGACCGGGTGGCGATGATCTACCAATACCGGCACCCGCTCGGGCACCGACTGTGGGAGCTGCCCGCCGGGCTGCTCGACGAGCCCGGCGAGGACCCGGCGGTGGCGGCCGCACGGGAGTTGCGCGAGGAAACCGGCCTGGTGGCCGAGCGGTGGAGTGTCCTGGCCGACGTGGTGTCGTCGCCGGGTTTCAGTGACGAGACGGTGCGGATCTATCTGGCCCGCGGCCTGACCGACCTCGGCCGGCCCGGGGAGGCCGAGCACGAGGAAGCCGACCTGACGGTGGAGTGGTTCGACATCGGCGATGCGGCGGATCGGGTGCTGTCCGGCCAGATCGCCAATTCCACTGCTGCCGTTGGTGTTCTGGCCGCCTACGCGGTCATCGTCGACGGCAAGCCCACCCGGGAGCTGGACGCGCCGTGGCCGGATCGCCCCACGGCGTTCGCCGCGCGGCAGGCACGCCTGTGACAACCTTCTCCACCGATATCCCGGGTCGCTCCGCTTCTGCCATCCGAACCACCCTCGACGGCCAGCTGCAGGGCTACCTCGATCACCTGACCATCGAGCGTGGCGTCGCGGCCAACACGCTGACCTCGTATCGTCGCGACCTGCGCCGCTACGCCGAGCACCTGACCGCCCGCGGGATCGACGACCTGCGCGACGTCGCCGAGACCGATGTCAGCGAGTTCCTGGTCGCGCTGCGCCGCGGAGACCCCGAAGCGGGGGTGACCGCCCTGTCGGCGGTGTCGGCCGCGCGGGCCCTGATCGCGGTGCGCGGGTTGCACCGCTTCGCCGCGGCCGAGGGGGTCATCGACGTCGACGTCGCCCGTGCGGTGCGCCCGCCCACCCCGAGCCGGCGGCTGCCGAAGAGCCTGACCCTCGACGAGGTGCTCCGGCTGCTGGAGGGCGCCGGCGGGGACAGCCCGTCCGACGGCCCGCTGACGTTGCGGAACCGGGCGCTGTTGGAGCTGCTGTATTCTACTGGGGCGCGGATCTCCGAGGCCGTCGGCCTCGACGTCGACGACATCGACACCCACGTCCGCTCGGTGCTACTGCGCGGCAAGGGCGGCAAGCAGCGCCTGGTTCCGGTGGGCCGGCCCGCGATCACGGCCCTGGACGCCTACCTGGTCCGCGGCCGGCCCGAGCTGGCCGGGCGGGGGCGCGGCATCCCGGCGATCTTCCTCAACGCCCGCGGCGGCCGGCTGTCGCGGCAGAGCGCCTGGCAGGTGCTGCAGGACGCGGCCGAGCGGGCCGGCATCACCGTGGCGGTCTCGCCGCACACCCTGCGGCACTCGTTCGCCACCCACCTGCTCGACGGCGGCGCCGATGTGCGGGTGGTGCAGGAACTGCTCGGCCACGCCTCGGTCACCACGACGCAGATCTACACCCTGGTCA
>CAZHUU010000149.1:0-11416 GCA_964535335.1 uncultured Mycobacterium sp.
CGCTGGCCGCCGCGTTCAACAAGCTCTGAGCTGGTCTCGCCTCAGCTCCGGCCGCCCCCGGCGGCCAGCTGCGCCACCTGGCGCACCGTATTCTCCAGCGCGTAGTCGGGGTTGGCCGCTGCGCCCTTGACGTCGGCATTCAGCGCTGCGACCAGCTTGATCGCGGTCGCCACCCGGTCCCGTGACCAGCGACGCGACTGCTTCTGCGCCTTCTCCACCCGCCACGGCGGCAGACGGAGTTCGGAGGCGAGCCGGTAGGGGTCGCCGGAGCGGGGAAGGACCAGCGCGATCAGGTGCATAGCCTCGGCCAGCGCGTCGGCCAGCACCACCTGCGGTTCGCCGCTCATCACCGCCCAGCGCAGGGCCTCGGCCGCGCCGGCGACATCGCCGGTGACGGCCTTGTCGGCGATATCGAAGCCCTTCACCTCGGCCTTGCCGCTGTGGTACCGACGGACTGCGGCGGGGGTGACCTGACCGTCGGTGTCGGCGACCAGCTGCGAGCAGGCCGACGCCAGCTCCCGCAGGTCGGAGCCGACGGCGTCGAGGATGGCGGTGACGGTGTCGTTGTCGACCTTGACCTTCAGTCTGCGGAACTCGGTGCGCACGAAGTCGGCGCGTTCGGCGGCCTTGGTGATCTTGGCGCACGGGTGGACCTGGGCGCCCAGATCCTTGAGTTGACCGGCCAGCGCCTTGGCCCGTCCGCCGCCGGAGTGCACGACCACCAGGACCGTGCCGGGCGGCAGATCGGCGGCCGCCGAGGCGATCAGGTCCGCGGCGTCCTTGCCCGCCTCGCCCGCCGCCTCCAACACCACCACCCGCTCGTCGGCGAACAGCGACGGGCTGAGCAATTCGGCGAGCTCATTGGTGGAGACCTCGCCAGCGCGCAACCGGTTCTCCGGTACGTCGGGGGTGCCCGCCGCCTCTCGGGCCGCGCGCATCACCTGACCGATCGTCCGCTCGACGAGCAATTCCTCGTCGCCGAGGATCAGATGCAGGCCCGGCAGCGTCGCGCTCACCCGACGATAGTTGCACGGCGCGCCGACACCACGGTGGCGGGTCAGCCGGCGCGGCGTCACGGCCGGCCGGCCAGTGCGGTCGATATCGACCAGGCGACCAGACCCAACAACCCGCCCGCGCCCACCATTCGGAACCAGCAGCGGCGCCACAGCACGACTGCTGCAACGCTGCCACCGCCGACCAAGATCAGCCCGGCCCATCCGGACGGCACCGGCACCGCGGCGCCCGGCAGGGCCGCCCCGGTCTGCGCCACCCGCAGCAGCCACCACAGCTCCGGTCCGATGAACCGGATCAACAGCCCGGCGGCCGACGGCCATAGCGGGCACAGCGCTGCTGCCGCCGTGCCGAGCACCGTGATCAGCGGGATCACCGCTGCCACAGCAAGATTGGCGAGCACACCGACCACGCTCAACCGACCTGAGATGGCCGCTACCAGCGGTGCGGTCACCAGATGTGCGGCGAGCGCGATGCAGAGTCCGTCGGCAAGCATCTTGGGCACCCCGCGGGCGACCAGCCGGGCCGACCATTGCGGTGCCAGCACGACGAGCGCGGCGGTCGCCGCGACCGACAACGCGAAGCCGACATCCACCGCAAGCTGCGGCGCCGCGATCATCAGCGCGATGACGGCGGCCGACAACACCGGGATGGCCTGGCGCCGGCGCGCCGACAGCAGAGCCAGCAGCGCGATCGCACCCATGACCGCAGCCCGCAGCACACTGGCGCTCGGTTGCACCACGATGACGAAGAGCGTCAGCGCGACGGCCGCCAGCGCCACCGCCGAACGCGGCCCGATCACCCGGGCCGACAGCAGCACAGCGCCGCAGACGATCGTGACGTTGGCCCCCGACACGGCGGTGAGGTGTGTCAGCCCGGCGGTGCGGAACTGCGCCGCGGTCCCCGGAGCGATCGCCGAGGTGTCCCCCAGCACGAGTGCGGGCAACAGGACGGCCTGATCGGCGGGCAGCACCTCGACGGCGCGGGCTGCGAACCGGACCCGGACCGCCTGCGCGGCCCGCTGCAGCGCACCCGCCGCACCGAGCGTCGGTTCACCGGTGGCGGTCAACGTCGCCACCGTCAGGTCGTGCCGGGTGGGGCGGCCGATCCGAGCGCGGAACCGCACGGGCCGGCCTGCGGTGAGTTCACCGAACCCCGCCGTCGAGGCGAACACGACGACCTGCCCGGACGATGCGGCGTCGCCGAGGCGGTCCAGGTCACCGCGGAACATCAACCGCCCGTTGCTCAGCGGCCGGGGACTCTCCGCCGGTGTCACCGTCACCCACGACGTGCCGCCGAACCGGTGGGTGATGGTGTGCTCCCGAACGGCATCGCTGCGCAGCCCGACGGCGAAGCCGAACCCCGCACCCACCACCGCGGCGCCGATCACCCCCACGCCGCCCGCCCGCAGCAGACCGCCCGGCATGCGCCAGGACACCAGCCACCAGAGCGCTCCGAAGGCCAGACACCCGACGGCGAGGCCCGCACCGACCGGCCACACGATGCCCGCCGCCGTCACCGACCAGGCCGTCAGCGCCGCCGGCACTAGGCGCAGATCAACCGCGGGTGCGGGATCGGGCTGCACCGCTCAGACCCGGACCAGATTGCGCAGCTTCTCCAGGCGGGCCGGCCCGATGCCGTCCACCTCACCGAGTTGGTCGACGCTGGTGAACTTCCCATTGGCCTGCCGCCACGCCACGATGGCGCCCGCGGTGACCGGCCCGACACCCGGGAGCGCGTCGAGTTGTTCGACGGTGGCGGCGTTGAGGTCCAGCGGACCGGCCGCTGCCGCGGTCGACGATGCCCCGCTGGGGGCCGGTGTGGTGGGCGTTTCGCTGCTCACCGAACTGCCCAGTGCGCTCGGCTGCCCGGCCGGGGTGGTGATGCCCACGACGATCTGCTCGCCGTCGCCGACGTGGCGGGCCAGGTTGAGCCCGATGGTGTCGGCGCCGTCGAGCGGGCCGCCGGCGGCCGACACGGCGTCAGCGATACGCGCGCCGGGTGCGAGTGTCACCAGGCCCGGCGCGTGCACCAGGCCCACGACGCTGACGATCACCGGTTGGCCCGGCTCGCCCGCCGGGGCCGCGCTCGAACGCGGCGCGGCCGTGGACACCATCTCCACCGGCGGCAGCTTCGCCGAGGCCACCGGCGCGGGATCGTCCCGCATCAGGGTGAACACCGTGACCAGCACCGCGACCGCCGCGATCGCCGCCAGCGCGACGGCACCGGCGCGACCGGGATCGGCTCGGATCGCGGCCAACCACCGTTGCCGACCTCGGGTCTGCCCGTCCGGAATCCAGCTGGGCACCAGCTCGGCGCCCTCGCTATCCTCGGCCTCGTCGGCGGGTGACTCCGGCTGGGCGCCGAGACGCCGCTGCAGCGCGGCGAGCGGTTGCTCAATTCCCATGTGGCGAGGCTAGTTTCGGCCGCCGACCCGACCTGTTCCCCGGGGGCCGCGGAGCGGCCGCGTTGTGGATGAATCGCGATCTGTGCAGACCGATGGGCTGCCTCGCCGGGTGCATAGTGTACAAAATGCTCACAGTGTCTTCTGAGGAGAATTCGATGACCGCATCCGCCGACCGGCCGCTTCGGGTGATCCAGTGGACCACCGGCAACATCGGCCGCCGTTCCCTGCACGCGATCATCGGACGGCCGGACATGGAACTGGTCGGGGTATACGCCCACGGCGCGGACAAGGTCGGCGTCGACGCCGCGGAGCTTTCCGGATGGCCAGCCGGGGAGGGGAAGCCCACCGGCATCACCGCGACCAACGACGTCGATGCGCTGCTGGCGACCAAGCCCGACGCCTGCTGCTACAACCCGCTGTGGCCCGATATCGACGAATTGGTCCGGCTGCTGGAGGCCGGTGTGAACGTGTGCACGTCGGCGGCCTGGATCACCGGCGGCAAACAGACGCCCGCGGATCTCGACCGCATCCGAAAGGCCTGTGTCACCGGGAATTCCACCATCTTCGGCAGCGGCGCGCATCCCGGCATGACGAACATGGTCGGCATGGTTCTCTCCGGTGCCTGCGAGAGCGTCGAGGAGATCCGGATCACCGAGTCGGTGGACTGCTCCACCTACGAGTCCGCCGGCACCCAGTCGGCGATGGGCTTCGGCTGTGACCCCGACACCCCGGGCCTTGCCGAAAGTGTGCGCCGCGAGAGCGAGGTGTTCGCCGAGTCCGCGGCGATGATGGCCGACGCGATCGGCGCGGACCTGGACCGGATGTCGTTCGACGTCACGTTCACCCCCGCCACCGGAGACTCCGACCTGGGTTTCATGACGATCCCCGAGGGCACCGTCGGCGGAGTGCTCGGCTACCACCGCGGCTGGGTGGGCGAGCGCAATGTGGTCAGCGTCGGGTTCAACTGGATCATGGGCAGTCACGTCACCCCGCCCAAACCACTCGAGCACGGCCACGTCATCCAGGTGTTCGGTGTGCCCAACATGCGCACGGTCCTGCACTGTCTGCCGCCCAAGAACTGGCCCGAACCCGGCTTCATGGGTCTGGGGATGATCTACACCGCCATGCCGGTCACCAACGCCGTCCCCGCCGTGGTGGCCGCCAAGCCCGGCATCGTCACGCTGGCCGACCTGCCGCCGGTGACCGGGCGGTTCGCCCCCGCCTGAGGCGGAGCCTCGTCTCGGTGAGTCGCCGGTCCCGCGGCCCGCGGCCGGGTAGCTTTCCGCGCTATGCACCTTCAGCGTCGAGACTTCATCACCGCCCTGGGTGGTGTGGCGGTGGCCGCACCGCTGCTCGCCTCCTGCTCCCGCAGTGACGAGCCGGCGGCCGGCCACCCCGACACCAACGGCGGCAGCACGCCGGTGGCGTCGAAGTCCCCGATCCCGCCGCCGGTGACCGGCGAGCCGGGCACCCTGCTGAGCCAGGAACCGGTGGACACCGCGATCAACGGCGCCCGGGCCTGGCGCGTGCGGTACATCTCCCGTGATGTCAATGACGTCGCCCGCGAATCCAGCGGACTGGTCATCGCGCCGAGCGCCCGCGCCGACAACCGGCCACTGCTGACCTGGTGTCACGGCACCACCGGCCTGGGCGACGCCGCCTGCCCGTCGGCGCAACCCGACCCGGCCCGTGAACTGATCACCTACTTCGAACCGCAGGCAACCCAGCAGATCGACTACGGCGTGCCGGGCCTGCAGGGGTTCATCGACGACGGCTGGGTGGTGTGCGCCACCGACTACCAGGGCCTGGGCACGCCGGGGATGCATCAGTACACCGTCAACATCACCAATGCCCGCGACGGGGTGTACATCGCGCGGGCGGCGGCCAAGCTCGACACCGGTGCCGGCACCACCCTGGGGTGCGCCGGCTGGTCGCAGGGCGGCGGGGCGTCAGCGGCGGTGGCCGAACTCGACAAGCAAGACTTCGGCGACCTGAAGCTGATCGGCACGGTGGCGATGTCGCCCGGGGTGAGCAAGATCGCTCTGGAGATCCCGTCCCCGATGACCGCCGCGCTCAGTGGGGCGGCGGTGGCGCCGGACTCGCATCTGGTGATGCTGCTGGCCGGGGTCCAGGCCGCCAATCCCGCGAAACTGAAACTGCCCGAGGTGTTCTCACCGCTGGGCGTCGAGATCATCGAGGCAGCCTGGAACAACCAGCCGGTGCACCACCTCAACGACACCGTCGCGCGGATGTTCCGGCTCAAGGGTGCGGTGCTCAACCCCAAGCCGCCGAACTTCGACGTCTGGAAGGCCGCCATCGTCGCGAGTTCGGCCGCGCAGCGCAAACCCACGGCGCCGGTGCTGGTGTGCATTGATTCGTTCGACGGCGGCACGGTGCTCCCAGTGACCTGGCAGACCGGCTACGTGGATGCGGTGAAGAGCTTCGGCGGCAGCGTGGAGGTCCGCGACTACCCGCACGACGACCACTTCTCGCTGCCGCAGAGTTGCGTCGCCGACGCCCGAGCCTGGCTGAACAAGCTGCGCGGCTGACGCTAGGGCGCCAGCGCCACCACGACGCCGACCGCGCCCGGGCCCAGGTGCACCCCGATCACCGGCCCAAGATCGGTGACGACGGCCGGACCGCAGGCCGGCAGCGCACTCTCCAGGGTGGCGGCAACCTCGGCCGCGCCCGCCGGGTTGTCCACATGCTGCACCGCCAGCGCGGCCCGCCGTTCCCCCACCGCCTCCAGCACCTGCTCGATCATCGCCGCGGTGGCCTTCGAGGCGGTCCGCACCCGCTGCGCCAACACCAGCTGGCCGTGCTCGTCGAGGCGCAGCAGCGGCTTGAGCGCCAGCGCGGTGCCCAGCCAGGAGGCCGCCGTGCCGATCCGGCCGCTACGACGCAGGTTGTCCAACCGGTGCACGACGATGTAGGCCCGCACCGCCGCGGCCGCCGCCTGCGCCTGCGCCACCACATCGTTCAGGTCGGCACCGCCGCCGGCCGAGCGGGCCGCGGCGAGCGCGACGAAGCCGGTACCCATCGCCGCCGACTTGGAATCGACCACCCGCACCAGGCCGGCGAACTCCGCGGCCGCAAGCTCGGCGGCGGCGAGGGTGCTCGACAACGCTCCCGAGATGTGCACGGCGACAACACCATCCCCGCCGCTATCCAGCACGGCCTGCCGGTACAGCTCGCTCAGTTCGGCGGGGGTGGCGCCCGCAGTGGTGACGTGACCGCGGGTATAGAGATCGGCGGGCACCTCGTCCACACCGTCGCGCAGGTCGCGACCATCGACCAGGACGTGCAGCGCAGCAACCCGGATGTCCCAGTCCTGCAGCTGTTGCACCGGGAGCCGGGCCGACGAGTCGGTCACCACGACGACCGCCATCGCTCAGTCGCCGGCCTTCGCGTGCGGTACCCCGGCCTCGGCAAGGGCCTTGAGCATCAACTCCGCGACGGCCTCGTGGGCCGGGAAACTCCAATGGATTCCATCGGGATTGCCCCGGCCTGCGAGCACCTCCTCGGCGACGGCTTCCTTCAGATCAACCAGCGGAACCCGGTGCTCGTCGGCCCATGCCGTGATGGCGTTGACGGTGCCGGGCCGGCCATGATGGGCGTGGCCATACGTCGGGGCGACGTGGACCGAGGGCAGCGACGCCACGAACGGTATGCCGGGCCGGTTGAAATCGATGGCGGCCCGGGTCATCTCGAGATATTCGACGGTCAGCTGTGGTGGCAGCGCGGAGCGGGCGACCGGTGACAGCCGGGGCTGCACCCAGCCGTATCCGTCCCGCACCCACCGCCGCAGCATCGAGGGCCGGACATAGCGGATGGCTTCACGCAGGGCGGTGGGCAGCGGCGAGGGCAGCGAATCCATCCCGCTGGTCGCGAAGATCACGGCGCCTGCCCGGGGCAGCGCCGCCCACGCCCGCGGATCCTGGGTCGCCGCCCACCAGACGTCGCGACACGTCCAGCCGATGCGGCCGATCAATTCGAGGTCCCAACCCAGTTGGCTGGCAACGATGTTCGGCCAGATCCGCGGATCGTCGGCGGGTAGGCCGCCCTGCGGACCGTAGTACGACAGCGAGTCACAGAAGACCAGCAGGGTCCGCCTGGGGGCGCCCTCAGCCGATGGACCGGGCTCAGAGGACATCGTTGGCGACCTGGGCGGAGGCGTTCCACACGTCGAGTCTCCAGCGGATGTCGGCGGCACCGGCGTCGGCGGGGCCATGCCCGGACAGCTGCACCCAACTGGCGTTGCCCATCCCGCCGAGCACCGGCCAGGAATCGACCGGCAACCGGAGTAGCGCGGCGGTCAATGCGGCGATCAGACCGCCGTGGGCGACCAGCACCACCGGGCGATCGGAGTCGTCGTCGCCCCAATCCGGTTCGCCGGCAAGCAGTTCGGTCACCAGCGGGAGGCTGCGGTCGGCGACGTCGATGCGGCTCTCGCCGCCGTGCGGCGCCCAGGTCGCGTCGTCGCGCCAGGCCAGTCGTGCGCCGGGCGCCCCGGCGTCGACCTGCTGATGGGTCAGGCCCTGCCACTCCCCGAGATGGGTCTCCCGCAGCCGGGTGTCGACCTGCACCCGCAGGCCGGTGCGCTCCCCCAGCGCCACCGCGGTGTCGTAGGCGCGGCGCAGATCCGAGGAGACGATCAGCAGCGGCTGGCGCTTGGCGAGCACCTCGGCGGCGGCGACCGCCTGGGCCCGGCCGAGATCGGTCAGGTCGGAGTCGAGCTGACCCTGCATGCGGCTGATCGCGTTGAAGTCCGTCTGGCCGTGGCGCAACATCACCAGCCGACGCACCCTCACGTGGGCTCCTCGAGATCCGATGTCGCCGGCCCAGCGGCTCCGTCGCCCGATGTCGCCGACCCGGCGGCTTCGTCGCCCAGATCGTCCAGGTCCACCTCGACCAGGGGGCAGTCGCGCCACAGCCGGTCCAGCGCATAGAAGTTGCGTTCGTCCTGATGCTGGATGTGCACCACGATGTCGACGTAGTCCAGCAGCACCCAGCGGCCCTCCCGGGTGCCCTCGCGGCGCGCGGGCTTGTACCCGGCCAGGCGCATCTTGTCCTCGACCTCGTCGACGATCGCGTTGACCTGACGCTCGTTGGAGGCCGAGGCGATGACGAAGCAGTCGGTGATCACCAGTTGGTCGGAGACGTCGATGACGACGACGTCCTGGGCGAGCTTGGCGGCGGCGGCCCGGGCCGCGACGGTGGCCATCGCGACGGCCTCGGGAGAGGCGCTCACAGCGTGTCCTCGATGGGCAGACCGGCCATCCTGCCGATGGGTCCGAGCTTGCGGTACAGCCCCCGTTTGGACACGTACTGGACGACACCGTCGGGCACCAGGTACCAGATCGGCCGGGACTGCGCCGCCCGGGCGCGGCAGTCGGTGGACGAGATGGCCAGTGCCGGCACCTCGACGAGAGTCAGCGCATCCTCGGGCAATTCATCGAACGCACCGACGATGTGCTGGCCGTTGAGTTCGTAGCCGGGCCTGCTGACGCCGACGAACTTGGCCAACGCGAAGAGCTCCTCCCAGTTCTGCCAGGACAGGATCGAGGCCAGCGCATCGGCGCCGGTGATGAAGTACACGTCGCTGTCGGGGTTCAACGCGCGCAGATCGCGCAGGGTGTCGTTGGTGTATGTCGGGCCGCCGCGGTCGATGTCGACGCGGCTGACCGAGAACCGCGGGTTGGACGCGGTGGCGATGACCGTCATCAGGTAGCGGTCCTCGGGCGGGGTGACATCGCGGGATTTCTGCCAGGGCTGGCCGGTGGGCACGAACACCACTTCGTCGAGCTCGAACAGGTCGGCCACCTCACTGGCCGCGACCAGGTGGCCGTTGTGGATGGGATCGAACGTCCCACCCATCACGCCGAGTCTGCGCCGAGCCGTTGAAACCACGATTGACCAGCTTACGTGAGCGCTGATGGCGCAGGTCAGACGGCGGTGACGGGGATCGAACCGACGCCCGCCCTAGACCGGCAAGAGCTGATCGATCACGGCCGCCAACTGCTTGGCCGACCGGCATTCGTGCATGGTGATGACGTCCTCGTAGCGCGGCACCGCGGAGTCGCCACTGCCCCACAGGTGTCGCGGCTCGGGGTTGAGCCAGTGCGCGTGCCTGCTGGCGCTGACCATGTGGGCCAGCACGTCGGTGGCCGGGTTGCGGTAGTTGGTGCGCGCGTCGCCGAGTACCAGCAGCGAACTGCGCGGCGAGAGCACGTTGTGGAAGTTCTCGGTGAACGACACGAACGCGTTGCCGTAGTCGGAGTGCCCGTCGCGGGTGTACACCCCCGCCTCGCGGGTGATGCGCTGGATCGCGACGGCCAGGTCGGCGTCGGGGCCGAACAGGTGGGTCACCTCGTCGGAGGTGTCGATGAAGGCGAACACCCGCACCCGGGAGAACTGTTGGCGCAGCGCGTGCACCAGCAGCAGGGTGAAGTGGCTGAAGCCGGCGACCGAGCCCGACACGTCGCAGAGCACCACCAGCTCGGGACGGGCCGGTCGCGGCTTGCGCAGCACCACATCGATCGGCACGCCGCCGGTGGACATCGACTTGCGCAGCGTCTTGCGCAGATCGATCGCCCCGGCCCGGTGCCGACGTCGCTTGGCCGCCAGCCGGGTGGCCAGCATCCGGGCCAGCGGTTGGACCGTCTTGCGCATCTGGCGCAGCTGATCGCCGGAGGCTCGCAGGAATTCCACGTTCTCGGCCAGCTGTGGGATGCCGTACATCTGCACATGCTCACGGCCCAGCTGCTCGGCGGTGCGCCGCTTGGTCTCGTTCTCCACCAACCGGCGCAGCTGCTGAATCTTCTGCGCGGCAATCGCTTTGGCGATCTGCTCCTGGGTGGGACTGGGGTCTTCGCCGTGCGGCGCCAGCAACCCGGCCAGCAGCCGGCCCTCCAGTTCGTCCAGACCCATCGCCTTGAGCGCCTGATACGACGAGTAGGACGGTCCGCGGCTGGAGGTGTAGCGGCCGTAGGCCTCGACGATCTGGGCGATCATCGCGACCAGTCGGTCGTCCATGTCGGCGATCTCGGGGTTCTCGGCCAGCAGATCGAGCAGCATCGCCCGCATCGCCTCGATGTCCTCCGGCGCCAACCCCTGCGGGTCGTCGGGGTCGGCATCCTCGTCCAGCAGGATCGTCCGACCGCCCAGTGCAGCGGGCCACCACAGGTCGAACATCGCGTCGTAGGTCTGCCGGTGGTCGGCGCGGCGCAACACCGCACAGGCCAGTCCCTCCCGCAGCGCCTCCCGGTCCCCCAGACCCAGCACCGTCAGCACCCGACCGGCGTCGACGGTCTCCGACGGACCCACCGAGATGCCCTGGGCACGAAGAGCTTCGACGAAGCCGACGAGGTGGCCGGGCAGGCCGTGCGGGGCCAGCGGTTGAGCGGGACGCACCCTGCGGACGGCCATCTGTCGCCCCCTAGTTCAGCCGGAGCTCGCCGGCGGCGCGCTGTTGGTCGGACTGGTGTTTGAGCACCACGCCCAGCGTCGCGGCGATGGTGGCGTCGTCGATGGTGTCCATGCCCAGGGCCAGGACGGTGCGGCCCCAGTCGATGGTCTCGGCCACCGACGGCAGCTTTTTGAGCTGCATCCCGCGCAGCACCCCGATGATGCGGACCAGCTCGGCGGCCAGCGACTCGGGCAGCTCGGGCACGCGGGACAACAGAATGCGCCGCTCGAGGTCGGGGTCGGGAAAGTCGATGTGCAGGAACAGGCACCGGCGCTTGAGCGCCTCGGACAGCTCGCGGGTGGCGTTGGAGGTGAGCACCACGAACGGGGTGCGCGAGGCGGTGATGGTGCCCAACTCCGGGACGGTGACCGCGAAGTCCGACAGCACCTCCAGCAGCAGGCCCTCGATCTCGATGTCGGCCTTGTCGGTCTCGTCGATCAGCAGCACGGTCGGCTCGGTACGCCGGATCGCGGTCAGCAGCGGCCGGGAGAGCAGGAACTCCTCGCTGAACACGTCGTCCTTGGTGCGGT
>CAZHUU010000150.1:0-11359 GCA_964535335.1 uncultured Mycobacterium sp.
GGGCGCTGTCGCGGGTGTTGGACCGGCTGCGCGGCATCCCCGACGTCCACAAGCTGGAGCCGCCGGTCGACGGCGCACAGCCGGCGCCGGTGCCGGTGCGGCTCACCGACGCCCGGTTCCGCTATCCCGGCGCCGACCACGATGCGCTGCGGTCGCTGAGCCTGACCATCGGCACCGGCGAGCACCTCGCCGTCACCGGCCCGAACGGATCCGGCAAGACCACGCTGATGCTGCTGCTGTCCGGACGCGAACCGACCTCGGGCACCATCGAGCGACCCGGCGGGGTCGGCCTCGGCCGCCTCGGCGGGACCGCGGTGATCATGCAGCACCCGGAGAGTCAGGTACTGGGCACCAGAGTCGCCGACGACGTGGTGTGGGGGTTGCCGCCCGGAACCACGACCGACGTCGAGGGCCTGCTGGACGAGGTGGGCCTGGCCGGCATGGCGGAACGCGACACCGGGGGACTGTCCGGCGGCGAACTGCAACGGCTGGCGGTGGCCGCCGCACTGGCCCGCCAGCCCGCCATGCTGATCGCCGACGAGGTCACCAGCATGGTGGACCAGCCGGGCCGGGAAGCCCTGCTGCGCGTGCTCTCCGGGCTCACCGACCGTCACCACATGGCGCTGGTGCACATCACGCACTACAACAACGAGGTCGAATTCGCCGACCGCACCATCAATCTCAGCGACTCCGAGGACAACATGGAGACGGTGGAGAGCACCGCCGCGCCTACGCCGACGGTCAGCACCGCCGCGCCCAGCGGTGCGCCGCTGCTGACCCTGGACGGCGTCGGTTACGTGTACGCCAGCCGAACACCGTGGGCCAAGACCGCGCTGCGGGATGTCAGCTTCGACGTGCATCAGGGCGAGGGTGTGCTGATCCACGGTGGCAACGGCTCGGGGAAGTCCACCCTGGCCTGGATCATGGCGGGCCTGTCCACCCCGACCACCGGCTCGTGCCTGGTGCGGGATCGGCCCGCCCACGAATGCGTCGGCGAAGTGGCGATCGCGTTCCAGGCCGCCCGGCTGCAGCTGATGCGCAGCCGCGTCGATCTGGAAGTTGCCTCGGCAGCGGGCTTTTCGCCCGACGACCGGTCCCGCGTCGTGGCTGCGCTCGCGGCGGTGGGCCTCGACGCATCGCTGGCCCGGCGCCGCATCGACCAACTCAGCGGCGGCCAGATGCGCCGGGTCGTTCTTGCCGGGCTGCTCGCCCGCTCGCCGCAGGTGCTGATCCTCGACGAACCGCTGGCCGGCCTCGACGCGGCCAGCCAGCGCGGGCTGTTGCGCCTGCTGAGCGACCTGCGCCGCAACACCGGGCTGACCGTCGTGGTGATCTCCCACGACTTCGTCGGGCTCGAGGAACTGTGTCCCCGCACCCTGCACCTGCGTGACGGTGCGCTCACGCCGGCCGGCGAGGAGGCGTCATGACGACCACCCGCCCGTCGCGCCCGGTGGTGCTGCTGCGCCCCGTCCCGGGCACCTCGCCGATCCACGAACTGTGGGCGGGCACCAAACTGGTGGTGGTGTTCGTGGTCTCGCTGCTGCTGGCGTTCTATCCGGGCTGGTCGGCCATCGGGCTGGTCACGCTGCTGGTCGCGGTGGCCATCGGGCTGGCGCGCATCCCGCTGGGCGCGGTGCCGTCGATCCCGTGGTACCTGTGGGCGCTGATCGGGCTGGGCGGCATCACCGCCGCGTTGGCCGGCGGCGAACCGGTGCTGCAGCTGTGGTCGGTCCACCTCGGGCTGGGCGGGCTGCTGAACTTCCTGCGGATCACCGCACTGTCGATCGTGCTGCTCGCGCTCGGCGGTCTGGTGTCGTGGACCACCAACGTCGCCGACATCGCGCCCGCGGTGGCCACCCTGGGCCGTCCGCTGCGCCGGCTGCGGATCCCGGTCGATGACTGGGCGGCCGCACTCGCCCTGGCGCTGCGGGCCTTTCCGATGCTCGTCGACGAGTTCCGGTTGCTCTACGCCGCGCGCCGCCTTCGCCCCAAGCCGGTGCTCACCACGCGAGGGGCGCGCCGCCGGCGGTGGGCCATCGAACTGGTCGACCTGCTGTCCGCGGGCATCACGGTGTCGCTGCGCCGCGCCGACGAGATGGGTGACGCGATCACCGCGCGCGGCGGCAGTGGGCAGATCGCCGCGGCACCGTCGCGGCCGCGCCGCGCCGACTGGATCGCCCTGGTGATCGCAGTGGCGGTGTGTGTGCTGGCGTTGTGGCTCGAGGTGGGGGTGTTCGACCGCTAACGTTGCGCGGCGGTGTTGGCGGCCTGTTGGGCGGCCGACAAGGTGGACGCGACCGGCCTACGGCCCAGAAACATCTCGTCGAAGTACGGCTTGATGGCCTGATAGCCGGCGGCGAACCCGGCCCCGCCCGGCGCCGGGATGCGCGGGCCCCGCAGGACGTCGAAGAACGGGCTGACATCGATCCCCTTGGCCGACCAGAAGTCGAAGTACGCCCGCTGGGCGGGCAGCACCGCGGGAATCGCCGCGCCTCGGCGACCGACGAACTCGTTACCCCGGGTGCTGCCCAGCCACGTCAACACCGCGCGCACCGCGTCGGGGCGGCCGGACGCCGGATTGCCCGCCGCCACAATGCCATTGGTGACACTGACCCGACCGGCGGGTCCGATTGGCAGCATCGCGACCCCCCAGCGGAAGCCGGCCTGCTGGGCGATTTGCGCCAGGTTGTAGGTGCCGGACTGGAACACCGCCATCCGCCCGGCCAGGAACTGGTTGCGGGAGAAGTCGCCGTTGTCGTTGGTGTCCGAGGCCGGCGGCGACACGTGGTCGGTGTTGATCAGGCCCACCAGGTAGCCGAATGCGGTGCCGGCGGCGGGGTTGTCGAAGGCGAACCGGTCATTGTCGGTGAACACACCGCCGGCCGAACCGATGTAGTTGAGATAGATGCCCTGTAGATCGTTGGCTGCGTTGTACCCCCATTGCCGCCCGTGGGTGAGGCGGGTGAGCAGCGGGCGCAGGGTGTCGACCGTGGGGTCGGGATCCCAATGGGCGTTGCCGAGTTCCTCGGGGCTGACCCCGTCGGCGGCCAGCAGATCGGCGTTGTAGTACAGCGCGATTCCGGCGTCGGTCAGTTGCGGCACCCCCCACAGCACACCGTTGCGGGTGAACTGACCGACCACCGACGGCTCCCAATCCGGGCGGGGATCGATCGACATCAGCCGGCCGTTGTCGGCGTATTCGGCGAAGTAGGAGTTGTTGATCCAGAAGATGTCGTCGGCGCCGCCGCCGGCGACATCGGTGCGCAGGGTGTCGAAGTAGCTCGCGTAGGACACCACGTTGGTGCGCACCTCGATGTCGGGGTGCTCTGCCGTGAACTGCGCGAAAGAGTCCCGGTAGGCCGCGGCCACCTGCTCGTCCCACAGTCGCACCGTGACGACGGTGCGGCCGCTGGACTGGCCGGTGCGGCCCAGCATGACGGCGGCGGCCACCAGCACCAGGGCCACGGCGATCAGCCCGGCCAGCATCGCCGTCGAGAAGCGCGGCCGTCTCATCGGCGCCTCGCTTCGCCGAGATCGTCGCCAGGGTTGTGAAATCCACCAATCCACAACCCTGGGGTCGACATCGATGCCCGCGGTGGTCTCATTTCAGCCCGGTGACCACGATCGAGGACACGATGCGGCGCTGGAACGCGAGGAACACCACGATCAACGGGACGATCGCCACCGTGGTCGCCGCCATCACCAGCGTCCACTGCGCGTTGTACTGCGACTGCAACCCGGCGGTGGCCACCGTCAGCACCCGCCAGCGCGGCCCGCTGGTCACCACCAGCGGCCACATGAACGAATTCCATTGCGATACAACGGTGATCAACGTCAGGGTCACCAGGATCGGCTTGCTGGCCGGCAACACCACGTGCACGATCACGTCCAGGGTGTTCGCGCCGTCGAGGCGCGCGGCGTTGATGAGGTCGCGCGGGATCGCGCGGAAGTACTCCCGCAGCAGGAAGATCGCGTAGGGCGAGCCGAACAGGAACGGCAGCACCAGTGCCCAGAACGTGTTGCGCAGCCCGAGTTCGGCCATCATCAGATACAGCGGAACCACCGTCACCGTGGCGGGCACCATCAGGGTCGCGATGTAGAGCCAGAACAACACGTCACGGCCGGTGAACTCGACCTGGGCGAAGGCGTACCCGGCCAGGACCGAGAACGTCAACTGCCCCAGCGTGATCATCGCGGTCATCAGTGCGGTCACCAGCACCGCACGGCCGAACCCGGCGTCGCCGAGACCGGCGTAGTTCGCCAGCGTCGGCGGCCGTGGCAGCGACAGCGGCGACCCGGTGGCGAACTGGTGCGCAGAGGTGAACGACGCGAGCAGGCCGAGGCCGAACGGGATCAGGGTGATCAGCGCTCCGGCGAGCAGGCAGGCGTAGAGGGGGAGCGCCCGCCGGGTCATGAGAGCCGACTCTATCGCGACGTCACCGCTGGTGAGTGTAGTTTTGCTGATGGTCTGTCCATGACGTCACTGAAGTTCTCGAATGGGCAGTTCCAGATGGTATAGACCCGCATGTAGAATTTGCTGAGGTAAGAAAGAAAAATTTGCTGAACAACACCGGAGGGTGATGTGAACACGCTGCTGAGGGCCGGTCTGTCGGTGGGGCTGACGGCCGCCCTCCTCGGGGCACCGACGCCGCCGAACCTCACCGCCGCGACCGCCGAGGTCCGGCTGGCGGCGCTGTCGCAGAGCCTGCCCGGGACCGTCCTCACCCTCGAGGGCGGCGTCGTCGGACTGCAGCACGTCATCGCCTTCACCCAGATGCAGTTGAGCGGCCAACTGTGCGATGCGCCGAACACCTGCCAGGCCGTGAACTATCTGGCGCTGCCGCTCGGTCAGAAGTTCAACGAGATGGGCGCCGACCGCCTCATCGAGGACGTCGCCGCGCAGCCGAACGACGGCAGCCCGATCACCCTGTTCGGTCACAGCCAGGGTGGCCAGGTCATCTACGCGGCGCTGCGACGATGGGCCGCCGACCCGGCGTCCGCGCCGGACCCGTCCCGGGTGTCCTGGGTGTCGATCGGCAACCCGGAGAACAACTTCGGCGGCAAGGCGGCCACCCCGCTGCCCGCCGACTCCCCGTACCAGGGCACCGAGGTGATCAAGCAGTACGACGGATGGGCGGACTGGCCCACCGATCGCACGAACCTGCTGGCGGTGGCCAACGCGGTGGTCGGGATGTCCACCACCCATGTCTTCGGCTACTTCAACGTCGACCTCAACGACCCGAGCAACATCCGGTACACCCCCGACAAGGCCGACGGCAGCCCCGGAAACATCACCTATGTCTTCGTGCCCACCAAGGTGCTGCCACTGGTCGCGTTGACCGGTCCGCTGGTGCCCTTGCTCAATCCGATCCTGGACCCGATCCTGCGGCCGCGCATCGAGGCGGCCTACCAGAGGCCCATCGGCCCGGTCGGCGCGCCGGGCGCCGCCCCAGCGGTGAGTCCCGAGCCGGTTGCCGCGCAGGCCGCCACCTTCTCGTCAGTAGACGTCGTAGGTGCTGCGACGCCGGAAGTACAGGTGCTGGGCAACGGTGACGCCGACCAGAATGCAGAACAACACCAGCGCCATGACCGCCGCGCGACCGATAGCGGCAGCACCGAAGGCCTCGGCGTAGATCCGGTGAGCGACCAGGTCGGTCCGGCTGGCCGGACCGCCGCCGGTGAGAGCGTAGACGGTGTCGAAAACCTGAGCGGCGCTGACGATCCCGGTGACGGAAACGAAGAACAGGGTGGGACGCAGCATCGGCAGGGTCACGTGCCAGAACCGCTGCCAACCGCTCGCGCCGTCCAGACGGGCGGCGGCCTGAATCTGGGGCGGGATGGCCAGGATGCCGGCCAGGAAGAACAGCGTGACGTAGCCGACGTTCGTCCACACGGTGACCGCGGAAACAACGGGCAGCGCCAGGCCGGGGTCGGTCAGCCACTCAATGCGCCGGCCCAGCAGAGTGCTCAGAGCACCGTCGGTGGGAGCCAGGATCCAACGCCACAGCACCGCGACGGCCAGCGGGGAGCACACCCACGGCAGCACGTACAGGGTGCGGAAAACGCCGCTGCCGGGAAGCCCGCGCGCCAGCAGCGAGGCGGCGAACAGTCCTAGCACGATCTGGGCCGGAACCACGATCGCGATGAAGAGCAACGTCACCAGCAACGAGTTGCCGAACGTTGAGTCGGTGAGCACCGATCGCCAGTTCTGCAGTCCCACATGGTGGATCGGGCCCAGCAGATCCCAGCGGTGCACGCTGAGCCACACCACCACCAGCATCGGCAGCAGCAGGAAGCAGACCACGCCGAACAGGCTCGGCGCCAGCAGCGCGTACCCCAGCAGGGTCGAGCGGGCACGCCGGGTGATCACCCCAGTCATTAAAGCCGCCCCGGATCGGCCCGTTACGGTGGACCCGTGACAGCCCGTGATGTCGATCCCGACTTCATCGCCCTGCCCCGCCACCGGTTGGCCGACGCCGCGCTGAGTGCGGCGCTCGAGGCCGGCGCCGGCTATGCCGACCTGCGCATTCACGCCATCACCAACGAGGTGGTGCAGTTGCGCGACGGGGAACTGGAGACCGCGGTCACCGACCGCGAGATCGGCCTGGCGGTCCGGGTGATCGTCGACGGCACCTGGGGCTTCGCCTCGCACGCCGAACTGGCCCCGGAGGTCGCGGCCGAGACGGCGCGGCGGGCGGTCGCGGTGGCCAGGACGCTGGGCGCTCTGAACGCCGAGCGCATCGAGCTTGCCGCCGAACCCGTCTACGCCGACGCCACCTGGGTGTCGAAATACCGGATCGACCCGTTCACCATCTCCACCGCCGACAAGATCGGCCTGCTTGAGGAGTACTCCGGCCGGCTGCTGGCGGCCGACGGGGTGGACCACGTCTCGGCCATGGTCCACCCGGTCAAGGAGCAGGTGTTCTACGCCGACACCTTCGGATCGTCGATCACCCAGCAGCGGGTGCGGATGATGCCGGTGCTGGAGGCGGTGGCGGTCGACGCCGCCGCGGGCAGCTTCGAGTCCATGCGCACCCTGGCCCCACCGACGGCGCGGGGCTGGGAGGCGCTGGCCGGTGACGAGGTGTGGGACTGGACCGCCGAGCTGGCCGAGCTGCCGAGCCTGCTGGCGGAGAAGACCAAGGCGCCCAGCGTCGTCGCCGGACCCACCGACCTGGTGATCGACCCGACCAACCTCTGGCTGACCATCCACGAATCCATCGGGCATGCAACCGAATACGACCGGGCGATCGGCTATGAGGCCGCCTACGCCGGGACGTCGTTCGCCACCCCGGACAAGCTCAACACCATGCGCTACGGCTCCGGAGTGATGAACGTGACCGCCGACCGCACCGTCGAACACGGTCTGGCGACCATCGGATACGACGACGAGGGGGTGGCGGCGCAGAGCTGGGATCTGGTGCGCGACGGCATCTTCGTCGGCTACCAGCTGGACCGGGTATTCGCGCCGCGGTTGGGCCAGGCGCGTTCCAACGGCTGCTCCTACGCCGACTCGTCCCACCACGTGCCGATCCAGCGGATGGCCAACGTCTCGCTGCAGCCCGGGCGCGAGGACCTGAGCACCACCGATCTGATCGGCCGGGTGAGCGACGGCATCTACATCGTCGGCGACAAGTCGTGGTCGATCGACATGCAGCGGTACAACTTCCAGTTCACCGGGCAGCGATTCTTCCGCATCCGCGACGGCCGGCTTGACGGACAGCTGCGCGATGTGGCGTACCAGGCCACCACCACCGACTTCTGGAACTCGATGGAAGCCGTTGGCGGGCAGTCGACGTGGCGACTCGGCGGGGCGTTCAACTGCGGTAAGGCCCAGCCCGGCCAGGTCGCTGCGGTCAGTCACGGTTGTCCGTCGGCGCTGTTCCGTGGGGTGAACGTGCTGAACACCCGCGAGGAGGCCGGCCGATGAGCGTCAGCGAAGAGGCCGAATCGAGTTGGGGCCGAGCATGATTCCCGCACAGCAGGTCGTCGAACTCGCACTGTCCGCCGCGACCGTCGACGAGACCATCGTCATCGTCACCGACCGCGCCGATGCATCGCTGCGATGGGCCGGAAACTCCATGACCACCAACGGGGTGTCGACCACCCGCTCAGTGACCGTGATTTCCATTGTGCGCAAAGGGGATGCCGCCCACACCGGGGCGCTGCGGTCCAGCGAGGTCGACCCGGCCTCGATCAGCGCACTGGTCGCCGCGTCCGAGCGGGCCGCCCGCGCCGCGCCCGAGGCACGGGACAACGCGCCCCTGATCACCGGCTCCGGGCTGCCCGACGACTGGAACGCACCGGTCCCGGAGACCGGCGCCGAGGCGTTCGCCGACGTGGCCGAGTCGCTGTCCGGTGGCTTCGAGGGGCCCGACCGGTTGTACGGCTACGCCCACCATCTGGTCGAGACCACGTTCCTGGCCACCTCGACCGGTGTGCGGCGACGCTTCACCCAGCCGACCGGAACCGTCGAGATCAATGCGAAACGGGGCGGCGCCAGCGCCTGGGCCGGAATCAGCACGCCATGGTTCGTCGACGTCCCGACCGACGCCCTGCTCGACGAACTCTCGATGCGGCTCGACTGGGCCAAACGGACCGTCGAACTGCCTGCCGGTCGCTACGAGACGCTGATGCCGCCCTCGACGGTGGCCGACATGATGATCTACCTGGGCTGGTCGATGGACGGTCGCGGCGCTGAGGAAGGCCGAAGCGCGCTCTCGGCGCCCGGCGGCGGTACCCGGGTGGGGGAGAAGCTGACCGGCCTGCCATTGACGCTGTACTCCGATCCGTTCGCACCGGGCCTCGAATGCTCACCGTTCGTCCATGCCGGCACCAGCTCCGAGCGAATCTCGTTGTTCGACAACGGGATCGACATCGGCCGGGTCGACTGGATCCGCGACGGCAGCATCCACGCCCTGGCCTACCCGCGGGCGGCCGCCGCCGAGTTCGGCACCGCCCCCGCCGTGCCCGCCGACAACCTGCTGATGACCGGCGGCTCAGCCGAGCTGGCCGACATGGTGGCGGCGACCGAGCGGGGGCTGCTGCTGACCACGCTGTGGTACATCCGCACCGTCGATCCCACCACGCTGCTGTTGACCGGGCTGACCCGCGACGGGGTGTACCTCGTCGAGGACGGTGAGGTGACCGCGGCGGTCAACAACTTCCGGTTCAACGAGAGTCCGTTGGACCTGCTGCGCCGTGCCACCGAGGCGGGGATTGCCGAGACGACGCTGCCTCGTGAGTGGGGTGATTGGGCGACCCGTGCGGTGATGCCGACGCTGCGAATCCCCGACTTCCACATGTCCTCGGTCAGCCAGGCGCAATAATTCAGTGATGGCCGACGATCTCGACGCCCAACTGCAGACGCTGGTGGTGCAGTCGCCGGCCGACTCGGCCCGGCTGATCGGGCTGGTCCGTCGGACCTGCGCATCGACCTTGTCGCTGCCGCCGCTGCCGGCCGAGGTCGAGGTCGACGAAGCCGAATCGGAGACCGAGCGGGCGGTGGCCGCGTTCGCCGAGCAGTTCAGCGTCGACGTCTCGGCCATCGATGACGCCCAACGGGCCGCGTTCACTGCTGCGCTGGGCGCGGCCACCTTCCCGGTGGTGGTGCAGATGTTCATCGCCGACTTCCTGCCCCGGGTGCGGACCGGCCTGGAGGCACTCGGACTGCCGGTGACCTGGGTGCCGGACCGCCCGCGTTGGGATCACGGCACCGACGCCACCGACGTGGTGTTCAACACCCTGTTGCCCGCGGTGGCGCGGCTGCGGGCGTTGGACCCGGTGACCGCCGAGGTGGTGCGGTTGCGCGGCGCGGCGCAGCACAACTGCCGGTTGTGCAAGTCCCGCCGCGAGGGCACCGCGCTGGACGCCGGCGGATCGGAAACCCTCTACGACGACATCGACCGCTTCGAGGAGTCCGCGCTGCTCACCGAGGCGCAGAAGGCGGCTCTCCGTTTCGTCGACGCTCTGATCTGGTCGCCGGCGCGGATCGATCCGGCGGTGACCGCCGGGGTGCGGGCGCACTTCACCGACGAGCAGGCCTGGGAGCTGACGCTGGACGTGCTGCGCAACGCGAGCAACAAGATCGCGGTCGCGCTGAAGGCCGACGCGCCACGGGTCGAAAGCGGCACCGAGCGCTACGTTATCGACGCCGAGGGTCAGACGCAGCCCGCCTGAACGATCGCCAGTGCCGCGGCGACATCGTGGTCGGTGGTGGCCCAGGAGCAGACGAACCGTACCGTCGGCCGGACCGGGTCGGGCACGTGCACGGCGAAGCGCTGCCGCACCGCGGCCAACGTATCGGGGCTGAGGTCGACGAACACCTCGTTGGCCTCGGTGGGGGCGGCCAGCTGCAGACCCAGGCCACTGAGGCCGGCGCTGAGGCGGCCGGCCATGGCGTTGGCGTGCTGAGCCAGTTCCAGCCACACGCCATCGGACAGCAGCGCGTCGAACTGCGCCGAGACGTAGCGGTGCTTGCTGGCCAGATGCCCGATCTGCTTCTGGGCGAACTCGATGCCGGTGAAGTGCTCGGGGCGGCGGATCAGCAGGGCGTCACCGAAGAGCATGCCGTTCTTCGTTCCGCCCACCGTGACCACGTCGGCGTCGCCGATCGCTTCTGCGGGCGTAACACCCAGCGCGGCAACGGCGTTGGCGAGGCGGGCGCCGTCGACGTGGACCAGCAGGTCGAGGTCATGGGCATGCTCGATGAACTCGGTGATCGCCGACGGCTGCCAGACCCGGCCGTTCTCGGTGGACTGGGTGATGCTGACGATCCGCGGCTGGGAATGATGGACCTCGCCGCGCCGCAGGACCGCCCGGTCCAGCTTCGCGGGGTCGATGAAACCGTCGTCGCTCGGCAACGGAGTGAGGATGGCGCCCGACAGTCGCACCGGGCCGCCGGCCTCGTCGAGCAGCGAATGGGCGATGTCACTGCACAGGATCTCCTGCCACGGCCGCACCGCCGCGCTGAGCGCGATGATGTTCGCGGCGGTGCCGGTGAACGCGAACAGCACGTCGGCCTGCGGTGAGTCGAACACCGTGCGAATGCGCTCGGCCGCGCGCTGGGTGATCGGGTCGGCGCCGTAGGAGGGGGCCGGGCCGTCGTTGGCGGCCGCGATGGCGGCCAGCGCCGTCGGGTGCGCGGGGGCGGCGTTGTCGGAGGCGAACGCGGCGGACACGGCATCGGGCACGCCGCCATGATGTCACCGAATAGGACTTCCGCGCCCCGCCGGAATACCGCCCGGCCGGTTCGACATGCGACCATGGTGGCCGCGATATCCCAGGGGCGGTAGCTCAGTTGGTTAGAGCCGCGGACTCATAATCCGTTGGTCGCGGGTTCGAGCCCCGCCCGCCCTAC
>CAZHUU010000151.1:0-437 GCA_964535335.1 uncultured Mycobacterium sp.
GGTGTGGCGTGGGGCAAGATCCGTTCGTTCGAGGGCGGGATCTTCCACTTCAGTTCTGCGGCCCTGGGCGGCGGTGGGCAGGACGGCGCGATCGACATCCTGCTGGTCGGTATGGACAGCCGCACCGACGCGCACGGCAACCCGCTTTCGGAGGAGGAGTTGGCCGCCCTGCACGCCGGCGATGACGTCTCGACCAACACCGACACCATCATCCTGGTGCGCATCCCCAACAACGGGAAGTCGGCCACCGCGATCTCGATCCCCCGCGATTCCTACGTCGAGGCCCCCGGCTGGGGCAAGATGAAGATCAACGGCGTGTTCGGCAGCGTGAAGCTGCGGGTCGTTCCTGCGCTGATCGCCGCCAGCGAGAAAGGCGCCTTCTTCGTCGGGTCCGCATCGTTCACCAGGCTGAAGACCGCGGCCGACACATCGCGGGG
>CAZHUU010000151.1:447-9493 GCA_964535335.1 uncultured Mycobacterium sp.
CACGGCCCGCCAGCAGCTGGAGCAGATGGCTGCCGACCCGAAGGCCACCGAGGCGGGCCGGGAGGCGCTGATCAAGACCGTCGCCGACCTCACCGGCGTCACCGTCGACCATTACGCCGAGATCGGACTGCTGGGCTTCGCCCTGATCACCGACGCCCTCGGCGGGGTGAACGTGTGCCTGAAAGAGGCGGTCTACGAACCCCTTTCGGGGGCGGACTTCCCGGCCGGCTGGCAGAAGCTGGACGGCCCGCAGGCGTTGAGCTTCGTCCGCCAGCGGCACGATCTTCCCCGTGGCGATCTGGACCGGGTGGTGCGCCAGCAGGTGGTGATGGCTCAGCTTGCCCACCAGGTGATTTCGGGGAAGACCCTGACCAGCCCGGCCACCATGAGCAAGCTGGAGGATGCCATCCAGCGGTCGGTGGTGCTCTCATCGGGCTGGGACATCATGGATTTCATCAAGCAGCTGGAGCATCTCGCCGGCGGCAATGTCGCGTTCGCCACCATCCCGGTGGTCGACGAGGCCGGCTGGAGCGACGACGGGATGCAGTCGGTGGTGCGGGTGAACCCGACCGATGTGCACGAGTGGGTGGACGGCCTGCTGCACGACCAGGCCGAGGGCAAGACTGAGCAGATCGCCTACTCACCGGACAAGACCACCGCCAACGTCGTCAACGACACCAACATCAACGGGCTGGCCTCCGCGGTGTCGGATGTGTTGAGCGCCAAGGGGTATGCGGCCGGCGACGTCGGCAACAACGACAAAGAGCATGTCACCAAGAGCCAGGTGCAGGCGGCCAGCGCCGACGATTTGGGCGCGCAGGCGGTGGCCAAGGACCTGGGCGGCCTACCGGTGGTCGAGGACGGCTCGATTCCCCAGGGCCAGGTGCGGGTGGTGCTGGCCGGCGACTACACCGGCCCGGGTTCCGGCCTCGAGGGCAGCCTGCCCACCGCGGCTACGGTGAGTCAGGCCGCGGGGCAGGCCGGGGATGCCACCCCGCCGCCGCCGTCGCCGGTGATCACCGCGGGGTCCGATGACCCCAAGTGCGTCAACTGATGAATCTGACCGACGCCGTTCTGGATCCGTTGCTGCGCGCCGACCCGATGGGGCCGCGTATCACCTACTACGACGACGCCACCGGAGAGCGGATCGAACTGTCAACGGTGACGCTGGCGAACTGGGCCGCCAAGACCGCCAACCTGCTGCGCGAGGAATTGGGTTGCGGGCCGGGCAGTTCGGTGGCGGTGATGCTGCCGGCGCATTGGCAGACCGCGGCGGTGCTGTTCGGGGTGTGGTGGATCGGGGCCGAGGTTGTGCTGTCCGGCACCTCAGATGTGGCCCTCTGCACCGCATCCCGACTGGACGAGGCCGACGAGGCCGTCGCGGGCGGTGAGGTGGCGGTGCTGTCGCTGGACCCGTTCGGCAAGCCCGCCCCGGATCTGCCCGTCGGTGTGACGGATTACGCGACCGCCGTCCGGGTGCACGGCGATCAGGTTGTCCCGGAACGGCACCCGGGCCCGGCACTGGCGGGTCGCTCGACCGACGATGTCCTGGCTTCCGCGCTGGGCCGTGCCGAGGCGCAGGGAATCACGACGGGTGATCGGGTGCTGTCCTGGGCGACATGGTCCACGCCGGACGAGGTCGTCGACAACCTGCTGGCCGTGTTCGCCGCCGGTGCGTCGCTGGTTCAGGTGGCCAATCCCGATGCCGCACTGCTGGATCGGCGCCGGATCACCGAGAAGGTGACGCGGGATCTCAGCCGCTGATCTGATCGGCGACGCGCAGCCCGGAGTTGTAGGCACCGTGGACGGTGCCGAATGAATGCCGGTCGGTGGCTTCGCCGGCGAAGTGGACGCGGCCGTCGACGGCGGCGGCGAGGTGGTCGCGCATCCCGGGGGTGGAGCCGACCTTGTTGAACGAATACGAGCCCATGGCGTACGGGTCCGACGCCCACCGGGTGATCCGATGATCGAGGGGTGCTGGGATGTCGGGGCCGTAGATGGTGCGCAGGGTTGCCATGGCGCTCTCGACGATGCCGTCGTCGGACCAGGTTTCGACGGTTCGGCCGAAATCGGCGGCGTTGAAACCGAGCAGGATTGGCTGATCCGCGGTCTTGGCGTAGTTGACCCACTGGGCCCATTGTCCCGCCCTGTCCGCGCTCGGTATGTAGGTGAGCCAGTCGGTGTCGGGCCAGAACTGAGCGGGGAACCGCAGGAAGCACTTGTCCAGCAGGCCCATCCCGAGTTTGGCGATCGCGGTGGTCGTGTCGGTGGGGAGCTTCTGGCCGAATTCGACTGCGCCACTCTGCAGTACACCGAGCGGCAGGGTGACCACGACCTGATCACCGGCGAACGCGCGGGGGCCTGCGGTGACGGTGACACCCTTGTCGTCCCAGTCGATCCGATTGACCACCACGCCGGTGCGGATGGTCAGTCCCTTGGCGAGGTGGTCGGTGATCGCACCGTACCCGGCCGGGAAGAGCACGTCGTCACCCTCGAGTTCCTTGTCGTCGTCGAAGTACTGGCTCGAGAGTTCCGTTGTGCTGCCGGCGTATTCCTGTTCGTACTCGTTGAGCACGGTTGCGACCAGCGCCTGTTCGGCCTCGGGCAGCGCCGGCCAGTTCACCGCGCGCTCCGCCACCGTCCGCAGCGACTCGTCGGCCACGTGGTCGTCCTGGGCGTCGTGGAGGGCGCCGGCGATCACCTGCTGCCACCGCTTGAGTGCCGCGGCGGTGGCCTCGCCGATGGGCGTTCCGTCGGCGCCGTAGTCGGTGCTGTTGGCGTAGCTCGTCGCCACCGTGCGGGCCCCGATGGTGCGGGCGAGCTCGGCGATGGGGTTGTGCTCGATGCCGTGGATCCAGGACGCGCCGAGATCGATCGCGGCGTTCGACCACTGGCTGGTCCAGATTCGGCCGCCGATTCGGTCGCGTGCCTCGAGCACCACCACATCGAGGCCCCGCTCGGCCAGGGTGTGGGCGGCCGCGAGGCCGGCGACGCCCGCGCCGACGACGATCACCTGCCCCCGTTGGGTGGTGGGCCGGCGATCGCACGCCGCCGCCAGTGCGACGGCCGACAGCCCGGCGGCCTGCAGGAACCGGCGACGGCGCATCTGCGCAGCTTATCCACAGACCGGATTTCATCCACAGGTCCGCTTTGGCGGCTGGAAGATCTCACACCCCCGTGGAAATATCGAACACATGTTCGAGACTTTGGATACCGCGGCCGTGGTGGCGGCCATCGCCACCTCGGCCTGCTCGGAGAACATCGCCTGCGCGCGCCGGCTGGCGGCCGTGGCCGAACTCTATCGGCGCCGCGAAGTCACCGTCCAGGACGGCAAGGGCCGCGACCTCTGGCGCATCGATCCCTGGGCGGCGGTCACCGCCGAGATCGCGGCGGCCCAGTCGATCACCTCAGGCGCCGCCGATTCGCTGCTGCACAACGCGGTCTGCCTGCACGAGCGGCTGCCCCGGGTGGCCGCCATCTTCGCCGCCGGTGACATCGACTTCCGAACGGTCCGGATGATCGTCACCCGGACCCTGCTGGCGGTGGAGCCGGCCGTCATGGCGGCGATCGACGCCGAGCTGGCCGACACGATCCGCACCTGGGGCGGATTGTCGATGTACAAGACCCAGCTCGCCATCGACCGCATCGTCGAGCGCCATGATCCGGAGGCGCGCCGGCGCACGGAATCGTCGGTCCGCTCTCGATACGTCGACATCAAGCACGGCAGCAAGGTGGCCTACCTCACCGGCACGCTGCTCACCGCCGATGCGACCCTGCTCGAGCGGCGGTTGACCGCGATGGCCAGAACCGTCTGCGACGAGGATCCGCGCGATCCCGAGCAACGGCGTGCCGACGCCTTGGGTGCCTTGGCGGCCGGACAGAGCGCGCTGACATGTGCCTGCGGATCGGCCGAATGCGCTGCTGCGGAGAACGACTCGCCGCCTTCCATTGTCGTGCACGTGGTTACCGGGGGGGAAACGCTCGAGAATGCCGACGCCACCGCGGCACACGGCACCCGGCCCGAGGACGACACCGCCGAATTCATCACCAGCCGGGAGCGTCTGGTCGAGATCCTGCGCGATGCGTTCACCGAGAAGGCCTCAGCTCCAACGGGTCCGGGGCCCGCTTCTGGCCTGGTGCTGGGCGGTGGGGCGATCTCGGCGACCGAGCTCGCCGATCTGGCCGCCCGTGGCATCGCCGAGCTCAGACCGGTGATCCATCCCGGTGACTCAGCACCCGAGCCCCGCTACCGACCGTCGATGAAATTGGCCGACTTCGTCCGCTGTCGCGACCTCACCTGCCGCTTTCCCGGTTGCGACGCGCCCGCCGACATCTGCGATGTCGACCACACGATCCCCTACGGCCTCGGCGGCCCGACGCACGCCTCGAACCTCAAGTGCCTGTGCCGAAAACATCACTTGGTCAAGACGTTCTGGTCCGGCCCGGCAGGTTGGCGGGACGAGCAGGCACCCGACGGCACCGTGGTGTGGACGTCGCCGTCCGGCCAGACCTACCGCACCGTACCGGGCAGCGCGCTGCTCGTTCCGGCGCTCAGTGTTCCCACCGGGCGGCTGAATGTGGTTCGCCGCAAGCAATACTCACCGCACCGGAGCGTGATGATGCCCACCCGGCGGCGCACCCGCGCCAGCGACCGACACCGGCGGGTGTTGGCCGAACGTAGTCACAATGCCAGGGCGCTGATGAGGGTTGCCGAGGTCGAAACCCAGCCGAACAGCATCTCGATCAGCAGCACGGAGGCGTCATGGTTGCTGCGCGAGAAGCCATTGCCGACCGGTTCGGCCGTCCAATCCTCCAGAACCACACATCGGTAGTCCCGGTACATCGCGTCGCGCACCGTCGCCTCGATCCTGACGCTGGTGGTGCAGCCCGTGACGATCAGGCTGTCGATCGAGCGGCTCCGCAGGATTGCGTCCAACTCTGTTTCGTAGAAACCGCTGAACCGGTGCTTGTAGACCACGATGTCGTCGGGATGCGGCGCAAGCTCCGGCACGATGTCGGTGTTCCACATGTCGCGGATGAGGATTCGGGAAGGGGCTCCATCCGGTGCCGTGGTCGGATCACCCACCCCGAACGGCAGATGCTTGAGCCAATTGGGGGCATCCGGAGCGCCGGCGTCGGAGAGGTCGGGTCGAAAAGGCCGCCGCGCGGCGGTGAGCACCCGCACGGTCGGGGTGATGGCCGCGCGAATGCCGGAGATGTCGATGCCGGCCCGGGCGAACATGCCCGCCGCCGCGCCGAAGTCGTTCTGCATGTCCACCACGATGACCGCGGTTCGGCGCGTATCGATGTGGACGGGATGTGGTCGGGACTCGACGATCACAGTGGTGTCCGCTGCCGCCATCGCTCACCTCGGGTCGATCCGCCACAGGAGCTTCGTGGCGGGAGTCACGGCGGCAAGGCTGTCCGGATCGCCACATTGCGTCGATATGGGCCACCGGACACTGGACCGGCACTAACTTCTTGGGATCGGTAGGCACGCCGCGGCGGTTGGATGGGAACCATGAAGAAGGCACCGCGCATCACCGGTTCGCTGCTCTCGGCCGCGGCCGCGCTCACCACACTGGGGTTCGCCACCTCGGGTACCGCCGAGGCGCGTCCCGCACCGCTGCCGCTGAGCGGGGCGTGGCCCGGTTGCCCCCCGGACAATCCGAGTGGCCCGTGCCGTTGGTGCCCCGGCGACCCGCCGGTGCAGACCGGCAACCACGTCACCAACCCGGTGGTCTGGGACAACAACCTCTGCCACACCTACTGGTACGTCTACTTCGGCCAGGGCAACGTCGCGCAGAACATCTTCGAGGGCGAGGCTCCGCCCCCACCGCCGCCACCCCCGCCGTCGGCCATCATCAGCACCCGCGAGCAGTGCCTGGCGATCCTCGGGCCGCTCATCTGCCCCGGGGGCTGAGCATCGTAGGCTGACGCCCATGTCAGTGGCGTCGGAGGCCGCGGTCCTGCGGGCCGAGCGGCGCAGCCTGTACACCTACATGTTCACCATGCTGGGTCTGGCCGTGCTCGGCTTCGCGGTTTACGCGATCACCCGGGTATCGGCCACCCAGCTGGACGGTGTCATCTCGCTGATCAATGCGGCGGCGGCATTCATCGCCGCACGGCTGGCGGTCACCTCGACCCAGCCCGCCGACGTCGAAAGTCCCTACGGACGACTGGCTTTGGAGAACTTCTACGCACTGTTCCGCTCGCTGATGATCCTCGGTGTCGTGATCGTCGGCCTGATCACCAACCTGGTCAAGGTCGGCGACTACCTGATCACCCGCGAAGGCAGTGAGCCGGATTTCGGCCTGGCCGCGATCTACACCGCGGTGTGTGTGTTGATCTGCTTCGGCCTGAAGTGGAACCACGACCGCAACAACCGCTCCGTCGGCGGGGCGTCGGCGCTACTGAAAGTGGAAGCCACCGCCGCCAAGATGGAGGCGTTCATCAGCGGCGGCATCTGCGCCTCGCTGATCCTGGTCGCGGTGCTCCCGGAGGGCACCTTCCTGACCTCGGAGCGGTTCAACATCAAGGACATCGCGGACAGCATCATCGTGCTGATCCTGTGCATCCTCCTGGTGGGCGAACCGGTCCGCCAGATCCGGCTGGAGTTCGGCCGTCTTTCCGGCCGCCGCTCCGACCCGGCCCTCGACGAGGCGGTGAAGGCCGCGATCGCCGCCGTTTCCGCGGAGCATCAGCACGAACTCACCCATGAACTGACCCTCGTCGACGCGCTGGCCATCGCCCGCGGCAAGACCACCGAGGTGGACCTGCGGGTCAACTACACCGGCGAGATGTCCGTCGACGAGCAGGACGAACTGCGGGCCCGCACCTACCAAGAACTCCGCACCCGGATCGGCCCGCTCCGGCTCACCCTGGTGTTCAGTAAATTGCCCATTCATGCGACGCCCACCACTTGACCTGCCCGCCACCCACGGCAACTGGCGGATCGAGGTGGTCGAGGCCACCGGTTCGACCAATGCCGACCTGCTGGCCCGGCACGCCGCCGGTGCGGACATCGTCGGCGCGGCGCTGCTCGCCGAACATCAGAGCGCGGGCCGCGGCCGCAACGGCCGCAGTTGGTCGGCGCCGCCCCGCTCGCAGATCGCGTTGTCCGTCGGCGTCAGCGCCGCGGGCGTGCCGCCGTCGGCCTGGGGCTGGCTGCCGCTACTGACCGGGGTGGCGCTCGTCGACACGGTCCGCACAACGACCGGCATCGAGGCAGGAGTCAAGTGGCCCAACGACATTCTGGTCGGCACCGGCAAGCTGGCCGGGATCCTCGCCGAGGTGGCCGCCCCGGACCCGGTGATCGTGGTCGGCCTCGGCCTCAACGTCACGCTCACCGCCGACGAGGCCCCGGATCCGCGCGCCACCTCACTGCTGATGCTGGGCAGCGAGACACTCGACCGTGACACCCTGGCCATCGCGATCCTGGACCAGCTGACCGCGCGGATCGACCGCTGGCAACGCACCCCCGGCCCCGACCGGACCCTGGTCGAGGACTACCGCACGCGAAGCCTGTCCATCGGCAGCCGGGTGCGGGCGATCCTGCCGGGCGATCATGAAATCATCGGCACCGCAACCGAAGTCGACGGATGCGGTCGATTGCTCATCGACACCGACACCGAGGTGGTGACCGTCTCGGCAGGCGACATCACCCACCTGCGGCACTCGAGCTAGGTCAGTGCAGCAACGCGCGGGACATCACGACCCGCTGAATCTGGTTGGTGCCCTCGTAGATCTGGGTGATCTTGGCGTCGCGCATCATCCGCTCCACCGGGAAGTCGATGGTGTAGCCCGCGCCGCCGAAGAGCTGGACGGCGTCGGTGGTGACCTCCATCGCCACATCGGAGGCGAAGCACTTCGACGCCGCCGAGATGAACCCGAGGTTGCGTTCGCCGCGCTCGGCACGAGCCGCCGCCGAGTACACCATCAGCCGGGCGGCCTCCACCTTCATCGCCATGTCGGCGAGCATGAACTGCACACCCTGGTTGCTGGCGACCGGACGGCGGAACTGCTTGCGCTCCTTGGTGTAGGCGATCGCGGCGTCCAGCGCGCCCTGCGCGATACCGACGGCCTGGGCGCCGATGGTCGGACGGGTGTGGTCGAGGGTGGCCAGCGCGGTCTTGAACCCGGTGCCCGGCTTTCCGATGATCCGGTCGCCCGGAATGCGGCAGTTCTCGAAGTACAGCTCGGTGGTCGGCGAACCCTTGATGCCGAGCTTGCGCTCCTTGGGCCCCACCGAGAAGCCCTCGTCGTCCTCGTGCACCATGAACGCCGAGATCCCGTTGGCGCCCTTGTCCGGATCGGTGACCACCATCACCGTGTACCACGACGACTTGCCGCCGTTGGTGATCCAGCACTTGGAGCCGTTGATGATCCAGTCGTCGCCGTCCGCCTTGGCGCGGGTACGCATCGCGGCGGCGTCGCTGCCGGCCTCGCGCTCGGACAGCGCGTAGGAGGCCAGCCCATTCCCCGACGCGATCGTGGGCAGCACCTTCTTCTTCAGCTCATCCGACCCGCGCATGATCAGGCCCATGGTGCCGAGCTTGTTGACCGCCGGGATCAGCGAGGCCGACGCGTCGACGCGGGCCACCTCCTCGATGACGATGCAGGCCGCCACCGAATCGGCGCCCTGGCCTCCGTACTCCTCGGGCACGTGCACCGCGTTGAAGCCCGACGCGTTCAGCGCATCGAGGGCCTCCTGCGGGAACCGCGCGTTCTGGTCGACGTCGGCGGCGTACGGAGCGATCTCCCTCTCGGCCAACGCGCGGATCGCCGCCCGCAACTCGTCGTGCTCCTCGGGCAACTTGAACACGTCGAACGACGAATCGCCAGTCCAACCAGCCATCCCAGCCTCCTTGCTACTCGCCGGTAACATTACCCGCGAGATCATTCACCGAGTAATTGCTCCCGCAACGCGCGGTCCTTCGCCAGCACCTGCGCCTCGAGGTCCCGCTGAAAGTCCTCCATCCGGGCGCGCAGGCCCGGATCCGAGGCGGCCAGGATCCGGACCGCCAGCAGCCCGGCATTGACCTGG
>CAZHUU010000151.1:9503-11354 GCA_964535335.1 uncultured Mycobacterium sp.
CGAGTCCATCCCGTCCAGCTTGGCCAGCGGCACCGGCACCCCGATCACCGGCAGCGGGGTGGCCGAGGCCACCATGCCGGGCAGGTGAGCCGCCCCGCCGGCCCCGGCGATGATCACTCGGATGTCGCGGGCCGCCGCGCCGCGCGCGTAGTCCAGCATCCGGCCCGGGGTGCGGTGCGCCGAGACCACGCCCACCTCGAACGGCACGTCGAACTCGGCCAGCGCCTCGGCGGCGGCCTGCATCACCGGCCAGTCGCTGTCGCTGCCCATGATCAGGCCCACCAGCGGTGTGTCAGGCATGCCCGTCCCATCCGTCGCTCCACACTGCGTGCGACAACCAGTGTGCCGCTCGTTCGGCCCGTTCACGAACGAACCCGACGCCGGAGCCCTCGCCGCCGAGGATGTTCACGTGGCCGATCTTGCGCCCGGCCCGCTCGCCCTTGCCGTAGAGGTGGACGTGCGCATCGGGAATCCGGCCGAACAGATGGTGTAGCCGCTCGTCCATCGCCATGGCCGGTGTCTGTGGCGCCCCGAGCACGTTGGCCATCACGGTCACCGGGGCGATCGCCCGGGTGACACCGAGCGGGTAGTCCAGGACGGCCCGGAGGTGCTGCTCGAACTGGCTGGTGACGGCCCCGTTCATGGTCCAGTGCCCGGAGTTGTGCGGTCGCATCGCCAGCTCGTTGACCAGCAGCGTGCCGTCGGTGGTCTCGAACAGCTCGACCGCCAGCACCCCGACCACGCCCAGCTCGTCGGCCAGCCGCAGCCCGAGCTGTTCGGCCTCGGCGGCCAGTTCCTCGGACAGCCCGGGGGCCGGTGCCAGCACGGTGACGCCGACGCCGTCGCGCTGCACGGGCCCCACCACCGGCCAGCCCGCCCCCTGCCCGAACGGCGAGCGGGCCACCAGGGCCGACAGCTCTCGGCGCATCGAGACCCGCTCCTCGAGCAGCACCGCCGCCCCGTCGGCCAGGTAGCCGCCCACCACCTCGCGGGCGTGTGCCAGATCGCGGGTCAGCACCACCCCGCGGCCGTCGTAGCCGCCGCGCACCGTCTTGACCACCACCGGACCACCGATATCGGCCGCGAAGGCGTCGACATCGGAGACGGAGTCGACCGCGGTGAACCGGGGCACCGGGGCGCCCAGCGCCGACAGCCGCCTGCGCATCACCAGCTTGTCCTGGGCGTGCACCAGCGCCGTCGGGGGCGGGGCGACGTTCACCCCCTCGGCCACCAGGGTCTCGAGCATGGCGGTCGGCACGTGCTCGTGGTCGAAGGTCAGCGCGGCGCTGCCGGTCGCCGCGCGGCGCAGGGCAACGAGGTCGGTGTGCTCACCGATCACCACGTCGGGGCTCACCTGGGCTGCCGGGTCGTCCGGGCTCGCCGCGAGCACCCGCAGGCTCTGACCGAGGGCGATCGCCGCCTGGTGGGTCATCCGGGCCAGCTGCCCGCCACCGACCATCGCGACGATCGGGGGCTTGACGGTGTTGGGCACGGCCATCATGGTGTCAGACCTGCGGAACTACGCACACTTGCGGCCGCTTCCGTAGACTTCTCCCTTGTGTCTTTCGCTGATGCCACGATCGCTCGGTTGCCCCGACCGATCCGGCCTTTCGCCGAGCGGCATCACGAACTCATCAAGTTCGCGATCGTCGGCGCCACGACGTTCGTCATCGACTCGGCGATCTTTTACACCCTGAAGCTGACGATCCTCGAGCCCAAGCCGGTCACCGCCAAGGTCATCTCCGGCATCGTCGCCGTCATCGCCTCCTACGTGCTCAACCGGGAGTGGAGCTCCCGCGACCGCGGCGGCCGCGAGCGCCACCACGAGCCGCTGCGGTCCTTCGCGTTCAG
>CAZHUU010000152.1:0-11296 GCA_964535335.1 uncultured Mycobacterium sp.
GGCGGCCAGCCGGATGGCGTGCCCGGCGTCGGAGAAGCCCTCTAGCGCGTGGATCATCACCGGGCCGCGGCCGTCGTCGGACGACAACTGGGGTGCCGGGAACTCCAGCTCGTACATCCCGGTCGGCTCGGGCTGGTAGTGCGCTGCATCCTCGTCAGCCATTGCGTTCGACCTCCTCTCCGGTGCTGGACACTCGTCGGCGTCAGCCACCGTTGCCAACAGTGTCTCTCACATTGCCGCGGGCGCCGATCTCAACCGCCCGTGTTCGGTCAACGCCGCCGGCGCCGCCGCCGTTCCCGGCTCCGGTTGACGCATCCGCGGGGATCGGGGCGCCGTGTGCGGCATCATCGTCGTTCATGCGGGTAGCGGCGGTGCCGGTGACCACGATGGCCCTCGCGGCGGCCATCGGGCTGGCCGTCGGCTGCCAACGCGCTCCGCAGCCGCCGCCACCCCCGCCGACCCCGCCGACCGCGCGGCCGGTTCCGCCGATGCCCGCCGTCGGGGCGGTGTTCCTCGGCGGCACCGACACCCACACCTGCACCGGCGCGGTGGTGCACTCCGCCCCCGGTGACCTGGTCCTGACGGCGGCGCACTGCCTGGCGGCGCAGTATCCGGCGACGTTCGTGCCCGGCTTCGACGGTCGCAGCAACCCGGCGGACGTCTGGCACATCGACGCCGTCTACCTCGACCCACGCTGGGTGAAGGACCAGGATCCGGCCGCCGACTACGCCTTCGCCCGGGTCAACAGGCCGGCCGGCGGCAAGGTTGAGGCGGTGGCGGGCGGGGCCCTGGTGCTGGGGACGGCACCGGCCGAGGGCGCCGACGTGACGATCACCGGCTACCCGCTGGGTGTCGGGGGCACCCCGGTCGGCTGCCGATCGGTCACCGGGCCGTCCGCCAGGGGCTACCCGTCGTTGCGGTGTGGCGGACTGGTCGACGGCACCAGCGGGGCACCGTGGATCAGCGGACCCGCGGCGGTGGGTGTGGTCGGCGGTCTGGACGGTGGCGGATGCGACGACAGCGTGTCGTTCACACCGCGCTTCGACGAGCGCACCGCGGAGCTGCTGGCCCGGGCCGAGGCGGGCGGGCCGGGGGACGCCCCGCCGGACACGTTCGCCGAACAGTGCTGACTAGGTGCGGAACTGGTTCAGCGCCCGCATCTTGTTCATCACGTCCAGCGCGGCCACCTTGTAGGCCTCCGAGAACGTGGGGTAGTTGAAGACCGCGTCGACCAGGTACTCGACCGTGCCGCCGCAACCCATCACGGCCTGGCCGATGTGGACCATCTCGGTGGCGTTGGTGCCGAAGATGTGGACCCCGAGCAGCGTCAGGTCCTCGGTGGACACCAATAGCTTGAGCATCCCGTAGGAGTCGCCGGCGATCTGGCCGCGCGCGAGTTCCCGGTAGCGCGACACCCCGACCTCGTAGGGCACCGCGTCCTTGGTGAGTTCGACCTCGGTGGCCCCCACGTAGGACACCTCGGGGATGGAGTAGATGCCGATCGGCTGCAGCGCGGTGATGCCCGCGGTGGGCTCGCCAAAGGCGTGGTAGGCGGCCAGCCGGCCCTGCTCCATCGAGGTGGCCGCCAGAGCGGGGAAGCCGATGACGTCGCCCACGGCGTAGATGTGGTCGACCTTGGTCTGAAACGTCTTGTCGTCGACGAAAATCCGTCCGCGGTCGTCGGATTCCAGGCCGGCGTTGGCCAGGTCGAGCTGGTCGGTCTGGCCCTGCCTTCCGGCGGAGTACATCACCGTCTCGGCGGGGATCTGCTTACCGCTGCGCAGGGTCGTGACGGTGCCCGCGGAGCCGACGTCGACGGCGGTGACCTCCTCGCCGAATCGGAACGTCACCGCCAGGTCGCGCAGGTGGAAGCTGAGTGCCTCGACGATCTCCCGGTCACAGAAGTCGAGCATCGTCTCGCGCTTCTCGACAACGGTCACCTTGGTGCCCAGGGCGGCGAACATCGAGGCGTACTCGATGCCGATCACCCCGGCGCCCACCACCACCATCGAGCCCGGGATGGACTTGAGGTCGAGAATGCCGTCGGAGTCCAGCACCCGGTTCTCGTCGAACTCGACCCCGGCGGGCCGGGCCGGTTTGGTGCCGGTGGCGATGATGACGTGGTGGGCGGTGACCTCGATCCGCTCGGCACGGGTGTTGTCCTCGACAAGGACGGTGTGGTCGTCGAGGAACCGGCCGTGCCCTTCGTAGAGTTCGATGCCGTTGCGCATCAGCTGGTTGCGCACCACGTCGACCTCCTTGCCGATCACGTGCTGGGTGCGCGCCAGCAGGTCGGCGGGGGTGATCTTGTCCTTGACCCGGTAGCTCGCGCCGTACAGTTCGCGCTGGCTCATCCCGGTGAGGTAGAGCACGGCCTCGCGCAGCGTCTTCGACGGGATCGTCCCGGTGTTGACGCAGACCCCGCCGAGCATCCGGCCACGCTCGATGATGGCCACCGACTTGCCCAGCTTGGCGGCGGCGATCGCGGCCTTCTGCCCGCCGGGCCCCGAGCCGATCACGACGAGGTCGTATTCCAAACCCATGAGGAAAAGGTGTACGCCGGTTTGCCTGATCTCGCATGCTGACGGGCCCAATACCGCGTGAACATTGTCACTGCCGTCCGGCCCTCCACAGCCGCGGGTTCATCCACACTCGTGGTGCGGCGGCGGGGTCGGCGCCGCCGGGACGACGGGGGTCCTTGACAGCGTCGGTCCATGACCACACACCGTCCCGACTTCCGTCTCAACCGCCCGGGCGCCCTGATCGCCGCCCTGCCCGCCGTGCTGGGCTTCGTCCCGGAGAAATCCCTGGTTCTCGTCTCGTTGGAGCGCTGGCAGCTGGGTGCGGTGATGCGCATCGACCTGTCCGACGGGCTCATCGACAACCTCGAGCACCTCGCCGAACTGGCGGCCGCCTCCGACGCTGAGGTGTTCGTGGCTGTCATCGTCGACGCCGAGGGTGCGCTGTGCCCGATCTGCAATGACGATCACCGGGAACTCTGCCGCGCCCTTGCCGCCGCGCTGGCCGAGCAGGGGATGGAGCTGGCCGCCTGCCACGTGGTCGACCGGGTCGAAGCCGGCGGCACCTGGCACTGCGCCGACGGGTGCGGCACCAGGGGAGCGGTGGAGGACCCGAACGCCTCGCCGCTGGCCGCCGCTGCGGTGCTCGACGGTCGCCGGCTTTACGCCCGGCGCGCCGACCTGGTGGCCGTCATCGCCGTCGCCGATCCGGGTCGCGCCGCCGCACTGGCTGCGGGCATCGACGAGCACGCCGGGCGGCGCGAGCAGGACCGCCAGGCCGACCCGGACGGCCGCGCGCGGCGCGATGTGCAGGACGCGATGGCGGCGGCGGCCCGGGTAGCCGAGGGCGGCACACTGAGCGACGCGGAGGTGGCGGCGGTGGCATGCGCGCTCACCGACGTCGTTGTGCGCGACACGCTCTACGCGCTGGCCGTCGGCGCTCGCGCCGGGCAGGTCGAGACGTTGTGGGCGCTGCTGGCCCGCACCCTGCCCGTGCCGTGGCGGGTGGAAGCCCTTGTGCTGTTGGCTTTCTCGGCGCACGCCCGCGGTGACGGCCCGCTGGCCGGGTTGTCACTGGAGGCGGCGCTGCGCGCTGACCCCAAGCATCGGATGGCCGGCATGCTCGACACCGCCCTGCAGTCCGGGATGCGCCCGGAGCAGATCCGCGAACTCGCCGGCACCGGGTACCGGCTGGCCAGGCGGCTGGGGGTGCGGCTGCCGCCCCGGCAGGCGTTCGGGCGCCGTGCGGTGTAGCCGGGGTCGCGTGGTGTGGTGCTAGACCTTCTCCACCTTCACCGCGTGGGCCATCTCGTGGGGCAGGTCGACGTTCTCGTGGCCGGCGTTGATGATGGTGACCCCGCCGTCCGGGTTGGATTCGACCTGCACCCGGGCATTGGGCACCACCCCGGCCTCCTTGAGCCGGCTGATCAGCGACACATCGCCCTGCACGTGCTCGGTGAGCTGCCGCACCACCACCGCGACGGGCGAGCCCGCCGGCAGTTCGGTCAGCCGGACCAGGTTGGCGTCCTGGCGCGCCTGCATGGCGTCCAGGCCGAGCAGCGCAAGGCCGGGAATCGGGTTGCCGAAGGGGGACACCGTGGGGTTTTCGAGGACCGCCACCAGCCTGCGCTCGACGTCCTCGCTCATCACGTGCTCCCACCGGCAGGCCTCGGCGTGGACTTCCTCCCAGGGCAGGCCGATCACGTCGACCAGCAGCCGCTCGGCGAGCCGGTGCTTGCGCATCACCGAGACCGCCAACGAACGGCCCTTCTCGGTGAGCTCGAGGTGCCGATCACCGGCCACGTGCAGCAGCCCGTCGCGCTCCATGCGCGAGACGGTCTGGCTCACGGTCGGTCCACTCTGCTCGAGCCGCTCGGCGATGCGGGCCCGCAGCGGAACCACGCCCTCCTCCTCGAGGTCGTAGATCGTCCGCAGGTACATCTCGGTGGTATCGACCAGATCGTTCATAGGTCACCCTTCGTTCGACGCCGAGTCTACTTGCCTAGCTGGGCGAACGGTCGAACAACACCGGCCGGCGACGGCGGTATGCCCGCCGGAAATCATCCGGCGGGCATACCTCGTGGTCGTCAGCTGCCGCGTGCGCTCAGCTGGCGTAGGACCGCAGGCGGTCGGCGCGCTCGCCGTTGCGCAGCTTGGCCATCACCTCACGCTCGATCTGCCGCACCCGCTCGCGCGACAGCCCGAACAGCTTGCCGATCTGGTCGAGGGTGCGGGGCTGCCCGTCGTCGAGGCCGAACCGCAACCGGATCACCTGCTGCTCGCGCTCGTCGAGGGTGGCCAGCACGTGGCGGATGTCGGTGTGCAGCAGTTCGGAGATCACCGCGTTCTCGGCCGACATCGCCTCGGCGTCCTCGATGAAGTCGCCCAGCGGGGCCTCCTCGTCACTGCCGACCGGCATGTCCAGGCTCACCGGGTCCCGGCTGTGCTCCAGCAGATCGTTGATCTTCTCCACCGGGATGCCCGACTCCTCGGCGAGCTCGTCGTCGGTGGCCTCGCGGCCGAGGTTCTGGTGCATCTCCCGCTTGATCCGGGCCAGCTTGTTGACCTGCTCGACGAGATGGACGGGCAGCCGGATGGTGCGGCTCTGGTCGGCCATGCCGCGGGTGATGGCCTGCCGGATCCACCAGGTGGCGTAGGTGGAGAACTTGAATCCCTTTGTGTAGTCGAACTTCTCCATCGCGCGAATCAGGCCGAGGTTGCCCTCCTGAATCAGATCCAGCAGCGGCATGCCGCGCCCGGTGTAGCGCTTGGCCAGCGAAACCACCAGGCGCAGATTGGCTTCCAGCAGATGGCTACGCGCGGCCTGGCCATCGCGCACCACGATCGCCAGATCACGCTTGCGGTTCTCGCTCATCCGCTTGCGGGTGGCCAGCAGGTGCTGGGCGTACAGGCCGGCCTCGATCCGCTTGGCCAACTCCACCTCGTCGGCGGCGGTCAGCAGAGCGGTCTTGCCGATGCCGTTCAGATACACGCGCACCAGGTCGGCTGCTGGACTCTGCGCGTCCAGATCACTGTCGATCCGGGTGGTGGTGGCGTTTGCCATGGGTGGCCTCCTGATCGCTCCAAGCTGTCAAGACGTCCAACGTCCGTCAGTAGCAAAGAGTTCCCAGGCGACCGTCATCTCACACCCTCTGACGTGCACAAATACCGAGACGATCTGAGAATCGGCTGAGAATTGGGCGCGACGGCGCTCAGCGGGAACCGTCGTCGACCACATGGGTCGCCTGCGGTTGCGCGGTCGCGTTGACCCGCATCTCCAGCGCCGGCCGCTCCGCGCGCGGGAACAGCGGTGTGTGCCGGGGGGCGTTCTCGAAGCGGCGCGGCTCCTCGGCCCGCCGCGGCGGGCGGTCGTTGGCGATCAGCACCGCGATCCACGGCAGCGGGATCGACACCGCGACGATCGCGAGCGAGAGCAGGCCGTTGTGCCAGATGCCGTAGGCGATGGCGGCCAGGATGAGGGCGGGGATGCGGAACGACATGATCGTCAGGTACTTGCGGACCCGCGCGCGGTGCTGCTCCTCGTAGGCGGGAGCCGCGGCGGTGATCAGCACCGGCCGACCCTCGTCGTCGAAACCGAGCTCCCGCTTCATACCCCCACTGTTCCACATCTACGGCGCCATGGAACCTCTGGTTTCTTACGTCTGTCTGACCGGGCACAATATGGGTCATGCAGACCCAGACGATCGAACGCACCGATGCCGACGAACGAGTCGACGACGGGACCGATGGCGACGCCCAGAAGTACTTCCACTACGTCAAGAAGGACAAGATCGCCGAGAGCGCGGTGATGGGCACCCACGTGGTGGCCTTGTGCGGCGAGGTGTTCCCGGTCACGCGATCGGCCAAGCCTGGCTCGCCCGTCTGCCCCGACTGCAAGCGGATCTACGAGACCCTCAAGAAGGGCTGACCGGAGCCGACGGCACCGGCTCGTTCTCCTCACGGTTGTCCGGTGGCGCTGGCTGCGGGCCGCGGGCTTCCCGCGTGTGCAACGACCGCACCTTGTACTGCAGCCAGGTGCGCAACTTGTGGCCCCGCGGGATCGGCGCCGGCCACTCCTCGTCGATCGCGGCGTTGAGTTCGGCGCCGATCATGATGGCGAAGCCCAGGAAGAACGCGAACAGCAGAAAGGCGATCGGGGTGGCCAGCGCACCGTAGGTGTAGCCGGTGCGGGTGATGTAGCTCAGATAGATCCGCAGTCCCACCGTCGCCACGACGAAGACCGTGGTGGCCAGGATCGCGCCCCAGATCAGCCGGTGCGTCGGCAACGGCCGCGGCAGCGATACCCGGTAGAGGACCGTCACCGCCAGGACCAGACCGAGCACCAGCAGCGGGAAGTAGCCGTAGCGCAGCACGTTGTCCCAGCTGTCCGGGATGTATTCGGAGACCTTGCGCGGACCCAGCGCCACGAACGGTGCCGCCGTGATCACCACCACCAGCATCACCATGTAGAGCCCGAGGGCGAACAACCGCTGCCGGACCGGGTGGCGCAGCGGCGTCTGGTCGTGGGCCTCGACCACCGAGTCGACGAACGCCGAGATGGCCGAGGACCCGGCCCACAGGCTGATGACGAAGCCCAGCGAGACCACCTCGCCGCGGGCGCCCTGAACGATGTCATTGATGGTGGGCGCGATGATCTCGGTGACGATGTTGGTGGAGAAGAAGCTGCCCGCCGTGCTGATCAGCTGCTTCTCGATGGTAGCCAGGGTGTCCGGGCCGAACAGCGGCGCGATGTAGGCCAGGCTGCCGAGCATGCCGAGCAACAGGGGCGGCAGCGACAGCACCGACCAGAAGCCGGCCTGCGCCGACTCGGAGAAGATGGAATCGTCCCAGCTTTTCGCCAGTGTTCTGCGGGCGATGCGCCACGCATGATGACGGCGGAGCGGTGGCTGCTGGTCGGTCATGACCTGTCCAGCATTACCGATGACGGCGGGCGTGCCCAGCGACGCGCCCGCGAGTCGTGGTTACGCGTCGACCGGCTGAACTTCCAGAACGGCGGCGAGTTCGACCAGTTTGGCCTGGTGTTTGTTGGCGTGGTGCTGGCAGAACAACAGCTCCGCGCCGGAGGGGAGCTTGGCGCGCACGCGGGCCGCTGCTCCGCAACGGTCACAGCGATCAGCCCGGGTCAGTTCGGGACTGGTCAGCGTTGCGTTCATGGGCTCCTCCAAAGGTGCTCAGCGCTGTGGTGGCTCATCGCCGCCGTCGCGTATCTCTACTGTGTCAGACGTTTTGCGTTCAGGCCTTGTTCCGCGGGCTGTTCGACGTTGTGTCGTGTCTCACGCCCCCTCCTGTTGCGGGTGTTGCAGTGTGGTCGTATGTACCCGAATCCGGATGTCCTACTCCACCTGTGCGGACAGCAGGACTGGCACGCCGCCCGCAGCGGCGGGGAACTTTGCCCCGAGTCCCTGGGCGAGGTCGGGTTCGTGCACCTGTCCACCCCGGAGCAGGTTCACCTGCCGGCCAACCGGCTGTTCGCCGGCCGTACCGATCTGGTGTTGCTGCACATCGACCCGGATCGGCTCGTCTCGCCGGTGCGTTGGGAACACGGTGTTCCAACGGATCCCGAGTCCATGCTGTTCCCGCACCTATACGGTTCGTTGCCGGTCAGCGCTGTGGTGATGATCACGCCGTACATTCCCGGACCGGACGGCCGCTTCGCGCCCCTTCACTCGGCCACATAGGCGTCGGCCTCGATCTCGATCAGCAGGTCCGGCTCGATGAGCGCGGACACCTGGACCATGGTCGCCGCCGGCCGGATCGCGCCGAAGAACTCGGCATGCACCGCGCCGATCTCCCGCCATCGGGAGATGTCGGTCACGAACATCCGGATGCGCACCACGTCGGAGAGCGAGCCGCCCAGGTCGCGTACGGCGACCTCGATGCGCTGCAACGCATTTCGGGTCTGTTCGGCAAGGGTGTGACCGGGGGCGGTGGTCCCGGAGACCGCGATGAACGCGCCGGTGCGGACCGCCCGGGCATAACCGACCACCGGCTCGTACGGCGAGTCGGAGGAGAGGTTCACCCGTCGGGTCACGCCGTCACCGTAGGGCGAAGCCGGTGCGGGGGGCATCCGATTTTCGTGTACCCGGCCCAGGCGATGTCGGCGGTGACGTCCTTGGCCCTGCCCTCGTCGTGATGATCGGACATGTCGCGGCACTGGCCATGGATCTGGACGGCGCCCTTGACGTCGTAAGGGTCGGGTGCCGGATGTGGGCGGCGGCACCCTCCCGGTTCATAACCTTCCGGCATATGTCCGCCTGGGGGCGTCGGCCCGTCGGCCCACCCCCCGTCCGCATCCGTGCGACCACCTGTTGATGCGGGTGTCCGGCTGCTGCCCCGGTGGGATGCCGAAGCGCATCTCCAACGAGCCCTGGTGCGCGGGTCGGACAGTCAGCCGCTCCGCACGCTGCTGCCGGTGCCGGGCACGATCACCGGGGTGTTCTTCGCAGTATCGGGGTCTCCGATAGCGATTGCGGCGCGGCCTTTACCGCCCAGCGCCAGGGCCGTCTGGCTCGAGGACGTAGCGTGCGCGGTGGCGGCGTGGAACACCTCGCGGGCGGCGTCGGGGTCCCACGGCTCGATCTCGGCGACGCCGGCCGGCACCCCGTGCCGCTCCTCGGACATGGCCTCCCCTTGGTTGCCGTGCCCATTCCCCGCGGGACGGCTATTTAGTGATGTGCCTCTGCTATTAGTTCGGGATTTGAAAGGCTCGGCTGTACTCTCTTGGGATGACCTCCCCGTCGACAGAAGATGCGCAGCTGCCGAAGAAGATCCGTAGGCAGCAATCCGGCCTAGAGGCCATACGCAATGCATTGCGTAACGCCAGAAGCATCCGTGTGCAATTCACTCCACCGAATTTCTTCGGGGGGACTGCGCAGCTTGAGGATCTGATCCTCTTGGATCATTCTCGGACAATGAAGCAGAACCATCCCAACCCGCTCAATCGCGCCGGAAAGAAGTGCTTTTCGCAGAGCGACGAGGATGGAATAACGCTGGAGATATTGCGGCGTATTGGACAGCTGGATGAAGGGGTTTTCGCTGAATTCGGTGTCGGGGATGGTACAGAGAACAATACTTTGATTCTTGCAGCCCTAGGCTGGAAAGGCTTCTGGGTGGGTGGACAGGACCTAATTGTTCCGATTGAAGGTAACTCAAGCTTCGTTTACGAAAAGGCATGGATAACCGCCGAGAACATTCTCGCACTGGGCCAGTCCTGCATGCAGAAGATCAATGCTACGCAAGTGGATGTTATGTGCCTTGACCTCGACGGAAATGACATTTATCTCGTAGAAAAGTTGCTAATGGGTGGCATGCAGCCAAAGCTTTTTATCGTCGAGTACAACGCGAAATTTCCTCCGCCAGTTAAGTTCCAAATCGCGTATGATCCCGATCATGTATGGGGATCAGACGATTACTATGGAGCGTCGTTGAGCAGTTTCATCGAACTGTTCGAACGTTTCGGTTACAGTCTAGTGTGCTGCAATTCCCACACGGGTTGCAATGCTTTCTTCATCGAAGATCGGCTGCTAGAGTCGTTTGCGGACGTTCCGACTGATGTTAACCAGTTGTATGCGGAACCTCGATATTTTCTCTACAAGGGTTCGGGATACGCGAGGACGTCGATCCGAACGGTTGCAAAAGTCATAGGAATGAGCCGTCCCGGCGGCTCCGGGGACTCCTCGTAGAGAAGATTCGAACCCCAGTTCGTAGCCACAGTTCGGCCGCCTTCCAGTCGGAAACCGCCGCCTGCGGTGGTGTCGGCTTCCCTTGAGCCGGGGACTCCTAATCTCCGAGGCCTTGGCCTGTACCGCGTAGCGGTGGCTTGGGCTCGATAGGTGTTGCCAAAAAGTCGCTAACCCGAGGAGGGGTCGCACGTTATTTGCGAGTGCGATAAGTTCCGGGCGGGTACGACTCAGGGGAGGCATGGTGGCGCGCCAGGCCAGAGCAGAGGTGACCCGCGGCAAGATCATCGACGCTGCGGTAGCCCTGTTCGACGAGGTGGGCTACGGCGACACCGACCTGTCCGCGATCATCAAGCGGGCAGGTAGCACCAAGGGCGCGTTCTACTACCCTTCGAGTCCAGGGACCAGGTGGCCGAGGCCATCATCGCCGAGGGCGCGTCGCGACTCCAGCAAGCGTTCGTCGACGCCGACCGGTTCTCGTCGTCGGCGCTGCAGTGTCTGGTCGTGGCGACGTTCGAGGTGGCCCACCTGATGCGGACCGACAAGCTGGTCGGCATCGGAAACTCACTGGCCCAGTCGCTGGGCCAGATCAGCGATGCCGGAAACCGGGCGTACGGCGACTGGACGGCGGTGTTCGTCGCCCATGCCAAAGAGGCTGCGGGCCAAGGGGATCTGAGCGACGACGTCGCGCCCGATGATGCCAGCGAGGCGATCCTGGTCGCCGTGCTGGGTTGCTACCTGTTGTCGGACGCACTGGGTGACGACCTGTTCGCCCGGCTGGCGCGGACGTGGCGGGTGCTGGTCTCGCCGATCGTTTCCGCGGAGTCGGCGCCGTTCTTTCAGGAGTTTCTGGCCCGCACTGCCGTCCGCTACGGCTGACCATTCGCTTGGCCTCAGCCTGGACGCGATTGGGACTCGCGCACCAAGGTTCGGGGACGTAAGTCCTCTGATTGCGCGCACGGCGGCTAACAGCGGGTGCCGCCGGCTTACCTTGGTGAGTCAGGACACTGACCGGGTGTTGCGCTCAGTCCAGGTAGTCGCGCAAGACCTGCGAGCGGCTCGGGTGGCGCAGCTTCG
>CAZHUU010000153.1:0-10840 GCA_964535335.1 uncultured Mycobacterium sp.
AGATGCGCGGGACGTCGTACTTGTCGGCCTGCCGCCAGACCTGCTCGGACTGCGGCTCGACACCTTCTTTCCCGTCGAAGACGGCAACCGCGCCGTCGAGCACGCGCAGGCTGCGCTCCACCTCGACGGTGAAGTCGACGTGTCCCGGGGTGTCGATGATGTTGATCTGGTTGTCGTTCCAGAAGCAGGTGGTCGCCGCGGAGGTGATGGTGATGCCGCGCTCCTGCTCCTGCTCCATCCAGTCCATGGTGGCGGCGCCGTCGTGCACCTCACCGATCTTGTAGCTGATGCCGGTGTAGTAAAGGATGCGCTCGGTCGTCGTCGTCTTGCCGGCATCGATGTGCGCCATGATGCCGATGTTGCGGACCTTGTTCAGGTCGGTCAGCACGTCCTGTGCCACGGCTAATCCACTCTCTCGCTTCGTAGTTCGCTGATCTGCTTGTCGCCCAGCCGCCGCGCCATCGGGACGGCCGGCGCTGTGATCACCAGCGGTAGTGCGCGAAGGCCCGGTTCGCCTCGGCCATCTTGTGGGTGTCCTCGCGCCGCTTGACGGCGGCACCCAGGCCATTGCTGGCGTCGAGGATCTCGTTCGCGAGCCGCTCGACCATGGTCTTCTCCCGGCGGGCCTTGGAGAAGCTGACCAGCCAGCGCAGCGCCAGCGTGGTCGAGCGCTCGGGGCGGACCTCGACCGGCACCTGGTAGGTGGCGCCACCGACACGACGGCTGCGCACCTCGAGGGCGGGCTTGACGTTGTCCAGGGCCCGCTTCAGCGTGACCACCGGGTCGGTTCCGGTCTTGTCGCGGGCCTGCTCCAGCGCACCGTAGACGATGCGCTCGGCCAGCGACTTCTTCCCATCGAGCAGCACCTTGTTGACCAGCTGGGTGACCAGCTGCGACCCGTAGACCGGGTCGTTGACCAACGGACGCTTCGGCGCGGGGCCCTTGCGCGGCATTAGCTCTTCTCCTTCTTGGCGCCGTAGCGGCTGCGTGCCTGCTTGCGGTTCTTGACACCCTGGGTGTCCAGCGAGCCGCGGATGATCTTGTACCGCACACCCGGCAGGTCCTTCACACGACCGCCGCGCACCAGCACCATCGAGTGCTCCTGCAGGTTGTGGCCCTCACCGGGGATGTAGGCGGTGACCTCGACCTGGCTGGTCAGCTTGACGCGCGCCACCTTCCGAAGCGCCGAGTTCGGCTTCTTCGGGGTGGTGGTGTACACGCGGGTGCACACACCGCGGCGCTGCGGGCTGCCCTTGAGGGCAGCCGTCTTGACCTTGGCGATCTTGTCCCGGCGGCCCTTGCGGACCAGCTGGTTAATGGTTGGCATCTACCGGCTTTCTGTCTCTCGTCGTCTTTCAGCGTTTTCAAGTCTCTGTACTGCAGTTTTCGCCCCGCCGTGTCCCCCGCGACCGGGCGTGTCGCACGCACCGCGGCCCAGGAAAATCGGTTGCAATTCCCGTGGGTCACGACATGCGAATTGGCCCGGCGTGCGCGCATGGGTAACCCGCAAGCGCCTTATCGGCCAGGCACGAACCCTCACAATACCAGGCTGCACACGCCCGACCAAACCCGGTGTACCGGGCCTTTACCAGGCCTTCCTGCAGGTCAACGCGCCAATGGCGGCGCGGGTTCCCAACCGGGCTTCAGCCGCCGCCGGCATTGCGGTGCGCCATACCGGTGGCCAGGCGCAGCACCATGTCGGAGAACAGGGCGTCGGTGTCGACGTCGTCCATCACCCCGGTCATCTCCAGCAGCACGAACCCGTGCAGCGCCGCCCAGAACTCCAGGGCCGCGTAGAACGCATCCTCGCCGTCCATGCCGTAGGAGGTCAGCACCTCGATCACCGGGGCCGCCGCCGCGTTCGAGGCCGCGGTGAACTCCGGATCGTCCTCACCGCCCAGTGGGCTGCGGGTGAACGCGGAGTAGCGGCCCGGGTGGTGGTGCGCATAGCTGCGGTAGGCACTGGCCATCGCCATCACGGCGTCGTCGCGGGTGCGGCCCTGGGCCACCGCGTTGAGCATCTGCAGGATGTCGTCGATGACGTGCATCCGCACCGTGCGGCGCAGGTCGTCGAGGCTGTCGACGTGGTTGTACAGCGACGGGCCCTTGGTGCCGAGGTGGGTGGCCAGAGCATTGATGGTCAGCGCGTCCCAGCCTTCGCGGTCCAGAAAGCTCAGCGCCGCGTTGACGATGACGTCGCGGCTGAGTTTGGAGGACCTGGCCGACGGCCGGCCGGGGGCGCGGGTCCGGCCGCCGGCCGACTCCGGTTCCGACCGAGGTGTCATGGGTCGCCTTCCGACGGGTGACGCTGCGTTGACCGCTGTGTTGATCAGCAAACAACACTAGTTGACGCCCCGGTGCGCCCGGCGCGGCCATGACCCGGCGATCCCTGCACCGACACCTCCCCCGGCCGCGCGACGGCAACGTAGGCTCAGGCGACGGCCAATCGGATCGACCGCGTTCCGGCGTGGGCCACGAACGCCTGATTGCAAAGTAGAGGAAACATGCGGATGCACTCCCCCACCCTGGTGGCCGGTTTCGGCGCGGTCGCACTGGCGGCGGCCCTCGCGGGCTGCGGCTCCAACAGCAGCGACAGCACCTCGCCCACCGCGACGGCCGGCAAGTCCGACGCCCAGGTGGAGGTGGGCAACACCATCAACTACGGCTCGTTCGGCACCACCGCGGACATCGACTGCGCCGACGGCAAGTCGCTGAACGTGGGCGGCTCGAACAACGCCCTCACGGTCAAGGGGACGTGCGCGTCGGTCAACATCGGCGGCGCCGACAACAAGATCACCTTCGACAACATCGGCAAGGAACTCTCGGTTGTCGGGCTGAACAACACGGTCACCTACAAGGCCGGCGACCCGAAGGTCAACAACCTCGGCTCCGGCAACACCATCAACAAGGGCTGATTTCGCGACACCAGGGGTCGACCCATCGTCAAGGTTTTCTTGACGCTTCCCGTTTCGTCAGGTAAACCTTGACGCATGACAGTCCAGTCGATCAGCCTGCATGCCTTCCGCGAGGACGTCCCGGGTCCGCGATGGCGCGCGCTCTTCGACGCGACGTGGCGGCAGTACCGACGGTGGTATCTCAGTCCCGATACCGGCCGGCGTCCCACCGTCACGGAAGCGGAAACGGCTCTGCGCAGGCACATGCCCGAACTACATCCGATCTGGCGGCGCCTGGTCGAGCTCGCGGGCGGTGATTCGACGACCGCGGCCATGCTCACGCATTGGAACATGCCCGCCTTCGCCCCCGCGTGCTCGCAGGTTGTGGTCGATACCGGTACCCGGGCGCTGATCCGCAACTACGACTACCACCCCGACCTGTTCGAACAAGTCGTCATGTCCACCCGGTTCGCCGACCGCGCCGTGCTGGGTACCAGCGACTGTCTCTGGGGATTGCTGGATGGAATGAACTCCGACGGACTTGCCGTCTCATTGACGTTCGGCGGCGCCAAGGGCGCCGGGCCCGGCTTCGGTATCCCGCTGATCGTTCGTTATCTCCTGGAAGTCGCGGGGACCACGTCCGAGGCCGTGACCACACTGTCCCGACTGCCGATTTCGATGTCCTACAACCTGACCGTGACCGACCGCAAAAGAGAGACCTGCACGGCCTACGTGGCGCCGGGTCGTGCGGTAGAAGTGCGAGCAGTGCCGGTGGCCACCAATCACCGATTCGATCGCCCGGACGACCCGGCGCACGCGAAGCGTTTTCGCAGCCTCGAGCGTCAAACCCATATTCTCGGATTGCTGGCAAGGCAGCCACACCCGGATGTCGTTGCCCAGGAGTTCTTGCGCGAGCCACTGCGCAGCTACGACTACGCCAATGGATTCGGCACGCTGTACACCGCCGACTATCGACCGGATTCCGGCGAGGTTCACTATCGATGGCCGGGCACCACCTGGACTCGGTCGTTCGATTCGATGGACGCTGAAGTGCGCCTTGACGTCCCGGCGGCCTGACGCCGCTAAAATCTGCTCATGGCCGCAGAACCCGCACTATCCCTCGACCGTTTGAGCGAGAGTGAGATGGCGGCGCTGATATTTCGGATCACCGACGAACTGAGTGCGCGGGGCACCCGGGAGGGCTTCGCCGAATTGCTCCGCGTGGTGGCTCATGTCGGTGAACGGGTCGGCGACACGGCCCGACTGTTGGCGGCGTCGAATTCGTGGAGTCAGGTGGCCGAGATATCGGGGACGTCGAAACAGGCTGCGTGGGAGCGGTGGCGGACGTCGTGACCGCCGGTTGAGCCGGCCCTGAAGACCGCTCGGCGATCAGGCATTCGAACCGTGGCGACCTGCGCCCTTCGCGAAACGCGCTGCGCCTTCGAGTGACTCGGCCGCCACCTGCGACAGGCTGCCGAACTCGAAGTCCATCGCCTCGGCCTCGGAGTGCCCCCACTGGTGCAGGGCCGAGAGCCGGTCGGCGCGCATGCAACCCTGCGGCAGCAGAGCCAATTCGGCGGCCAGCGCCTCGGCGGCCCCCCGGGCTTCGCCTTTGGGGACCACCCGGTTGACCAGCCCGATGGCCAGCGCCTCGTCGGCGGCCACGGCCCGACCGGTCAGCACCATGTCCATCGCGCGGCCGTGACCGATCAGTCTGGGCAGTCGTACGGTGCCGCCGTCGATGAGCGGTACACCCCAGCGCCGGCAGAACACCCCGAAGACGGCGTCCTCCTCGGCGATTCGCAGGTCGCACCACAGCGCCAGCTCCAGCCCACCGGCGACGGCATAGCCGCTGACCGCGGCGATCACCGGCTTGGACAACACCATGCGGGTGGGCCCCATGGGACCGGGAGCCGCGACTCCCGGCCGAGGCCGGTGGACAGGGTTGGTGTCGGGGGTGCCGATGGCCTTGAGATCGGCACCGGCACAGAAGGTTCCGTGATCACCCCACAGCACCGCCACCGATGCCGACTCGTCGGCATCGAATTCGCTGAACGCGTCCAACAAGGCCGTCGCGGTGGGCCCGTTGACGGCGTTGCGGGCATGTGGGCGGTCCAGGATCACCGTCGACACCGCGCCGTTCTTCTCGACTCGCACCGAACTCATCTCGCCTCCAACATCGCGTCGTCTCGCCGGGTACCCAGTTCCGCGGCGAAGCTCTGGTAGGCCTCACGTAGTGCGGCCCCGGGCCACCGGTCCGGCAGTAACTCAGCGGGCAGCACCGGATCGGTCAGCAGGTGGCGCACCACCGCGGCCGCGGCGGTGAAGCGGGCGGGAACATCAGCGGCCGCGGCCATCTCGTCGAGCAGCCGATGCCCGGTCTGCGACCAGGCCGGCAGATCCCACAATCGGGCCGCCAGACCGGCCGGATCGTCGTCGCGGGCGTGCAGCAGCCGGACCCGGTCGACGATCTCCTCCGGCAGGACGTCGTCGAGGTTAGCCGGGCGCAGCCATACCCCCTCACGCAGTTCGCCGAAGCGCTTGTTGGCCAACGTGTTCCGCAGCGCCGCGCGAGTGCGCGCGTCGGTGCCGACCGTGGTGATCACCAGCGTGGTCCAGATGCCGTCCCAGGGCCGGGTGCGCGGGTTGAGCACCGCGTCCTGGCGGCGCTGGCGGGCCAGCAGCCGATCGGAGAGCCGGTAGCCGTCCGCCGAGCGCACCAGGTCACCGGCGCCGACCATCCGGGTCAGCGCCACCCGCAACGTCGGCTCCCGGATGTCGAAATCGGCAGTGAGTCGGACCAATTCGCCGGCGCTGGCCCACGCCGGGTGGGCGCCGAGCAGCACGCTGAGCACCACCGACCGCGCGGCCATCCGGGTGATCGGCTCGCTCACCTTCACACCCCGGACGCGGTACGGCCGCGATCGCCGAACGGTTCGTCCCGCTGGCGCACCGCCTCGCGGAACCCGTGCTCGCGGGCCTCGGCGACGAAGGCGTGGCCTTCCGGGGTGTGCCGGGCGATACCGTCGAACACCGTGCTCACCATCCGGCTGGTCTCCACGCCCTGCTGATACAGCGCAGTGTTCATCGCGAGCTTCACCATGATCAGCTGGTTGACCGGTACCGCCGCGATCCTCTCGACGAGCCGCTCGGTGCGCTCGTCGAGGTCGGCGGGGTCGGGTGCCTCGACGGCGAGTCCCCACTCGGCGGCCTGCGCGCCGGTGATGCAATCCCCGGTCAGCAGAAGGCGTTTGGCGCGCTGGTCGCCGAGGCGGTGCGCCCACAGCCCGGCGGCGGGCACCCCCCACACCCGGGTGGGGGGATAGCCGATCTTGGCGTCGGCGGCGGCGATCACCTGATCGGCGTGCAGGGCGATGTCGGTGCCGCCCGCCACGCAGTAGCCGTGGATCTTGACCACGGTCGGCTTGTCGGCGTGCATCAGACTGGCGAAGCCGCGGACGAACCGGCTCATCATCTGGTAGTCGATCATCGGGTCCCACGGCTGGTTCGGCAGATGGTTGACCGCCTGGGTCTTGCCGTCGAGAACCGTCCCGCGCCGGGCACTTCCGTCACCGGCCGACGACGAGCCCTCGGCGTAGGCGGTCAGGTCGAAACCGGCACAGAACCCCTCCCCACGGCCGGACACCAGGATCACGTGCACGTTCGGGTCGAGGTCGGCGCGCTCCACCAGCGCCGCGAGTTCCAGCGGGGTGTCGGCGACGATCGCGTTGCCCTTCTCCGGGCGGTTGAACGTGATGCGGGCGACCCGGTCGGTGACCTCGTAGGTCATCGTGCTCAGGGTGTCCATGCCGGTTCCCGCCGGACCCGTCACCCCTTCACCATGCAGCGTTCGAGGATCGGCGCCAGGTCCAGCCCCGTCGGCAGGGTGCCGAACGCGCCGCCCCACTGACCGCCCATCCGGGTGGCCAGGAACGCCTCGGCGACGGCGGGATGGCCATGCCGCACCAGCAGCGACCCCTGCAACGCCAGGCTGATGTCCTCGGCGACCTTGCGGGCGCGGTACTCGATAGTCACCAGGTCGGCCAGGTCGTCGCGCAGGTGCTGGACGTGGGTGTCCAGTCGCGGATCGTGCCCGGCGGTGCTGTCCAGTTCATCGAAGAGCACCTCGACGCATTCCGGGCGAGTTGCCATGGCGCGCAACGTGTCCAGCGCGCTGACGTTGCCGGAGCCCTCCCAGATGCCCATCAGCGGGGCCTCCCGGTACAGCCGCGGCATGCCGGACTCCTCGGCATATCCGTTGCCGCCCAGGCATTCCATCGCCTCACCGGCGTGCGGGGTGGCCCGTTTGCACACCCAGTACTTGGCGGCGGCCAGGCCGATGCGGCGCAGCAGGGTCTCCCGCTCGTCCCCCCGGTTGGCGGCGTCGGTGGCCCCGGCCATCCGCATCGCGACGATCGTCGCCGCCTCCGCCTCGACGGCGAGGTCGGCCAGCACGTTGCGCATCAGCGGCTGGTCGATCAGGTAGGCACCGAACGCCTTTCGGTGCTGAGCATGGTGGATGGCCCGGGTCAGGCCGCTGCGCATGCTGGTGGCGCTGCCCAGGGTGCAGTCCAGGCGGGTCAGGTTGACCATCTCGATGATGGTCGGCACCCCGCGGCCCTCCTCGCCGACCAGCCAGGCCAGGGCACCGTCGTATTCGATCTCACTGGAGGCGTTGGCGTGGTTGCCTAGCTTGTCCTTGAGCCGCTGGATGAACATCCGGTTGCGGCTGCCGTCGGGCAGCACCCGTGGCAGCAGGAAACAGCTCAGTCCGCCGGGCGCCTGGGCCAGCACGAGGAAGATGTCGCACATCGCCGCCGAGGTGAACCACTTGTGGCCCACCAGGGTGTAGTTGCCGTCGCCGTTGGGCGTGGCCTCGGTGGTGCCGGCCCGCACGTCGGAACCGCCCTGCTTCTCGGTCATCGACATGCCGGCGGTGATGCCCACCTTGGTGGTGGCGAGTTTGAGTTCGGGGTCGTACTCGCGGCTGGTCAGCAGCGGCTCGTAGACCTTGGCCAGGTCCGGGTTGTGCCGCAGCGCGGGCACGACGGCGTAGGTCATCGAGATCGGGCAGACGTGCCCGGGCTCGGGGGTCCAGACGCTCATCTTCGCGGCGCGCACGACGTGCGCACCCGGGCGGTCGTCGGCCCACGGGGCGGCATGCAGGCCGTGGCCGATCGCCACCCGCATCAGCTCGTGGTACGCGGGGTCGTACTCGATCTCATCGACCCGGTGCCCGTAGCGGTCATGGGTGTGCAGGATCGGGACGTTGCGGTCGGCCAGTTCGCCCCAGCGTTGCGCCTGGGCGCTGCCCGAGATCGCGCCGAGTTCGGTGACTTCGTCGAGCCCCCACTGGCCGCCCTCGCGGATCAGCGCCTCGACGAGCACCGGCGAGGTGGCGGGGTTGTGGTCGACGAGCGGCGGGACCTGATTGGTGACGACATGGGTGTCCGACATCCCACCACTGTTACATTTATCCGACAACCGCACAAGATGCGTAATGTGGCATGCTGCTTGCCGTGAAACCGAACGCCGTCGTGCACGCCGCCGCGCAGCCTCTCGAGCACGAGCCGGTGCCCGCCGATCAGTCCGTCACCGGTGATCCGCGCACCGGGGTCGTCGAACTCGGACGGTTCGCCGGGCTGGACATCGGGATCTGGGAGATGACGCCCGGCGTGATGCGTGACATCGAGGCCGAGGAGGTGTTCGTCGTGCTGTCCGGGGCGGCCACGGTGGACTTCGCCGACGGCAGCGCGCCGCTACCCCTGGGGCCGGGCGACGTGGTCCGGCTGACCGCCGGCACCGAGACGGCGTGGACGGGGACCGAGACGCTGCGGCAGGTGTATCTGACCTAGGGCGGGACGTTATCGCGCAGGCAGGCGATGCCGTCCTTGCGCCCTTGGTCCGCGGTCTCGCAGATCACCGGGGCGCCGGCGGTCTCGACAACGGCAACGAGCAGTTGCGGGTCGATCTGTCCGGTACCGAAATTGGCGTGCCGGTCGGCGCCGGAGCCCTTGGCGTCGCGGGAGTCGTTGCAGTGCACCAGGTCGATGCGGCCGGTGATGGCCTTGATCCGGTCGACCGCGTCGATCAACTCCTCACCGGCGGCCCAGGCGTGGCAGGTGTCCAGGCAGAAGCCGATGCCCATATCGCCGATGCGGTCCCACAGCCGGGCGATGGTGTCGAAGTGCCGGGCCATCGCGTGATCACCGCCGGCGGTGTTCTCCAGGTAGACCGGGACGTCGGTCTCCAGGGCGTTGAGCGCCTTCACCCAGCGTTCGAAGCCGGCCTCCATGTCGTTGTCGTCGGCGTGCCCGCCGTGCACGATCACCGCCGTCGCACCGATCTCGCCGGCCGCATCGCAGGTGTCCTGCAGGATCTTGCGCGACGGGATGCGCACCCGGTTGTTGGCCGAGGCAACGTTGATCAGATACGGCGCGTGCACGTAGAGCGGGATCGGCGAGCGGCGCAGCATGTCGGCGTCCTCGCGGGGCTTGGGCTTCTTCCAACTCTGCGGGTCGCCGAGGAAGAACTGGACCGCGTCGGCGTCGTCGTTGAGGGCGCCGAGCAGTGGGTTGTCGGAGCGGACGTGGGAACCGATGAGCACGACGGCCAGTCTAGGCGCGGCCCCCGATGCGCCGACGTTCTCCTTCCCCCTCGAGCAGACGCAGAATCGCAACTCTGGCAGCGCAATCGTGCGAGTCTGCGTCTGCTCGCGCATCAGCCGGCCATCTTTGAGCGGCCCAGCTGACGCGCGATCCGCTCCGCCAACAGGGTCGGCTGGCGCCGGACGTCATCAACAACGATAGGAACTAAAGTCCAGCCCGGGCATCCTGAACGCCACTGAACCTTGTCTTGTCACGAAGCATCGCGCTTCTACCGGCGTGCCAATCGACACTCTCGTATTCAGCCGCGACTCGCGCGTCCGGCCACGCGAAGTCGACGCGCCACCGTTCTCCGCTACGCCCCTCGATGACGTACTGCAATTCCGGGCGCGGAAGGCCATGATCCAGCATGACGAGGCGTGCTTCACTTTCCATCGCCGATTCTGCGCGCGGGTCGGCGTGGGGCAGCAGCGCCCGAACCGCCACAATCCCACGCCTCCCACATTGTTCACGTACGGCATCTTCCAGGTCGGCGCGCTTGCACCATGTCGAACCCAGGGCTGCGTCGAGGGTCGCAAGTGCCCGCGGACGGGCCAGCCGACAGGCGACTTCCACCGCTGTCCATGCTGGTGTGGTCGCGAGCCGGCTGGAAACCCACTGCAGCGGTGCGCCTCGGCGCTGATGAACCACAAGTCCTTTGGTGGAGCGCATCCGTACACCAGGGTCGAGAACGTGAATTGCCGAGGTGTTCTCGACGTCGAATCCGTACAGCGCGGCCGCGGTCCCCAGACACGCGATGGCTGGACCCCCGCCCATGAATACGTCCAAAGCCGCCAGCCGACCGCGCAGGTCTGCTGGTGCCACTGCGTAGATTCCGTACCAGATTCGCATGAGCCGACCGCTCTTGACACCCACATCAAGCTGCTGACGCGTCATCACGGTCAAAAGCTGGGCCGTGGTCAGGAAGGGACCGAATTGTTCGCTTAGCTGGGCAATGCACCGATCCACACCAAAGAGCTTGGACCCAAAGACTTCGCTGGGTGTTCACGCGCCGGCGGCGCTGTGGATACCCACGCCAGCAGACGCAGAATCGCATGAAATCGGCTCTGCAAGTGCGATTCTGCGTCTGCTCGCGCACGGAAGCGGCCGACGGTTGAACTCATCGGCGAACGAGAAAGCCCCCGGGGATGATCCCCGGGGGCTTTCTCGTCAGTGTCTACCGGCGTGACTACCGGTAGTCGCTGTAGCCGTAATCGTCCAGCGGCACCGCGGCACCGGTGGCCTGGCCGAAGTCCGGGCTGTAGTACTGATCCTCGTAGGACGGGATCGTGTACGCGGCGG
>CAZHUU010000154.1:0-10720 GCA_964535335.1 uncultured Mycobacterium sp.
CCGATGATACTACCCAACCCGGGTGGAAAAGTAGGACACCGCCGAACACAATTTAAGTCCTGGGCCCCCAATTTCGATTGGGGGCCCAGGCATTTTTGTATCAGTCGAAAAGCGTCAAATTGGCCGGCTTTCTGCTCTTCTCCAATGCGAGTAGGGCGCGTTTGCGGTCGATTCCGCCGCCATATCCGGTCATTCCGCCGGTCGAACCGATGACGCGGTGGCACGGCACGATAATGCCGATCGGATTACGTCCGTTCGCCAATCCCACCGCGCGCGATGCGCCGGGGGAGCCGATCTGTTCGGCGATCTGTCCATACGACCGGGTCTCCCCGTAGGGGATCGTGCGCAGCGCGGCCCACACCCGACGCTGGAAGTCGGTGCCGATCAGTTCCAGGTCTAGGTCGAATTCGGTGAGCTCGCCGGCGAAATATCCCGCCAGCTGCTCGACGGCGTCTGGGAACGCGTCCTCGTCGGCCGGCTCCCAATCGGATCGATCGGGCTCGTGGGTCTGGTCGACCATGCGCAGGTGCCTCAGTGTCGACCCGGTTCCGGCCAAGGTCAGCAGCCCCACCGGGCTGTCGATCGTCCGATATCGCACGGTTGTCATGGCGTCTTCTCCTTCGGTGGCCAGTGATTCACGGGATGTTCCAGGGTGGTCCAGAGGTGCTGGACGGCGTACGACCGCCACGGCCGCCAGCGGGCGCTGCGGGCGGTGAGGCCCCGGGCGTCGGCGGGCAATCCCAGCTGCTCGGCCGCCAGCCGGACACCGAGGTCGGTGGCGGGGAAGGCATCCGGGTCGCCCAGGCCACGCATCGCGATGATCTCCGCTGTCCACGGCCCGATCCCGGGGGTGGCCAGCAGCTGGGCTCGGGCCTGCTCCCAGTCACACCCGGTATCCAGGATCAGCTCGCCGCCGGCCAGCGCGCCGATGAGCGCCGCCAGCGAGCGCCTGCGGGCCTCCGGCACCGCCAGGTGCGCCGAATCGATCTCACCGAGCTGGCTGACCGTCGGAAACGTGTGGGTGAGCCCGCCCGCCGGATCGGTCACGGCGTTCCCGTAGGCGCGCACCAGCCGGCCGGTGTGCGTGCGCGCCGCCCCGGTCGAGACCTGCTGGCCCAGCACCGCCCGCACCGCCAGCTCGTGTTCGTCGACCGTGCGGGGGATGCGCTGGCCGGGGGCCTTGGTGACCACGGCGCGCAGGTCGGAGTCGGAGCCCAACGCGTCGACGACGGCCTCGGGGTCGGCGTCGAGATCCAGCAGTCGCCGGCACCGGGCGATCGCGGTGGCCAGGTCCCGGACGTTCTCGAGCACCAAGGTCGCGCCGACATGGTCGGGCTGCGGAATGAGGCTCACGATGCCGTAGCCCGACGGCAGGCGCAGCGTGCGCCGGTAGGCGCCGTCGCGCACCTCCTCGCAACCCGGTACGGCACTGGCGGCCAGATGGCCGAACACACCCTCGTAGGCGAATGGTGTGCGCACGGGTAACCGCAGCGTCACGATCTGGCCGCCGGGTGCATAATCGTGCCACTGGCGCTGAGAAGCCTTCTGGCGCAGCACCGTCGGCGTGCAGTCGCAGGACGAGCGGACGGTGTCGTTGAACTGCCGGATGCTGGCGAACCCCGCGGCGAACGCGATATCGCCGAACGGCAGGTCGGTGGTCTCGATCAGGACCCGCGCGGTTTGCACCCGCTGTGCGCGGGCCAGTGCCAGGGGGCCGGCTCCCACCTCGGCCTGCAGCATCCGTTCCAACTGGCGGGTGGTGTAGCCGACCCGGGCCGCCAGGCCGGTGACGCCGTCACGGTCGACGACACCGTCGGCGATCAACCGCATCGCCCTGGCGACGGCATCGGACCGGATGTTCCATTCCGGTGAGCCCGGCGAGGCATCCGGGCGACAGCGCTTGCAGGCCCGGAAACCGGCCCGCTGCGCCGCCGCCGCGGTGGGGTAGAACCGCACGTTGCGGGCCAGTGGCAGCCGGACCGGGCAACTAGGGCGGCAATAGATGCCGGTGGTGAGTACGGCGGTGACGAACCAGCCGTCGAACCGGCAGTCCCTGGACTGGACGGCTCGGTAGCAGCGGTCGAAATCGTCGTGCATATCTCGACCCTTACACGAGGGCGCCGACAGTACTAGCGGAAAACCGACATCGTGGTCGGTGTGCGGGTGGATAAGATTCCTCGGTGGCCGAACTGGTTCAGCGCTATCTCGACGAGCTCGTGGCGGAATACGCCGGAGTCACCGACGGCGCCCTGGCCGACTACATTCCGGAGCTCACCGAGGTCGACCCCTCGGGTTTCGGCCTGACCGTGTCGTCGTCGGACGGCTATCTCTACGAATCGGGCGATGCTCGAACCGAATTCACCATCCAGTCGATATCGAAGCCGTTCACCTACGCGTTGGCGCTCGACCAGGTGGGTGAGCAAGCCGTGGACGCCAAGATCGGCGTGGAGCCCTCCGGGGAGGCGTTCAACGAGATCAGCGTCGACGAGGTGACCAAGACGCCGAAGAATCCGATGATCAACGCCGGAGCGATCGCCTCGGTGGCGCTGGTGCCCGCCGACTCCCCCGACGAGCGGTTCGCCAAGATCCGGGACTTCTACTCGGCCTGCGCGGGCCGCCCCCTGGAGTTCGACGAGGACGTCTACCGTTCGGAGAAGGCCACCGGCAGCCGCAACCGTGCCATCGCGTACATGTTGGACAGTTTCGGGGTACTGGCCGACGATCCCGATGAGGTGCTCGACGTGTACTTCCGGCAGTGCTCATTGCGGGTGACGAGTGCCGATCTGGCCCGGATGGGTGCGACCCTGGCCCGCGGCGGTGTCAACCCGCAGACCGGCAGGCGGGTCACCAGTACCCGGGTGGTGCAGCGCACGCTGAGCGTGATGGTGACCTGTGGGATGTACAACGCCGCCGGGGACTGGGTGAGCGCGGTCGGCATGCCGGCCAAGAGCGGGGTCGGCGGCGGCATCGTGGCGGTTCTGCCGGGCCAACTCGGCATCGGGGTCTACTCGCCGTTGCTGGATGCCCGCGGCAACAGCGTGCGCGGGGTTCTGGTGTGCCGCAGTCTGTCCGAGCGTCTGGGGTTGCACTTCCTGACCGTCGGGCGGGAGTCGCGATCCACCATCCGCGCCATTCACGACCCCGTCGACCGGGTCCGCGTATACGAACTGCACGGCGATCTGATGTTCGCCGGTGCCGAACGGGTGGCCCGGACCGTGGATCGGGAAGCGGACGAGTTCGACGTGGCGATCATCGACGTCACGCGGATCGACACCATCAACGACCCCGCCCGCGCCCTGCTGGCCGGCATGAGTGCGGCGCTGAGCGAGGGCGGCAAGCGCGGCTTCGTCGTCGACCCGGACCGGGTCGTCATCCGGCCCGGCCGCGGCTATGACGACGTCGTCTTCGCAGGCGTCGAGGACGCGGTGATCACCGCGCAACGAGTGTTGCGCGCCAACCCGATCCGCTAATCGCGCAGGGCAGGCATGACCTCGGCCGCCAACAACTGGGCGGTGCGGTCCGATTCCTCCGCGGCATGCGGCCCGGAGAAAATTACCGCGCGCGCCCCCGCGTCGCGGTACTCGCGGAGCCGGTCGACGACCTGGTCGGGCGTGCCGGTGACCAGGTACCGATCCGCGAGCTTGTCGAAGTCCTGCTCATAGGTGGAGCTGACCGCCGCCACCGCGTTGCGACGCGCCACCGCCGGGTCCCGGTCGATGGCGCCCCAGCAGAAGATGGCGCCCTCGACGCAACCGGCGCGGCCGTAGGATTCGGCGAGCTCCTGCACCGTGCCAAGACTTTTCGCGAGCTGCTCGGGGGTGTACAGGTACGGCAACCAGTGGTCGGCGAAACGCGCCGCGCGACGGAAGGCAGCCGGTCGGCGGCCGCCCAGCCAGATCGGTGGATGGGGTCGTTGAGTGGCCGGCGGCTTGAGCCGCAGGTTGTCGGCGCTGCCCCACCAACCCGATGCGGTCACTTCCTCGCCGGCGAGCAGTGCGGTGACCAGTTCGAGGGCGTCGTCGGTGCGCGCACCGCGCTCCCGGACGGGTACGTCGACGGCCGCGAACTCGGGCGGGTACTCGCCGCCGACGCCCACGCCGAAGTCGAACCGCCCGGCGGAGATGTTGTCCAGGCCGGCCACCAACTTGGCGGCCAGCGCGGGCGGGTAGAGGGGTAACAGGGTCAACGCACTGAGCAGGCGGACACGTCGGGTTGCCCCGGCGGCCGCGGCAAGCGTGACGAAGGCATTGGGTGTCGGCACATGAAAGAACAGATGCTCTCCCGTTGCCACGTAATCGAATCCGGCCTCCTCGGCCCACCGAGCCGTCGCAGGCACATCCCGCTCGAAACAGGCCAGCGTGATTCCGACCCGCATCAGGACATCCGCGCCAAGGTGGCCAGCCGGGTGGGTTGTTCATAGCCGCGCAGCGTCACCGATTCCCCGATCTCCCAGCACCGCTGCTCGCCCTCCGACGCCGCGGCGACGGTGTCCGCGCGGGCCAGTACCCGGTGCCCGGGCCGCAACTTGGCCAACTCGCTCAACCGCGCCGCCTCGTTCACCGGCCCGCCGATCACGGTGTACTCGAACCTCTCGTAGGCCCCGACATTGCCCGCCACCACCTGCCCGGCGGCAACGCCGATCCCGGCGGGGCACTCGGGCACCTCGCGGATCAGTCGCCCGGCGATGGTGCGGGCTGCGGCCAGCGCGTCGTCGTCCGGGTTGTCCAGGGTGACCGGCGCACCGAAGATCGCCAATGTGGCGTCGCCCTCGAACTTGTTGACCATGCCGCGGTGGCGGTCGACCTCCTCGACCACCACCGCGAAGAAGCGGTTGAGCAGATCCACGACTTCCTTGGGGGGCATGGTGCTCACCAGTTGGGTCGATCCCACGATGTCGACGAACATCACTGCGACGTGGCGCTCTTCACCGCCGAGCGTGGGCCGCTCCAATTCGGCCGCCGCTGCGACCTCGCGCCCGACGTGGCGGCCGAACAGGTCACGGACCCGCTCCCGCTCGCGCAGGCCCGCCACCATCGAGTTGAATCCCCTTTGCAACTCACCGAGTTCGGTGCCGTCGAAGACCACCAGGTCGGCGCCGAGGTCACCGTCCTCGACGCGTTTGAGGGCGTCGCGCACCACGCGGACCGGAGTTGCGATGAGCCACGCCAGGATCCACATAAGGATGAAGCCGGCGATGAGGCTGCCCGCCGAGATGATCAGGATGCCGACCTCGAGCTGGGTCTTGGTGAGGTTCTGCAGGATCAGCGAGAACACCGCCGTCAGGCCGATGCCGATCAACGGGACCCCCGACCCCAGCATCCACACGGTCATCGTTCTGCCCATGATCCCGGGCGCCAGACGGTGTGGCGGGGGGCCGGCGGCCAGCGCCTGTGCGGCAACCGGTCGCATGGCGAATTCGGTGAAGAGGTAGGCGCTGGTCGCCACCAGGACCCCACAGAATCCGACCCCGAGGGCCAGCCGCGGGATGAAGTCGGTGTCGTACATGCCGTAGAGGATCGTGAACACCGTCGTGCCCACGGCCCACAGCAGCAGCTGGGCGCTCGCAATCCGCCACGGGGTGAAGAAGGCGTTGCGCTGGTCGGCGCGGGTCGGTGGCCGGCCGTCGATGGCCCAGCGCAGGTCGTTGACGGTGCGCCGGGTGATCCACCAGCTGCCGAACGCCAGGGCGGCGGCCCCGTAGCCCGGCGCCACCACGAAGGTGAGCCAGCGGGGTGCGTCGCGGAACACGCTGGGCACCGGGAAGGCCACCGTGATGAGCAGGATGGCCACCGCGACGCCCAGGACGTTCACGGCCAGCGAGAACACGGTCACCATGGTCTGAATCCGCACCCGCCGACGGGCCGGGCTCTCCGAGATCCTGCCCAGCAGCAGCGACCCGTAGGCGGGTGTGCCTGCCAGCCGCCCGCTCTGCCTGGTGACCCGCTCCAGGAAGCGGCCCAACCGCTGTGCCAGGCTCGGGGAGGAACTCATGGTGGCGTCAGCCTAATTCCTCGACGGGCCGACACCCTAAGCTTGTCCCGTGCGCCTCGTGATCGCCCAGTGCACCGTCGACTACCTCGGCCGGCTCACCGCCCATCTGCCCTCGGCTCGCCGGCTGCTGCTGATCAAGGCCGACGGGTCGGTGAGTGTGCACGCCGACGACCGCGCCTACAAGCCGTTGAACTGGATGAGCCCGCCCTGCTGGCTCACCGAGGTCACCGACGGCCCGGTGCCGGTGTGGGTGGTGGAGAACAAGTCCGGTGAGCAACTGCGCATCACGATCGAAGACGTCGAGCACGACACCAGCCACGAGTTGGGTGTGGACCCCGGCCTGGTGAAGGACGGCGTGGAGGCGCACCTGCAGGAGTTGTTGGCCGAGCACATCGATTTGCTCGGCGACGGTTACACATTGGTGCGGCGTGAGTTCATGACGGCGATCGGCCCGGTGGACATCCTCTGCCGCGACGAGCAGGGTCGCTCGGTGGCGGTCGAAATCAAGCGCCGTGGCGAGATCGACGGCGTCGAGCAGCTGACGAGGTATCTGGAGTTGCTCAACCGGGACAGCCTGCTGGCGCCCGTCAGCGGCGTGTTCGCCGCCCAGCAGATCAAGCCGCAGGCCCGAACGCTGGCCACCGACCGCGGAATTCGCTGCGTCACATTGGATTACGACATGATGCGCGGCATGGACAGCAACGAGTTCCGGCTGTTCTGATGGGGCATCGCCGTAATGCGGGACGCCGGCACTCGGATGGCTTGCCGCCACTGCCGATCCCGCCGCGCATCGAGGTCGGTGCCGATGGATACGACTACGAGGTACGGTCCGTCGCCGGTGCCCGGGTGGTCAAGACCTACCGTTGTCCGGGCTGTGATCACGAGATCCGCTCCGGAACAGCACATCTGGTGGTGTGGCGCGCTGACGAGGATGGGGCGGGCGGGTCCGGTGTCGAGGACCGCCGACATTGGCACACACCGTGCTGGACGAACCGCGCCACCCGTGGCCCGACCCGACGGTGGTCGTGACGACTTAGTGGTCGGCGGCGTGCTCGACGAGTTCCACCAGGACACCACCGGCATCCTTGGGGTGGATGAAGTTGATCCGCGAGTTCGCCGTCCCGCGCCGAGGTGCATCGTAGATCAGCCGCACACCCTGGCTGCGTAGTTCCTCGGAGAGTGCGTCGAGGTCGCTGACCCGGTAGGCCATCTGCTGGATGCCCGCGCCGCGCTTGTCGATGAACTTGGCGATGGTCGAGTCCTCATCGAGGGGAGCCATCAACTGGATCTGGGCGCAGTCCGCCGAGCCGCCCCGCACCGCGAGCATCGCCTCGCGGATGCCCTGGTCCTCGTTGATCTCCTCATGCACCAGGATCATGCCGAGGTGCTCGTGGTACCACTGGATGGCCGCGTCGAGGTCCGGCACCGCGATTCCGACGTGGTCGACAGCGGTGACCAGCGCACTGGCCAGCCCCGGACGGGCATCGATTTGCTCAGCGGTCATAACGCAAAGGTAACCTAACGACATCGGATCCGACACTGGTTGATCCGGGATAGCCGCTCCGAAGCGGCTCGAAACGCGCGTGGAGGTAGTGATGACGACGTCGGTGATCGTTGCTGGAGCACGGACTCCCATCGGCAAACTGATGGGTTCGCTCAAGGACTTCTCGGGCAGCGACCTGGGCGCCATCGCCATCAGGGGCGCCCTGGAGAAGGCGGGCGTGCCGGCCTCGTTCGTCGACTACGTGATCATGGGTCAGGTGCTGACCGCCGGCGCCGGGCAGATGCCGGCCCGCCAGGCCGCGGTGGCGGGCGGCATCGGCTGGGACGTGCCGGCGCTGACGATCAACAAGATGTGTCTGTCCGGCATCGACGCGATCGCCCTGGCCGACCAGCTGATCCGGGCCGGCGAGTTCGACGTGGTGGTGGCCGGTGGCCAGGAGTCGATGACCAAGGCGCCGCACCTGCTGATGAACAGCCGGGAGGGCTACCGCTACGGCGACGTCACGGTGCTCGACCACATGGCCTACGACGGCCTGTACGACGCATTCACCGACCAGCCGATGGGCGCACTGACCGAGCAGCGCAACGACGCCGACAAGTTCACCCGCCTCGAGCAGGACGAGTTCGCCGCGGGCTCGCACCAGAAGGCCGCCGCCGCGTGGAAGGACGGGGTGTTCGCCGACGAGGTGGTGCCGGTGGCCATCCCGCAGCGCAAGGGAGACCCGATCGAGTTCGCCGAGGACGAGGGCATTCGCGCCAACACGACCGCCGAGTCGCTCGGCGGCCTGAAGGCCGCGTTCCGCAAGGACGGCACCATCACGGCCGGTTCGTCGTCGCAGATCTCCGACGGCGCCTGCGCCGTCGTGGTGATGAGCAAGGCCAAGGCCCAGCAGCTGGGGTTGCGCTGGCTGTGCGAGATCGGCGCCCACGGCGTGGTCGCCGGGCCCGACTCGTCGCTGCAGTCCCAGCCGGCCAACGCGATCAAGAAGGCCGTCGGACGTGAGGGCATCTCCGTCGATCAGCTCGACATTCTCGAGATCAACGAGGCTTTCGCCGCGGTGGCGCTGGCGTCCACCCGCGAACTCGGAGTGGACCCGGCGAAGGTCAACCGCAACGGCGGTGCCATCGCGATGGGCCACCCGATCGGCATGTCGGGTGCCCGGATCACGCTGCATGCGGCCCTCGAGCTGGCGCGACGCGGCTCCGGCTATGCGGTGGCCGCGCTGTGCGGTGCGGGCGGCCAGGGTGACGCGCTGATCCTGCGGGCGGGCTCGGGTAGCGGCGAGGCCGCGGCGACGGACTGACCGGCCGCACTCCGAGATCACCGCTCTACCGGCCGGTAACCCGGCCCGCGGGGCCGTGGAACGTTTTTGCTGGCATCGTCGGGCCCGGCGGTGCCTCCGGACCGTGTGATCTTGCTCATATGGGCTGATCGGGCCGCCAAAGGGGGGCCGCCGACGGGCCCGGGAGCAGCGGCCGCGGCCAGTGCCCGGCCGGTGGATTCGGCACTCGCCCGGTCGTGCCAGACTTGTGGGCGTGACACGTCCCCGCCCCCCGATTTCACCGGCGTTGGCCGGCGCCGTCGACCTTTCAGGTCTCAAGCAGCGCGCCACCCAGGCCGACGCCCCCGACGGCGGCGCGGCCCCCGGCGTCGAGGTCACCGAGGCCAACTTCGAAGCCGAGGTGCTGGTCCGGTCCAGCCAGGTTCCGGTTGTGGTGCTGCTGTGGTCCCCCCGCAGCGAGGCCTGCATCCAGCTGGCCGATGCGCTGGGCGGGCTCGCGGCGGCCGACGCGGGGAAGTGGTCCTTCGCGATGGTCAACGTCGACGTGGTGCCGCGGGTGGCGCAGATGTTCGGCATCGAGGCGGTGCCCACCGTGGTGGCACTGGCGGGCGGTCAGCCGTTGGCCAGCTTCCAGGGAGTCCAGCCGCCCGACCAGTTGCGCCGGTGGGTCGACTCCCTGCTCGCGGCGACGGCGGGCAAGCTCGGTGGCGGCGAAGCGGAGGCCGAGGAGGAGCTGGTCGATCCCGCGGTCGCCCAGGCCCGCGACCTGTTGGAGGCCGGCGACTTCGCGGCCGCCGCGGCCGCCTACCAGTCGATCCTCGATGCGGACCCGAACCATGCCGAGGCCAGGGGCGCGCTACGCCAGATCGGCTTCCTGGAGCGGGCAACCTCGGTTGCGCCCGATGCCGTCGCGCTGGCCGATGCCGCCCCGGACGACATCGAGGCCGCATTCGCCGCGGCCGATGTCCAGATCCTCAATCAGGATGTCACCGCGGCCTTCGACCGGCTGATCGCGGTGATCCGGCGCACCGCGGGCGACGACCGCGCCCGCGTCCGCACCCGGCTGGTCGAGCTGTTCGAGTTGTTCGATCCGGCCGACCCCGACGTCATCGCGGGCCGGCGCAACCTCGCCAACGCCTTGTACTGAGCGGTATCGAGGCGCTACTCGGGTTCGAGGTACAGGGCCGACATCGGCGGCAGCACCAGTAGTGCCGAGGCCGGGCGGCCGTGCCACGGCTCGGCGGTGGCCGCCACCGCGCCGAAATTACCGATGCCGGAACCGTTGTAGACCGTCGCGTCGGTGTTGAGCACCTCACGCCAGGTGCCCGCGTGCGGTAAGCCGAGCCGATAACTGGTGTGCTCCGAGCCGGCGAAGTTGAACACGCACGCCAGCACCGAGCCGTCCGCGCCGTAGCGCAGGAAGCTCAACACGTTGTTGGCCGAGTCGTTGGCATCGATCCACGAATAGCCCTCGGGCCGGGTGTCCTGGCTCCACAGCGCCGGGCTGTCGCGGTAGATGCCGTTGAGGTCGGCGACGAACCGCTGGATGCCGTTGGAGAAGCCGTTCTCGTCGAGTTGGTACCAGTCGACCCCGCGTTCCTCCGACCACTCCGCGCGCTGCCCGAACTCCTGGCCCATGAACAGCAACTGCTTGCCCGGGTGGGCCCACTGGTAAGCCAGCAGGCTGCGCAGGCCTGCCGCCTTGACATGGTCGTTGCCCGGTATGCGGCCCCACAGCGTGCCCTTGCCGTGCACCACCTCGTCGTGACTGATCGGCAGCACATAGTTCTCCGAGAAGGCGTAGAGCATCGAGAACGTCATCTCGTGGTGGTGATAGCTGCGATAGATCGGGTCGCGGCTGATGTAGTCCAGCGTGTCGTGCATCCAGCCCATGTTCCCCTGCAGCGAAAAGCCCAGGCCGCCAAGGCTTGTCGGACGCGTCA
>CAZHUU010000155.1:0-2754 GCA_964535335.1 uncultured Mycobacterium sp.
CAACCCCAACCACCACGTCGGGTTCGGCGGCGGCGGCACCCACTTCTGCCTGGGCGCCAACCTGGCCCGCCGGGAGATCGCGGTGGCGTTCGAGGAACTGCACCAACAGATCCCGGACATCGCGGTCACCGAGGAGCCGGCCATGCTGTGGTCGGCGTTCATCCACGGCATCAAGCGACTCCCGGTGGGCTGGACCCCGCCGACATGAGCGGCGGTCGCACCGCGGGGGCCACGATGCGCGAACGACTGCACTGGCTCGCCCTGCACGGTGTGGTGCGGGTGGCGGTGGGCTGGGCGGCCCGCCGCGGTGACCCGCAGGCCCGGCTGATGGCCGACCCGGCGGTGCGCGCCGATCCGGTGGCGTTCTACGACGAGGTGCGCGCGATGGGTCCGATGGTGCGGACCCAGGTGGGCTACCTGACCGTCGACCACGCCGTCGCCTACGACCTGCTGCGCTCCGACGACTTCCGGGTCATCACCGTGGGGTCGACCCTGAAGGCGCCGCTGCGCAGACTCGAGCGGGCCACCCGCTCCGACCTGCTGCATCCCCTGTTGCCGCCGTCGCTGCTGGTCGTCGAACCGCCCGATCACACCCGCTACCGCAAGACGGTGTCGTCGGTGTTCACCACCCGAGCGGTGGCCGGGCTGCGGGAGGGCGTCGAGCAGACGGCCGCCCAACTCCTCGACAACCTGGACGGCAGTACCGGAATCGTCGATGTGGTCGCCCGCTACTGCTCCCAGCTGCCGGTGGCGGTGATCAGCGAGATCCTCGGCGTGCCGCAGGCGGACCGGCCCCTGGTCCTGGAGTTCGGCGAGCTGGGCGCCCCCACCCTGGACATCGGGCTGAGCTGGCCGCAGTACCGGCGGGTGCAACGCGGCGTCGTCGGCTTCAATCACTGGCTGGCCGACCACGTGCGGCGGCTCCGTGAGCACCCCGGTGACGACCTGCTGAGCCAGCTGATCCGGGCCGCGGACGACGGTCACCGGCTCGACGAGACCGAACTGCTGGGCATTGCCGGGCTGGTGCTCGCGGCCGGCTTCGAGACCACGGTCAACCTGCTGGGCAACGGGATTCGGATGCTACTGGACGCCCCCGACCAGCTGGCCCGGCTCACCGCCGACCCGTCGCTGTGGCCGGGCGCCGTCGAGGAGATCCTGCGGCTGGACCCACCGGTGCGGATGGCGGTCCGGGCGGCGGTCTCCGACACCGAGGTGGCCGGTACCCGGGTCAAGCGCGGTGAGGTCGTGGTGCTCTACCTGGCCGCCGCCAACCGGGACCCGGCGGTCTTCGACGACCCGAACCGGTTCGACGTCGGGCGCCCCAACGCCGGTAAGCATCTGTCGTTCTCCGGCGGCAGGCACTTCTGCCTCGGTGCGGCGCTGGCGCGGGCCGAGGGTGAAGTGGGCCTGCGCCGGTTCTTCACCCACTTCCCCGACGCCGAACCGGCGGGCCCGGGTACCCGCCGCGAGACCCGGGTGCTGGGTGGCTGGGCCGAACTTCCGGTCCGGCTCGGGGCGCCGGCGACCGTGCCGCGCTGAGCCCTCAGCCGGCCGGGTCAGCCATTGCGCGGCAACGGGTTGTCGTGCCGCGCGGGTTCGGCGGTGCGCTCGGTGTTCTCGTCGTCGCGCACCCGCGGGTCCAGGGCGTCGGCCCGCGAACGGCGCTCGTCGAGTTCGGAGCGGGCCTCGGTGGCGTGGCTCAGATGCCGATCGGCATGGCCCTTCAGCCGCTCGGCCTCGGCCGCCTTCGCCTCGGCTTCGGCCTCGGCGGCGCGGGCCCGGGCGGCGGTCTCGCGGGCGAGGACCTCGCGGCGTTCCACGTCGACCGAGTCGGCGCGGACCTGCTCGCGGATCTCCTCGGCCTTGCTGATCCGCCTGCGGTCCCGCTGGGTACGGGCCAGCCAGGCCAGGACGCCGATCACCACGATCGCCGCGATGGCGGCGATCACGATCCACACGATTGTGCTGGTAGCCATTGCCGGGACTCCTTCGGCTCGGTATTTGACGCCGACGTGGCGCCGTCAAACCGCGTTCCCGGCGGGCCGGACCGCCAAACCCCGCGGCGGTCAGCCGCCAGCGTCCTAACCCAGGTGCCTGCCGAACCAGTCCTGCAGCCGTCGCCAGGCGTCGGCCGCCGCGGCGGGCTGATAGCGCGGTCCGGTGTCGTTGAAGAACGCATGGTCGGCGTCGGGCTCGACGACCAGCTCGTTGACCAGTCCCGCCCGCTCCAACGCCGCCCGCGCCGCCGGCTCGGATGCGGTTACGCGCTGGTCCAGGGCGCCGTAGAAGCCCAGCACGGCGGCGCCGCGGGATCCGGCGAAGTCCGGGTTGTCCGGCAGCGGGCCGTAGAACGGCACCGCCGCCGCCAACCGCGGTTCGCCCGCGGCGAGCAGTCGCCACACCAGGCCGCCGCCGAAGCAGAACCCCACCACGGCCAGTTTCCGGTTCGGCACCCGCTGCGCCACCTCCCCCAGGCCGGACCGCAGGTCGGCGAGGAACCGTTCGGGTGCGATGGTGCCCAGCGCCGCCGTCGCCGCCGCCGGGTCGGTGAACGTCGCCGTGCCGCCCTCCTCGGAGAGCAGGTCGACGGCGAGCGCGGAGTAGCCCACTCCGGCCAACCGGCCCGCTACCGAGCGCACCCACTCGTTGAGGCCCTTGTTCTCGTGGATCACCAGCACCGCACCGCGCGGTGATTCCGCCGGGGCCCAGGCGCCCCGCGCGCAGCAGGGCATCCACCGTCAGCGCGTCGGCATA
>CAZHUU010000155.1:2764-10512 GCA_964535335.1 uncultured Mycobacterium sp.
TGGGCCCAGGCGCCCCGCAGTTCACCGCGCGGGCCGGCCCAGGTGGTCGCGGTGGTCGGCACGGCGGAGGACATGCCCGGCGGCGGCTGGTTCGAGGCCGAGGCGCCGGTGGCGGACGGGGAAGACGGGGACGAGGCCCGAGGTGCCGACTTCCGGTTGCCGCAGGCGGTGATCAACGCGCCCGCCGCCGCCGTGCCCACGCCCAGCAGCGCCAGCCGGCGCAGGGCCTCGCGGCGGGACAGCAGGCCGTCGACGTGGTCGGTGGCGATCTCTTCGGCGATGTAGCGCTGTAGCGGGGTCACCCTCGCGAGTATGCGCCCGCACCGCGGGGTAGGTACTCGGCAAGCCAGATGGCCCACGACGGAGGAGACCGGAATGAGCGAGCCCGCGGTGCTACCGGGACGTAAGGCATTCGAGCAGGTGGTGGCCCTGCTCGACTATCCGATGTTCGTGGTCACCACCCGCTGCGGCGCCGACCGCGCGGGATGTCTGGTCGGCTTCACCAGCCAGGTCTCCATCAACCCGTCCCGGTTCCTGGTCGGGCTGTCCAAGCGCAACCACACCTACCGGGTGGTCGCGGCGGGGGCGACGCACCTCGCCGTACACCTGCTGTCCCGGGAGCATCGCGAGTTGGCGCGGCTGTTCGGCAGCGAGACCGGGGATCGGGTCGACAAGTTCGGCCGCTGTCAGTGGTGGGAGGGTCCGGAGGGGCTGCCGATCCTGGGCGAGGCCGTCGCGTGGTTCGCCCCCCGGGTGCTCGGCCGCTTCGATCTGGGCGACCACGTCGGTCACCTCACCGAACCGGTGGCGGGTAGCGCGCCGGAAAGCTTCGGGGACCTGGTGACCTTCGCCGACGTCAAGGACCTCGAGCCCGGGCACGAAGCCTGACCGGAACCGCTGGTGAACAGATTCGCCGATGTGTCTACTTTGTCGTTGACACCCGTCCCGGCTGGCTGTTCTATGGACTCTTGTGACGTACGACATGATCATCCGCGACGGTCGCTGGTTCGACGGGACGGGTGCCCCCTCGGCGCTGCGCAACATCGGCATCCGGGACGGGCGCATCGCCACGGTGACACCGCACCCCCTCGACGAGACCGGCTGCCCCGAGGTGGTCGATGCGGCCGGCAAGTGGGTGCTGCCCGGCATGGTCGACGTGCACACGCACTACGACGTCGAGGTACTCAACGGGCCGGGCCTGCCCGAGTCGGTGCGCCACGGCGTCACCACCGTGCTGATCGGCTCGTGCTCGCTGTCCACCATCCACGTCGGCGGGGTCGACGCCGGTGACCTGTTCGGCCGGGTGGAGGCCATCCCCCGCGAGCACGTCGTCGACGCCATCGACGCCGCCAAGACCTGGAACAGCGCTCCGGAATACGTCGAGGCGCTCGAGTCGCGGCCACTCGGGCCCAACCTCGCCGCGTTCATCGGCCACTCCGACATGCGCACCGCGGTGATGGGTCTGGACCGGGCCACCCGAACCGACATGCGGCCCACCTCCGGCGAGCAGGCCGAGATGGAACGGATGCTCACCGAGGCGCTGGACGCCGGCTTCGTCGGGCTGTCCTCCCAGCAGTTGCTGTTCGACAAGATCGACGGCGAGACCTGCCGCTCACGCACGCTGCCGTCGACATACGCCAAGCCCCGCGAACTGCGCCGGCTGAAGTCGCTGGTGCGTAAGCGCGGCCGGGTGCTGCAGTCCGGCCCGGATATCCAGAACCCGCTCAACCTGGCTTCCCAAGTGGCACAGTCACTTCCGGTGCTGCGGAAGAAGCTGAAGACCAGCCTGCTATCTGCGGCCGACGTCAAGGCCAACCCGTTCGCGATCATGATGATGGGACCGCTGGCCCGGCTGGTGAACCGGTTCGGCGGCGACTTCCGCTGGCAGCACCTGCCCGTGCCGTTCGAGGTGTACGCCGACGGCATCGACCTGGTGGTGTTCGAGGAGTTCGGTGCCGGCGCCGCGGCCCTGCACCTGCGCGACGAGGTCGAGCGCAACGCACTGCTTGCCGACGAGCAGTACCGTCGCCAGTTCCGCAAGGACTACGACAGCAAGTTCGGCGTGCGGGTGTGGCACCGCGACTTCTTCGACGCCGAGATCGTCGCCTGCCCCGACGAATCCGTGGTCGGCAAGTCCTTCGGTCAGGTCGGCCTGGACCGCGGCGGGCTGCATCCGGTCGACGCCTTCCTGGACCTGGTAGTCGAACACGGCACCAAGGTGCGTTGGCGCACAACGATTTCCAACCACCGACCCGAGGTGCTCAAGAAACTCGCCCGCGACCCCGGAATTCAGATGGGCTTCTCCGATGCCGGTGCGCACCTGCGCAACATGGCGTTCTACAACTACGGGCTGCGGCTGCTAAGGCACGTCCGCGACTCGCTGCGCGCCGGCCGGCCGTTCATGACCCTGGAACAGGCCGTGCACCGGATGACCGGGGAGCTCGCCGACTGGTACGGAATCGACGCCGGCCACCTGCGGGTCGGTGACCGCGCCGATCTCGTGGTGCTCGATCCGGACCGGCTCGACGAGCGGCTGGACGCCTACGCCGAATCGTCCGTCGAGCAGTACGGCAACCTGTCCCGGATGGTCAACCGCAACGACGAGACCGTCGACCTCGTCCTGATCGCGGGACGCGCCGTCATCAGCGACACGGCGACCACCGAGATCCTCGGCGTGCAGCGCACCGGCAGCTTCCTGCGGGCCGGTCAGCCCGCCCCGCCGCCACGGGCCAACGCCGAGCGGGAGCTGGCCGATGCCCGCTGAGACCAACGGGGTTCCGGCCGAGGTGTCCGACACCGTCCTCGGGATGTGGAAGGCGCTGTCGGACCGGGATTGGGAGACGCTGAAGACGTTCCTGTCGCAGGAATGCATCTACGTCGACATGCCCGTCGGCCCCGCCGCGGCGGCCCGAGGACCCGAGGACATCGTCAAGCGGCTCAAGATCGGTCTCGAGCCGCTGGCGGGCTACCAGAACCATGACGGCGTGCTGGTGAGCAACGGCACCGACGCCATGTACGAGCACTCCGAGACCTGGACGTTCAAGACCGGCGAGCAGGGTGTGCTGCTCTTCGTCACCGTCCACAAGGTGGTCGACGGCAAGATCACCCTGTGGAAGGACTACTGGGATTTCAACGGGCTGATGGGTTTTGCTCCCCCGGACTGGATGGAACAACTCGCACAAGCCGATATGAGCTGGGTGTTTGATGCGACAGGGTTGGTGTAGCGGCCACAGGTTTGGCCGGCTGGCGCGTCATATTCGACAAGGCGCTATATCAGAGCATTCAGCCTGCGGCTGAGAGGTTTTCGACTTGAGTCAGGAGCCGCGCGGGTTAGTTGAACTCCGGCTTCCTTCTGGTTCAAGCCGGGGACGCGGTCAGAAGCTGAAGCCGGGAATCTGAGGGATCGGCGGCGGTGCCGGGATTGTTGGAATCGGCGGTGGTGCCGGGATATTCGGAATCGGTGGCGGTGCCAGAGTGTCGGGAATGGGCGGAGGTGTCGGGATGTCGGGAATAGGCGGGGGCGCCGGGATCGTCGGCACCGGAGGTGGCGCCGGAGGATCGGCATCGGCCAGGACCACACTGTGACCCAGGGCCGCAACGCCTATTCCGACGACGGCACTACATCTGACGAGTAGGTGTGTGACCTTCATCTGACCCTCTGTTCGTGTTGGGTGCTCAACGCAAAGTGCGGCATGCCGTCGTCTACGCGCGGTAGCAGCGTGAGCGCCGGCATTCGGCGCATTTCCACCACGCTTGTCTGGTGTACAGCTCAAAAACCAGGGCATGGTCTTCTACCCGCCGCATGGCAGCACCGCAATGCGGACACGCGCGGCTCGACGTCGTACCGACGAGGTCGGCCAGCGCACCCGACAGATTCCCACCACTACGGGTGATATGAGAACTCAATTCCACTACCCCCGGCTGATCTAGCGACGATCCCGACCGAGTTCGAGGACCGATACCAAGAGATCGAGCGCAAGCCGGTCGGGTTCGTATCGCCGATACTGCCAGCTCGGTGAAGAGGAATCCGGGGATTAGCCGGAAAAATTCGGTCCGATCAGCCGACGGTCCCGGCGCAAGTCAGCAGACGCTCGGGACTGTGGAACATGCGTTACCGACAAGGCTGTTGTGCCCAACGACATCGGGGGGTTGGGCCGAGGGCTGCTCGGAGTAAGTGTCGGACCACCTGGCGATGCGCATACTGCCCTAGATCAAACCGAGTGAGACACCCTCGCCAAGGCCGCCGAGCCATACCCTCGAGCGTGGTCACAGGGTCGCAGAAGTTTGTCTCGTAACGGTGTTGAGCTAGTCATGAAACAGTCTGGGCTGCAGGCTGATCCAAAATGACTCTCGATCCTTGCGCGGTCCAGCGAGTAGGCCGGCGGCGGAATGCACGGACAGGGGAACTCTATGTACAGATTCCTGGCTTCCTATTCGCCGGGCTCGCCCTCACCCACCTCGGGCACTCGCTGTTCGTCGACATGAACACTGTGCGAATCTTCGGCAGGGAGCGCTGGGCCGTGTGGAGTGAGTTTGTCGTCTATTCGGCGATCGCGGTGCTCTTCGCCTATCTCGGTTGGTGTTCGAATTCGAAAACCAGAGGGCCCAAGGCAACTAGGGGTGATGCGCCCGGTCTGATCCGACCGAGGGTGCAGGGTCAGCCTGTCGGGGGCTGTTGAGCTCCGCCAAGACGAGTGGCAGCGAATGTCGCGCCTTGGTCGATCATCGCTGCGTTGCTCGGGTAGTTCATGTGCACGGCGAAGTTCATGCCGTCCGAGCAGATGGGGTCCTCGGCGGCGCAGACCTTGATGGTCTTGGCCTGATAGAGCGGGCCGATGACGACCTGCGGGGCGTCGAAGAATCTCATCGCCCTCTCGTTCGGTAGGGCGAACAGCACAACCGAGGACACGTGGTCGGCCACGTCGGGTGCCATCGGTTTGGGCACCGTCGCCGGGTCGATCCCAGCCGGGACGGCAGCTGAGGTGACGAAGCCCATCACTGCGGCGCCTTGCGAGTAGCCACCGAGGACCATCTTGGTGTTGGGGCAGGCACGTGCCATCGATTCGACGTGTGCGCTTGCGTCTCTGATGCCGTCCTCTGCCCCGTCCGTCCATTGTTGGCTTGCTGGGTAGTCGACCGGATACACGTCGAGCGACTTGCCGCCGACGAGTGGTCGAAGCGAATCCACGAATGTCTGTCCCGTCGGGCCCAGCCCGGGAGGGTCGTCGGTGCCGCGAGCGAACACCACCTGGACATCCGGACACGGATCGGCCGAGGCGGACGGAAGGGCACATGCGAGGAGCGACGGGCTGACGCCCGAGGCGGCGACAGCCGCAAGCGAAAGAAGACAACGAAGACGATGCGCGCTCATTCCGCAGTGTCCCCTCAAACGTGATTCGAAAGCGGGACTTTTCGACGAATATAGGCCCGTGCGGGTGGGGCGGAATCCATCGCCGACACGACCGACCCTCGGCCGGGCCCACGGTCTGTGACCTCGTTCTAGCAGGTCAGCGGACAGCGTTGAGTCCGGTCCGCGCAAGGACTACTGGGATTTCAACGGGCTGATGGGTTTGCTCCCCCGGACTGGATGGAACAACTCGCAAAGCCGATATGAGCTGGGTATTCGGCGTGACAGGCCTGATTCAGTCAAGGCGGCTTTCGGCCGAACACCGACTCAGCGGAGCAAAACTCCAAGCGATTTGCGCTGGGATATCCGCGGTGTGCAGCGCTTGCCGCGTGGAGGCTTTTTGGGGGCGTCCCCCGGGACCGGACCCGGTCCCGTTCGAATGACTTTCGACCCTAGCCCGCTCCAACGAGCGCGGCGACGGTGGAACATACGGAAGGCGGAATTCCATGTACAGATTCCTGGCTGGCTTGTTCGCCGGGCTCGCCCTTACCCACCTCGGTTTTGCCTTGTTCGCCGACATGAATACCGTGCGAATCTTCGGTAGGACCTGGAGTGCCGGTGCGGTGTGGGGTGAATTCGTCGTCTATACAGCGATCGCGTTGCTCTTCGCCTATCTCGGCCGCCGCTCGAAAACCTAGGTACGTCCCCAAACCGGCAGATGAAGTCCGAGGCCCGACACACGTTCCTGGCGTAACGTCTCGGACCGGTCGCCACTTGTTGGGGGAAGTATGTCGAAGCCGGGTTGGCAACCCGATCCGTCGGGTAGCGGCCGGCGGTGGCGTCGGTGGAATGGCTTGCGGCGGGGCCAGGTGGAATCCCTCCCCGAGGATGCCAAGTTGCGAAGCCACAACAAGGTGCTCACCCGCTTCGGTATCGCGGCACTGCTCGCCATCGCCGTCGCCACCGCAATCGTCGGCTACCACCGCAGCGCGTCGCGGCAGCACGACCGGGGCGCTTCCCCGCCGGAGTCCAGCATCAACCTGCAGGACCAGGAAGACGCCTACATGAGGTCGCTGGTCGTCGACGCCCCGGAGGGCGTCACCATCAGGGTGGACGGCAACCCGCGCAGCCCGCACGCGCGCGACAGGTGGATCGCCGCCGGCCGCGAGTGGTGCCGCTACCGCCGGGATCACCCGGACGATGACTCGTTCTTCGTCCAGGCCGACATCGCCGACACCGAAGGCTACAGCTGGCTGGAGGCCGGCGAGATCGGCCGTGCCGCCACCGCGGTGATGTGCCCCGAGTTCAGGAGCCGCTGAGGGCGAGTGAACCTGTCGCGTTGGCTAGGACGGGATGGTCCAGCGCGCGCCCCCGGACGGGTCGGCCACGCATTTCAGTGGCTCACCCGTGGGCGCCTGTGCCACACCGGGATTCGCGGGTGTGCAGGGGCTCAGTTCGTCGCGGACGCCGACCAGGGGTGCCGAGGCCACCCAGGTCGGGATCCGGTTTCCGGAATCGGCGCACGCCGCCAGCTGCCCGGACGAGGTGGTGGCGTAGACGTAGCGGTCGGAGTTGGCGCAGGCGTCGCCGATGGCGATGCCCTGGCCGATGTTCGGCACGCAGGACCGTTCGTCGCATGTCGAGTCGGCGCCCGCGGTGCCGGCCGACAGCCCGAGGACCGCGGGGACACCGAAGAACACCGCTGCGCCACAGCGCAGCGCCACCCTGCCACTTCTCATCCTCGAGAGCATAGGGCGGGCGTGCGGTCCAAGTGGTCAGAATCGTCCCATTAGTCACAACCGCACCACCGGCTCAACCCTCGAGTGCGTACACCCGGAGCGCGTTGTCGCGTCCGACGAGTTCGGCGACCCGGATGGCATCGGCCTCGCTCCATTCGCCGCGGTCGACGAAACCGCCGAGCACCGTGCCGATACCGCCGCGCCACAGTGCCGCCCCCAGGTAGTGCAGTTCGGCGGGACCGAACGCATCCGAGGAGTAGAGGACCTTGCGGAACGGCGCCAACTCCAGGGTCCGGGCGATGAACGCCCGGGCGCGCGCACCGAGGTGGTTGACGGACAGACCCACGTCGAGATGGACGTTGTTGAACGCCTGCGCGAGGTAACCGGCCTCCCGTTCGTACGGGTAGCAGTGCAGCAGCACCACCGGGGTGTGCCCCGACCCGCGCAGGAAGTCCAGCAGCAGCATCGGATTGGTGCGGTGCAGATCGCAGTCGCGGTCGCCGAGGCCGACGTGCAACTGCAGGGGTTTGCCCAGCCGCAGCGCCTCGTGCAGCCCGAACCTCAGCAGCACCCGGTCGGTGAGCCGCCGTCCCCCGCCGTCGCGCCAGCGGGCCGCGGCGTCGGCGACCGCCGCGGCCGGCGGGTCGGACAAGTCGCCCTCG
>CAZHUU010000156.1:0-10376 GCA_964535335.1 uncultured Mycobacterium sp.
TGTCAACAGAACTTTCTTAAACCGTGGGCAACGTCACTCTTTGTTGCATTCGGCGGATTTCTCGGGTTCAGTCCGGCGCGACGACGGCCAGCGCGTGCGGCGCCGACGTGAACGTCATTTCCTCGCGCAGTCCCAGGAAATCCCCGTCTACCTGGCACGATACCGGTCGTGCGGCGGTGATCCGGACCCAGGTCAGGTCGTCCTCCCGCAGCAGGTGGCGCGCCGTGATCACGGCCTTCTTCGACAGCATCCGGCGGACCAGCAGCAGGTTGGCGACCACGTTCATGCTGTTGACAGCGAAAAGACCCAGGCCCGTCTCGAAGGTGGTGTCCGGGTTGGTCCACACCGGGCGGGCGTTGGCATAGGTCCACGGGCTGGCGTTGGAGACGAACGCGAAATGCACCCCGGCCACCGGCTCGCGGTCCGGCAGGTGCACGGTGAGTGCGGGCTCGGAGCGGGCGTTGGACAGCATCTCGCGCAACGCGATGCGGATATAGCGGCCGGCGGTGACCTTGCGACCCTTGGCGCGCTGGGCCTCGACTGCCGCCACCACGTCCCCGTCCACACCCATGCCTGCGGTGAACACCGCCCAGCGTTCGCCGCAGTCCATCAGGCCGATGCGGCGCCACGGATCCCCGGCGCGGTGTGCGCCGAGCAGGTCGATCAGCTGGTTGGTGGCCTCGGTGGGGTCGGAACTGATGCCCAGAGCGCGGGCGAAGACGTTGGCGGAGCCGCCCGGTACCACCGCGACGGCGGGCAACACGGCCGGGTCGGGCAGTGCGCCGCCGGGCTTGCCCAGCAGTCCGTTCACCACTTCGTTCACGGTGCCGTCCCCGCCGTGCACGATGATCACGTCCACCCCGTCGGCCTTGGCCTGCTCGGCGATCTCGATGGCGTGGCCGCGATGGTCGGTGTGGGCGACGGTGAGGCGCACGCGGCTCTCCAGGGCGTGCGCCAGCAGATCCCGCCCAGCCGGGGTGGTGGAGGTGGCGTTGGGATTCACGATCAGCACGGCGCGCACGGACTCTCACCCTATCGGGATCCGCATCGGGATGACGCCCTGTGATGTTGCTGGGAGTTCGGCGGGTGACTGGCCCCGGAGCGGTTCAGTCAGCAGGATGGGGACAAGTCTCCACCGCCACCGACCCCCCTGGTGTGGTGTGAGGCGACGGGACGGTCACCGCTTGCTGGAGTGGTGACCGTCCCCCCTTTTCTCGGGTCGTTCTAGTCTGTGCGCATGACATCGCTGCCCCCGGTGACCGTTCGGCGTGCGGCGGTCCTGGTCGGACTGCAGGGGGCGATCGGCGCGGTGGCGGCCGTGGTGTTCGTCGTCCGTGGCCTGGCCGGGGCGGACCGGCACATCGTCGACGGCTACGGCAACGCGATGTGGTTCGCCGTGGTCGGCGGGGGCGTCCTGGCCGCCGCCTGGGCGCTGTGGACCGGCCGGCGGTGGGGGCGCGGACTGGCGGTGTTCGCGCAGATGCTGATCCTGCCGGCGACCTGGTACGCCGGGGTGGGCTCGCATCGTTGGGGCTATGCCGTACCGATCGCCGCGGTGTCGATCGCCGTGCTGGTGCTGCTGTTCAGTCCGAGTACGTTGAAATGGATTGCCGGCCAGACGGATTCGGGTCAGTCAGGCTCTCCCTAGTCCGCTTCGGCCGCCAGTGCGGACAATTCCGGCCCGGACACCCGGTAGCCGATCCACTCCGCGAGTTGTTTCCCGCCGACGGCGTCATAGAGGGCGATCGCGTCGACGTTCCAGTCCAGCACCGCCCAACCGAGTCGGCTGTACCCGTTGTCCACGCACTCCCGGGCCAGCCTGGCGAGCAAGGCGCGCGCCAGACCGCGGCGGCGGAAGTCCGGGCGGACGAATAGGTCCTCCAGGTGAATCCCGGCCACCCCGTCCCAGGTGGAGAAGGTCCGGAACCACAATGCCATCGCCGCCACCCGGTCGTCCTCCTCGGCGATGAGGCAGCGGGCGGTCGGGTCCTCGCCGAACAGCGCTGCGCTGATCTGTGCCTCAGTTACCAAGCATTGATCAGCCGCCTGCTCGAATTCCGCCAGTTCACGGATCATCGCGACGATCTCCACCTCGTCACCCGCTCGGGCTGGGCGGATATGCACAGTCATCGGATACACACACTCACTCGGTCGCTCCCAACGCGCGCAGGATGGTCCGGAACTTCGTCGTGGTCTCGGCAACCTCGGCGTCCGGGTCGGACTCGGCCACGATTCCGCCGCCGGCCAGGGCCAGCGCACTGCGCCGGTCGGCGGACACCTCGGCGCCCCGGATGGCCACCACCCAGCGGCCGTCGCCGCGGGCGTCGCACCAACCGACCGCACCGGCGTAGAAGCGGCGATCACCCTCGAGTTCGGCCACCAGATCCACCGCGTCGGCGGTCGGCACTCCGCCGACGGCCGGGGTGGGGTGCAGTGCCAGCGCGAGATCCAGTGCGGTGGTGGATGTTTCTCGCAGCACACCGCGGATCGGTGTGGCCAGGTGCCAGAGTGCTCCGGTGCTGCTGAGTTGGGGTTCGGCGGCGATGTCCAGCCGGGAGCACAGCGGTGCCAGGGCTTCGCGCATGGTCTCGACGACCAGGCGGTGCTCGTGACGGTCCTTGGCCGACGCGGCCAGCGACGCCGCACTCGCGGCGTCCTCGCCTGGGTCGGCGCAGCGCGGGGCGGACCCGGCGAACGGCTGGCAACTCACCCGGTCGCCGAACCGGGCCACCAGCAACTCCGGGCTGGCACCTACCAGTACGGCCCCGGCGTACCCGTCACCGGCGGGGGAGAGGTCGGCGAGATAGCCGGTGGCGTCGGGGTCGGCCGCGGTCAGCCGGCCCAGGATCGCCGTCGGCTCCAGAGCCCCGTCCGAAGCGAGGAGCAGCGCCCGGGCCAGCACCACCTTCTCCAGCGGGTCGGCCGGGTCGCGGAGTCGCCGCAGCGCGGCCTGCACCCGGGCGCGGTGCTCGTCGGCGGAGGGCAACATCTGGGCGATCCGGACCCCGGGCAGCGTGTCGGATAGCGGCGGCAGCCGGTCATGGACGCGATCCGGGGTCAGCAGCGCGGCGGGGCCACGGAGGTCGAATGGCAATGCGCCCACGATCAATTCGGCCGAACCGTCGCGCAGCGCGCGGGCGGCCTCGGCGGGATCCCGGTACGCGGCGCGGGCGCCGTCGGCGACGACGGTCCCGGTGGGCCCACTGAGGACGAACGTGGGGGCGATCACGTTCCGGCGACCGCTTCACGGTGGCTGGTCAGGCCGAGGGCCGACAGTTGGCGCAGGCCGTATTCGAAGCCGCACACCGATACCGCGGCGGTGCCGAACCCGTACCGGGCCCCTTCGCGCAGCGGTTGCTCCACCCATCGGGTGATCACCGACCGGGAGAAGTGTCCGTGGCTGACGAACACCACATCGCGCTCGGCCATCTGGTCCATCGCGTAGGCCACCGCCTGGTCGGCGCGCATGCTGACCTGGTCGACGCTCTCGCCGCCCGGGCAGCCGTAGGTCCACAGCAGCCAGCCGGGGGTGCCGGTGCGGATTTCGTGGGTGGTCAGGCCCTCGTAGTCGCCGTAGTCCCATTCGGCCAGCAGCGGGGAGATCTCGTCGACGCTCAGCCCGGCCAGTTCCGCGGTGGCGATCGCGCGCCGCCGCGGGCTGCTGACCACCAGGGGGTTGTCCAGGCCGAGGTGTTCGAGGGTCTGTGCGGCCAGCCGGGCCTGCTCGCGGCCGCGGTCGGTGAGGTCGAGGTCGGTGCGGCTGGTGTGTTTGCGGTCCCGCGACCATTCGGTCTCGCCGTGCCGGAGCAGGACCAGACGATGATTGCCGACACTCACGCTCACCGATTCTGCCCGAACCTGACAGGATGGTCGGCGTGACCCGAGTGCTGGCGGTGGCGAATCAGAAGGGCGGGGTGGCCAAGACCACCACGGTGGCCTCCCTGGGGGCGGCGTTCGCCGAACTGGGTCAGCGGGTGCTGCTGGTGGACCTCGACCCACAGGGCTGCCTGACCTTTTCGCTGGGCACCGACCCGGACAAGCTGTCGGTCTCGGTCCACGAGGTGCTGCTCGGCGACGTCGAGCCGGACGCGGCACTTGTGGTGACCCCGGAGGGCATGACGCTGCTGCCGGCCAATATCGACCTGGCGGGTGCGGAGGCGATGCTGCTGATGCGGGCCGGCCGGGAGTACGCGCTGAAGCGGGCGCTGGCCAAACTCGCCGCCGACGGGCCGGGCTTCGACGTGGTGGTCATCGACTGCCCACCGTCGCTCGGTGTGCTCACCCTCAACGGGCTGACCGCCGCCGACGAGGTGATCGTGCCGTTGCAGTGCGAGACACTGGCGCACCGCGGGGTGGGCCAGTTCCTCCGGACCGTGGCCGATGTCCAGCAGATCACCAACCCCAATCTGCGGCTGATCGGCGCCCTGCCCACGCTGTACGACGCCCGCACCACGCACAGCCGCGACGTGCTGTTCGACGTCGCCGACCGCTACGCACTGCCGGTGCTGGCACCGCCGATCCCGCGCACCGTCCGTTTCGCCGAAGCCAGCGCCTCGGGCTCCTCAGTGCTCTCGGGCCGCAAGAACAAGGGTGCCCAGGCCTATCGGGAGCTGGCGACATCGCTTCTGGCACATTGGAAGTCGGGTAAGGCACTGCCGACGTTCAGCCCGGAGATCTAACCCCCGCGCGCGGTCCGGCCGCGCACGGCGAAGGCTAGCCGGGGCCGAAGGCGGCCACCGTGTCGCCGCGCTGTTCGAACACCATCGAGCCCAGTACGGCCGGCAGCACCGCCCCGGAACCCTCCGGATGCGTCAGCGGAATCACCCGCTGCCTGCTGCCGTCGAGGGGGTCGTGGACCGCCAGGCCGTCGGCGACCGGGATCAGCAGTGAGCCCGACATCACCGCCGCCGGACCGAGCGCGGGGGTGTCGATGGTGTAGCGGTAGCCCAGCCGGTTGTCGAAAACCACCACCGCCGAACCGGTCCACCAGGTCAGGAAGTCCCCGGCCCGGGTCAGCGCCGGCGCCCGGCCCTCCACCGTCGGCGCGACCCGCAGCGGTGTGCCCGAGATTTTGGCTCCGGTGTCGTCGTAGATGGCGACCTCGGGTCGTGGGATCGGCAGGTACACCGCGGTCGTGGTGCCGGCAACGGCCAAGACGCGGGCGTCGGAATCGACTGTCAGACCAGGCAGTTCGATGTGCTTGACCGCCGGCTCGTCCTCCTCCTTGGCCGGTGTGATCAGGCTCAGCCGCAGGTCCTTCTCGCCGGGGCAGGCTTCCAGCACGGCACCGGCGGCATCGCTGGCGGCCGCCGACATCAGGGCGCACCCCTTCCCGACGGCGGTGTTGACCGGCTTCACCCGGGCGTCGATTTCGCCGTAGGAGAAGATCCGCACCAGGTCCGAGCGCCACAGTTCCATCCGGGTCGCGCCGTAGGACAGCACCGCGCTGCCGTCGGAGCTGACCACCACCTGCTTGTCGGCGTAGCTGGTGCGGGTGGGCCCGCGCCGGCCACTACCGGCGGTGACCGTGCTCACCTGCCCGCAGCCCCGGATATCGGGGTACACCGCCACGGCGAGGTCGTAGATATAGGACACCGCGCACAGGTCGGTGTCACGGGCGTAGCTCCACCGCTGATCGCCGGTCTCCGGGTTGCGGCCGGCCATCTCCCGGCCCGCGCCGGTCACCACGGTGCCGTTGACCACCACCGGCTGCAGGGTCTTCGGGCTCGGAGCCGTCCAGCGCTGCTTGAGGGTGCCCGGAACCCCTTGGGCCGGTTTGACATTCGGCGCAGGCGCGGTGGCCGGGTGGAACTGGGTGGCGCGAGCCGAACTGTGCCACCAGATCAGCGTGACGAACAGCGCGATGACGACGGCGATCGCCGCGGCGGCGATCAGATCGCCTCGGGTGCGGCGTTCGGGTCGGACCATCTGGTCAGTGGGCGGTGGCGGCGCCCGCCCCGGAGGGCTTGCGCGGGCCGCGCCGGCGCCGGCGGCGACGGGCCTGACCGTCACCGGACTCCGCTCCCGCGGCAGAGGTCAGAGCCGTCGACTGCACCTCGGCGGTGGTCGCCGTCTGCTCACCGTTTCCGGCGCCGGACTTGCCGCCGCGGGTGCGCTGCCGTGAGCGGGTGCGGGCCGGGCGCGGCTCGGAGGTCCCCCGGGTCTCGGAGTTGATCGAGCCCGAGTTCCGCGACGAGCCTCCACCGGAGGTCCGCGACGAACCCCCGCCGGAAGTGCGGGCCGACCGGGTTCCCCTGGCGGCCCGCGCGGCCCCCACGGTCCCGGCGGCCTCGGCCGGAATGCCGAGTTCGGCGTAGAAGTGCGGCGAACTGGAGTAGGTCTCGGCCGGATCTGCGCAGTCCAGGTTGAGCGCCTTGTTGATCATCGACCAGCGTTCGAGTTCGTCCCAGTCGACCAGCGTGATCGCGATACCGGTCTTGCCGGCCCGGCCGGTGCGGCCGATGCGGTGCACGTAGGCCTGCTCGTCCTCGGGGATCTGGTAGTTGATGACGTGGGTGACGTCGTCGATATCGATGCCGCGCGCGGCGACGTCCGTCGCCACCAGCACGTCGATCTCGCCGGTGCGGAACGCCTTGAGCGCCTTTTCGCGCGCGCCCTGGCCTAGGTCACCGTGTACGGCGCCGACCTTGAAGCCCCGCTCGGCGAGCTCGTCGGAGACCTTCTGAGCGGTGCGCTTGGTCCGGGTGAAGATCATCGTCGCGCCGCGGCCCTCGGCCTGCAGGATGCGGCTCACCATCTCCACCTTGTCCAGCGCGTGCGCGCGGTAGACGAACTGCTCGGTGGTGTCGTGGGTGGCCGCTCCCTGCACACCCTCGGCCCGGATGTGGGTGGGCTGGTTCATGAAGGTGCGGGCCAGCGTGATGATCGGGTCGGGCATGGTGGCCGAGAACAACATCGACTGCCGGTTCTCGGGGATCTGCTTCAGGATGCGTTCGATGTCGGGCAGGAACCCCAGGTCGAGCATCTCGTCGGCTTCGTCGAGCACCAGCACGGCGAGCCCGCCGAGCTGCAGGTGGCCCTGCTGGGCCAGGTCGAGCAGGCGGCCCGGGGTGCCGACCACGACGTCGGCACCCTTGCGCAGCGACTCGATCTGCGGCTCGTAGGGACGCCCGCCGTAAATGGAGACGACGCTCAGCGGCCGGTCGCCCTCGGCGGTCAGGTACTTGGCCGCGCCCTCGAGGTCCCCGAAGACCTGCAGGCACAGCTCGCGGGTGGGCACCACGACCAGCGCGCGGGGGGTGCCGTTGAGCGGGCGGGTGGTGTCGGTCGTGATGCTGTGCAGCAGCGGAACGCCGAAGGCGAAGGTCTTGCCCATGCCGGTGCGAGCCTGACCGATGAGATCGTCACCGCTAAGGGCGAGCGGCAGGGTCAGTTCCTGGATGGCGAAGGCGTGTTCGATGCCCTGTTCGGCGAGCGCGCGGACGATCTCGTCACGGACTCCGAGCTGGGCGAAGCTGATCTGGGGATGAGTGGTCAAGGGTGTCATGCTGGTGGGGTCAAACCTTCCGGTGTCGTTACTCGTTCTGGCTTCCGACGCGCGCACGAGTTCAGACTTTCGGAAGGGATCCGGCTGTGATTCGATGCCGGTTCACCGGGCCCTGCGCCAACCGAATCGGCGCAGACGCGTGCACGCACATTTCCTTGACGGTAACGTCGGATGGAGGCTTGACGCCGCCGTCACGGCCATCATAGCTGGTCGCGCCCGCTGAGCCGGTTGGCGGCCCGCGGCCGGACTACAGTGGCGCCCATGAGTGCGACGCAGCCCGCAGCGGCGGCCGGAGACCTGACGGATGTGGGGGCACGCACGTCGGGGTCGCGCATCACCGCGGACCATCCCGGTGTCGACGAACTGTTCGCGCTGCTGGCCTACGGCGAGGTGGCCGCGTTCTACCGGCTGACCGACGAGGCCCGGATGGCACCGGACCTGCGCGGTCGCATCAACATGGCGAGCATGGCCGCCGCCGAGATGGCCCACTACGAACTACTGCGCGACGCGCTGGCGGCACGCGGGGTGGACGTGGTGCCCGCGATGAACCGCTACGCCTCCGCGCTGGAGAACTACCACCGGCTGACCACTCCCAGCACCTGGCTGGAAGCGCTGGTCAAGACCTATGTGGGTGACGCTCTGGCCGCGGACTTCTACTCCGAGATCGCCGACGTGCTGCCCGACGAAGTCGCCGACGTGGTGCGGGCGGTGCTGGGGGAGACCGGCCATTCCCAGTTCGTCGTCGCCGAGGTCCGCGAGGCGGTGCTGTCCAGCGGTCGCCAGCGCAGCCGCCTGGCGCTGTGGTCACGCCGACTGCTCGGTGAGGCGATCACCCAGGCGCAGTACGTGCTGGCCGACCACGACGAACTGGTCGATCTGGTGCTCTCCGGGCCCGGCGGGCTCGGCCAGGTCACCGACTTCTTCGGCCGGCTGCAACGCACCCACGACGACCGGATGCGCCAACTCGGCCTGGCCTAGTACCACCGCCTGGTACACCGCCTAGCGGTTACACGTCGCGTTGATCCCGTTGTCGACCTGTGCGGCCACCGTGGCCCCGCTGCCGTCGGTGATCCAGCAGTTGAGCTGGCTTCCGGCGCTGCTCGCGGTGACGTAGTTGACCGGCACGTTGGGCACCACCGTCATCGACCACGGCAGGGTGACGTTCTCGACGGTGCGCAGCGCACCGCTCTCGTCGGCATAGGTGATGGTGACCGGGTCGTTGGGCCGCTGGTTGCCCGCCACGGTGTAGACGACCAGGCGGGGATCCACGGTCGTCTGGGCCTGCGGCACCGCCGCGACGGTGCTCGGTGGCACCGACACCGGCGTCTCGATCTCGGCGCCGGGGAGCGTGACGGTGACGGCAGCCGGCGGGGCGCCGGCGGTGCGCGGTCCGGCCGTCGCCGTCACCGTGCGGTTCGGGGCCACGCCACGCTCTGCGGCGGTGGTGGCCGAGTCGCCGGTGTGCACCACGGCCGCGGTGGCCGCGGCGGCGGCCAGCACACCCGCGGCGGTCACGACGACCCGGCGCCACTGCGCCGCCGCCGAGCGGCGTCTGTCATTGCGGCCCGCCATGGGATCAAGGCTATGGACACCGCGGCCCCGCCCGCCGCGCGGCGCGCCACCCGTTGCCATGCTGTTACCGCAGCTTGATGCACTATTCGCTAACCGCGAACGGCTGGCCTCAGCCGGGGACGCGGGCGTCTACTAGCCTGCTTGGGTAGCACGCACACGAACGGAAGGGTCCACCGTGGAGGTCAAGATCGGTGTTTCGGACAGCCCGCGTGAGCTGGTCTTCACCAGCGCGCAGACGGCCACCGAGGTCGAGGAGTTGGTGACGTCCGCGCTTTCGAAGGCCGGATCGGACGTGCTGAGCCTGACCGACGACAAGGGCCGCCGTTTCCTGGTGCACACCACCAAGATCAGCTACGTCGAGATCGGGGTTTCCGACGTGCGCCGGGTGGGCTTCGGCATCGGCGCCGGTCCGGCCGCCAGTTAGCGGTCGGTCAGGACCTGGTCAGCGGCACGTGTGACAGACCGCCCCAGGCGAACTGGACGGTGCCGTCGACCGCGTCGTCCTTGGAGATCGGCCGGTCGGCGTCGAGCCAGTAGCGCGCGCAGTCCACGCTGAGGGCCACCAGGCCCACCGCGATCAACCGCGCCCGGTGCGGGTCGAGGCCGGAGTCGCGGCTGATCAGGTCGAACACCGCGTCGGTGCACGCCTCGGTGGCCACCTTGACCTGTGCGGCGACCTGCGGCTCGCTGACGTAGTCGTTCTCGAAGATCAGCCGGTAGCCCTGGCTGTCGTGCTCGATGAAGTCGAAGAACGCCTGCACCGCCGCCCGTAGCCGAAGCCGGTTGTCGGTGGTGGTGCGCAGCGCCTGGCGCACGCCGGAGACCAGGATCTCGACGTGCTGGTGCAGGACCGCGAGGTAGAGCTCGAGCTTGCTGGTGAAGTGTTGGTAGAGAACCGGTTTGCTGACCCCGGCCCGGTCGGCGATCTCGTCCATGCCGGCGGCGTGGTAGCCGCGGTCGACGAACACCTCGCTGGCGATGCTCAGGAGTTGGTCTCGGCGTTCCTCCCGGGGCAGCCGGCCGTTCGGACCGGAACTGCCACGTCGCGAACGCGCGCGCGCTTCCGGCGTGCTGATGATGACCAGCTCGTAGTGCGCGCCGCGCTGCAGGATCTGCTGCGTCAGCGTGCGGTTGAACATGCGCGCCACCGGCCGCTCACGCGTGCGCCCCAGCACCAGCGTGGACGCACCGCTCTGGGTGGCGTGATCGAGCAGCGCATCGGGAATGCGCGCACCGCGCAGCACCTCGGTGTCCGCGCCCAGCCTGCGCGCCAGCGCGAAGGCCTGGTCGATCTCGC
>CAZHUU010000157.1:0-10295 GCA_964535335.1 uncultured Mycobacterium sp.
GTTGGCGTCGCCGACGACGGTCAGGTCGTCGCGGTCGCCCAACCAAGCCTGCAACACCCGCTGTTGCAGCGGGGTGACGTCCTGATACTCGTCGACCACGAAGCAGCGATACCGGTCGCGGAACTCGGCGGCCACGGCGGCATCATTCTCGATGGCGGCGGCGGTGTGCAACAGCAGATCGTCGAAGTCCAACAGCGCCACGCCGTCCCGGTTGGCCTTCAGCGTCTCGTAACCGGCGTACACCGCGGCGACCTTCTCGGCGTCGAGCGGGATGTCGCGGGCCGCCTTGGCCACTGCCGCGCCGTAGCCCTCCGGGCTGATCAACGAGGCCTTGGCCCATTCGATCTCACCGGCGAGATCACGCACGTCGTCGGTGCTGACCTGCAGCCGGCTCCGGCTGGCCGCCTGGGCGACGACGGCGAACTTGCTGTCGAGTAGTTGCCACCCGGTGTCGCCGACCACCCGGGGCCAGAAATACCGCAACTGCCGGCGCGCGGCGGCGTGAAACGTCAGCGCCTGCACCGCCCCGACCGGCGCGCCGTCCCCGCCGGCGGCGTCCATCGCCCGAAGCCGCGACCGCATCTCCCCCGCCGCCCGCGAGGTGAAGGTGACGGCCAGCACCTGCCCGGCCGCGACGTGGCCGTTGGCCACCAGGTGCGCGATGCGGTGGGTGATGGTGCGGGTCTTGCCGGTCCCCGCGCCGGCCAGCACGCACAGCGGCCCCCGCGCGGCCAGCACGGCTTCGCGCTGTTCCTCGTCGAGGCCGGCGAGAGGATCGGCGGTCACCGGCATGGGTCCCATCTTGGCAGGGGGTGGTGACAATGCACGGTGAGCGCCGCGCCGGGTACGGGCATCAGCGTCGGCTCGGCTAGGTTGAAGCAGTGATGAGTGCCAACGACCCGCAGCTCACCATGTACACCACCGGCTGGTGCGGCTACTGCCATCGGCTCAAGACCGCGCTGAAGTCGGCGGGCATCGCGTTCAGCGAGGTCGACATCGAACGGGATCCGGCCGCCGCCGAGTTCGTGATGTCGGTCAACGGCGGTAACCAGACCGTGCCGACGGTGAAGTTCCCCGACGGCACCGCGCTGACCAACCCGGGCCTGAAAGAGGTCAAGGCGAAGCTCGGCCGCTAGTCCTCAGTCCTGGTAGGCCCAGGACTCGATGATCTCCCTGGCGATCGACACCGAACCGGGCAGCAGCAGCCGGGACGTCGAATCACTGCTCCAGTCACCGTGTTCCAGCGCGGTGCGGACTTCGGCGCGGGTGAACCAGTCCGCCTCCACGATCTCGCCGTCGTTGAACGCGAACGGCTGATCGGGGTCGCCGATCGCGTGGAAGCCGATCATCAGCGAGCGCGGGAACGGCCACGGCTGGCTGCCGAGGTACTCAACGTCGCGCACACTCAGGCCGATCTCCTCGGCGACCTCGCGCACCACGCAGGACTCGAACGACTCACCGGCCTCGACGAAACCGGCGATCAGCGAGAACAGCCGCTCCGGCCACACCGCCTGGCGGGCCAGCACCGCGCGGTCGTGGCCGTCGTGGACCAGGCAGATCACCGCGGGGTCGATGCGCGGGAACTCGTCGTGACCGGTCAGCGGATTGCGACGGGACCAGCCGCCGTTCACCGGCCGGGTCGGCGAGCCGTCCACCGGGCTGAACCGGGCACTGTCATGCCAGTTCAGCAGTGCCAGCGCGGAGGCCACCAGTTGGGCGCTGACGTCGTCGAACACCTGGCCGCCGCGGCGCGGGTCCAGCACGGCGGCGTCGGCGTCCGCGGGGGGTTCCAGGGCACCGCGCACCGCCCACACGTGCCTGCCGCCCTCGATGCGGCCCAGGAACACCGCGTCCGGCGGTGGGGCGTCGGCCAGGGCGGCGGCCGCGCCGAGGACCACCCGGCCCTCGCTGATCAGCACCTGGTTGCGGTGGTCGACGCGCAGCAGCGCCGCGTCGGCCCAGCCGGCGGTGGCGGCGTCGATGTCGGTGCGCAGATGGTCGGCGCGGTCGGCGCCGATGCGCGACAGCAGTGGGGTGTTGCGCAGACGGAAGGCCACGGCGGTCAGTCCGCCGCGACGCTGCGGACGTAGAGCAGCCGGTCGGTGCTCTCGAGGGCGTCCACCTCTGGGGCGTCGACGCGCATCAGCTTTCCGTCCCGGACCACGCCCAGCACGATGTCGGGCAGGTGGCGCGGCGAGCCGCCCACCTCCTTGGTCTCCACCTCGCGCTCGGCGATGGCGGCACCGGCGTCCGGGGTGAGCAGGTCGTCGATCATCTCCACCACGCTCGGGGTGCCGGTGGCGATGCCCAGTAGCCGGCCCGCCGTCTCCGATGTGACGACGGTTGAATCGGCACCGGATTGTTCGAGCAGGTGCTGGTTCTCGGCTTCCCGCACCGCGGCGATTATTTTGGCCTTCGGGGCGCGCTCGCGGGCGGTCAGCGTGACCAGGACGGCGGTCGGGTCGCTGTTGGTGGCCACGATGATCGAGTGCGCATGCTGGGCGCCGGCCAGCCGCAGCACGTCGGACTTGTTGGCGTCGCCGCGCACCGTCACCAGCCCGGCGGCGTTGGCCCGGTCCAGCGAGGGCTGATCGGTGTCGACCACCACGATGTCGGCCGGGGCGGTGCCGTCGCCGATCATGGCGGCGACGGCCGTCCTGCCCTTGGTGCCGTAGCCGATGACGACGGTGTGGTTGCGCACGCTGTTCCTCCAACGCTGGATCTTCAGGGCCTGGCGCGACGCGGTGGTGAGCGTCTCGACGGTGGTACCGACCAAGACGATCAGGAACGCCACCCGCAGCGGCGTGATGACCAGGACATTGATCAGCCGGGCCGTCTCGGTATACGGGGTGATGTCGCCGTAGCCGGTGGTCGACAGCGACACCGTGGCGTAGTAGAAGCAGTCGAGGAACGTCAGCGGGGTTTCCCTGACGTCGCGGTAGCCGTCGCGGTCGAGGTAGACGATGAGCACCGCGGCGAACAGCGCGGCCAGCGCGTAGAACAGCCGGCGCGCGATCCGGCGGCCCGGGCTGACGAACTTCTCCGGGATGTGCAGGTGGTCGACGAGCGCGCTGTCCGGTTTGGCGGTCAGGTTGTCCTCGATCGCGTCGAGGCGGCGTCGCAACCTGCCTTTGGCCCTACCGTTGGCCAAGGGCTCCGTCATCGACTACTCCACCGTTTCGCCGGGGCCGATACCACCACACGAGCATTATGTAACCATGCCGTCGACGTCAGCCTCAGCCATACCTGTCAGCACCCCGAGCCAGCTTCCGGCCTACCGAACCGGCGCCATGCTGATCGGCATCGGGGTGGGCCACTTCGTGATGCCCAAGCCGTTCGACACGATCGTGCCGGCCGAACTGCCGGGCAGCGCCCGGTTCTACACCCTGGCGTCCGGGGTGGCCGAGATCGGTGTGGGGGCGGCGATGCTGGTGCCGCGGACCCGCCGGGCCGCCGCGCTCGCCGCGATCGCGCTGTACCTGGCGGTCTTCCCGGCCAACATCAACATGGTGCGGCTGTGGTGGGACAAGCCGTGGCCGATGCGGCTGGCCGCGCTGGCGCGGCTGCCGTTCCAGTTTCCGATGATCAGGCAGGCCGCGGCGATCAGGCGCAACGCTCCGCGCCGGTAGCGCCGGTAGCGCCGGCGAGCAGCGCCGCCAATTCCGCTTCGCCCGGCAGGCTTTCCGGGCGGACGGTGCACCCCGAGCGCACGTAGTGGAACGCCGCCCGCACCGACGACTCCGCGCAGTCCCGCAACCCGGCCCACGCCAGCCGGTACACCGCGAGTTGCACCGCGGCGTGGCGCAGCGCCTCGGCGTCGGCGGGTGGCTCGCCGGTCTTCCAGTCCACCACCGTGACACCGCCGTCCGGGTCGGCGAACACCGCGTCGATGCGGCCGCGGACGACGGTGCCCCCGATGGTCATCTCGAAGGGCACCTCGACGTCGACCGGTGTGCGGGCCGCCCACACCGACGCGGAGAACGCGTCCTGCAGCGCGGCCAGCTCCTCGGTTTCGGGCTGCCGACCGTCCACCGCGCCCGGCAGGTCGTCAAGATCGAACAGCCGCTCCGCGCCGTAGAACCGCTGCACCCATTCGTGAAAGGCGGTGCCCAGCAACGCGTGCGGGTCCGGACGGGACGGCAGCCGCCGGCGCAGCCGGCTCAGCGCCGCGGCCGGGTCCCGCTCGAGGTCGACCAGCGCGCTGACCGAGAGTTGCCCGGGCAGGGTGGCCGGCGGCGGTTGGGTGACGCGGCCGCGCTCGGCGAGCAGTGCGTCGACGTCGGCGGCCCAGCCCTCGGGGTCGGCATCCGGCTCCGCGGGTGGCGCCCCGGTCATCGCGGTGCGCACCAGCGCGGCCCCCCGCTCGATGTCGGTGCGACTGCCGCCGAGCGGATCGATCGGCCAGGACGCCTCGGTCACCATGTCGTGCAACGGGTTTCGCTCCCCATCAGCGGGCGGGGGTGCCCAGTGCTCGATCTCGCCGCAAGGCTGCCCGGCGGCGGTGGCCGCGTCGATGATGTCCCTGATCTCGGCGAGGAAGTCCGACGGTCCGCGCGGCTTGGAATCGGTCTGGCCCCAGTGGTGGCCCGACAGCAGCAGGGTGTCCTCCGCGCGGGTGATGGCGACGTAGAGCAGTCGACGCTCCTCGTCGATGCGCCGCTGCTCCAGCTGGTCGCGGTGCCCGATGATGGCGTCGGACAAGCCCTTCCGGTCGCCGACACCGGAGATGTCGAGCACCGGCACGCCGTGCAGCCCGTTGTCCGCCCGGTCACCGCGCAGCAGTGGCGGCAGGTCGGCCGGGTCGCTGAGCCAGGTGCGCTTGGATGCCGTCGACGGGAAGATCCGGGCGGACAGGTGCGGCACCGCGACCACCTGCCACTCCAGACCCTTGGCGGCGTGCACGGTGAGGATCTGGACGCGGCCCGCGGCGACGCTGAGTTCCGCGGGCGCCAGCCCGTTCTCCACCTCCGCGGCGGCGTCGAGGTAGGCCAGCAGACCGGCCACGTCCGCGCCCCGGCGCTGGGTGTAGTCGGCCACCACGTCGGCGAACCGGTCGAGGTGCTCGGTTCCGGTCCAGCCGGCCGACACCGGGCGGGCGGCCCGGACCTCGACGTCCACACCCAGTCCGCGGCGAATCTCGGCCACCAGGTCGGCCACCGGGTCGGCGAGATGGCTTCGCAGCTGGGCGAGTTCGGCCGCCAGGGCGGTGATCCGGCGATAGCCCTCCGCCGAGTAGGCGTCCTGCGGACCCGGGTCGGCCAGCGCGTCGGCCAGGCAGGCGGTGTCGGCGTCCGGGGCGGTCGCGGCGATGATGTCCTCGGCGGTGTCCGCCGGCCGGCCGGGGATGAGGACGACCGCCCGGCGCCAGAGCGCGGTCAGATCGCGGGCGCCCAGCCGCCACCGCGGGCCGGTCAGCACCCGGATGGCCGCGGCACCGGCCGTCGGATCGGCAACCAGCCGCAACATCGCCACCACGTCGGCGATCTCGGGGACGGACAGCAGCCCGGCCACCCCGACCACCTCGACCGGGACGCCACGCGCCGTGAGCGCCTCGGCGATCGGACCGGCATCGGCGTTGCGCCGCACCAGGACCGCCGCCGTCGGCGGGGGGGTTCCGGCGTCGGCCGCCTCGGTATAGCGGCGTGCGATATGCCCGGCGACCCAATCGCGTTCGGTGGCGATGTCGGTGTGCAGCGCGCAGCGCACGGTGCCCGGTTCGGCGTCGGGCCGCGGCCGCAACGGACGCACCGCCACCGAACGGCGCCGGGCTTCGGCGGAGACGGCGTTGGCGATGTGCAGCGTGCTGGGCGGGTTGCGCCAGCTGGTGCGCAACTCCAGCGTGGGGGCCGGGGATCCGTCGCTGAGCGGGAAGTCGGTGGCGAACCGGGGCAGGTTGGCGGCGGAGGCCCCGCGCCAGCCGTAGATGGACTGGATCGGGTCTCCGACCGCGGTCAGGGCCAGCCCGTCGTCCACCCCGCCGCCGAACAGCGCCGACAACGCGATCCGCTGCGCGTGACCGGTGTCCTGGTACTCGTCGAGCAGCACCACCCGGTAGCGGGTGCGCAGTTGCTCACCCACCCGGGGGCAGGCCGCGGCCAGCCGCGCCGCGGCCGACATCTGCGCGCCGAAGTCCATCACCTTCTCGGCGCGCATCCGTGCGTGCAGGGCGTCGATCAGCGGCACCAACGCGGCGCGTTCGGTCTGGGTGGCCAGCATGCCCAGGAGCCATTGACTGGGTCCGCGATCACGCTGATAGCGCCCCGCGGGCAGGTTGAGCACCAGCCGTTCCAGCTCGAGGTGGGTGTCACGCAGCTGGTCGGTGTCGACCAGGTGCTCGGCCAGTTCCCCGGCCAGCCGCAACACCGTGGCGGTGACGGCCGCCGGGGACTTCTCGGTGCGCAGCGGACCGGGATGGCCGCTGACCACCTCGAAGGCCAACTGCCACAACTCGGTTTCGCTGAGCAGCCGCGCGTCGGGTTCCACCGGCAGCAGCGGGCCGTGTTCGCGCAGCAGCGTGCCGGCGAAGGCGTGGTAGGTGCTGACCGTGGCCGAGCCCGCCGCACCGTCGACAGCGCCGGACAGCCCGGCGAGCCGGGCCAGCCGCGAGCGCACCCGGCGCAGCAGCTGACCGGCGGCCTTGCGGGTGAAGGTCAGGCCCAGCACCTGCCCCGGATCGGCAAACCCGTTGGCCACCAACCACACCACCCGCGCGGCCATGGTCTCGGTCTTGCCCGCACCGGCGCCGGCGATGACGACCAGCGGGCCCGGCGGTGCGGCGATGACCGCGGCCTGTTCATCGGTGGGACGCGGAACACCAAGGGCCGCAGCCAGTTCGACGGGACTGTAGGTCATCACATCTCCGTTCGGGGCGCCGCGTGGGCGGGACAGCCGGGGCGCATCGGGCAGTGGCTGCAGCCGTCGTTGGCCCGGGCTGGGAACTGGGGGCCCGCGGTCGCGGCGGCCGCGCGCTGCACGGTCTCGCGCCACTCGGCGCGGCCGGCCCCGGTCAGGGCGGACTGCTCGCGTTCGGTGGCGCCACCGACGGTGGGCTTGCCGATGTAGACCAGCCGCCCGCCGCCGGGGTGCTCACCGTCGCTGAGCACCCCTTCGGCGATGGCCAGTTGGTAGAGACCGAGCTGGGCGTGGCGCTGGGCGTCGTCCTTGGTGACCGGACTCTTGCCGGTCTTGACGTCGACCACCACCAGCCGGCCCTCCGGATCACGCTCCAGCCGGTCGACCCGGCCGCGGACCCGGACACCGGGCAACTCGTCACCGGGCGCGGCGATCACGCCCTCGACGTCGACCTCGGTGCCCACCTCGGTGAGCTCGTGACGGGTCGCCGACCGCCAGGCGACGAACGCGGCGAGCATGGCCCGGTGGCGGTCCAGCTCGTTGACCGCATACCACGGGGACTCGAACGGGATGGTGGCCCAGAGGCTTTCCAGCTCGGCCGTCAGCTGGGCCTCGTCGGTGCCCGATCCGGCGATCAGCGCGTGCAGCACCGAGCCCAGCGTCGAGCGCAGATCGCGGGGCCGGGCACCGCCGTGCCGTTCGGCCAGCCACCGCAGCGGGCAGTCGGTCAGGGTCTGCAGCGTCGACGGGCTCATCGTGACGGTGTGGTCGTCGCCCGCCCACAGCGGCTCGGCCGAACTGATCGGGGCCCTACCCTGCCACTGCCCGGGGTCGGCTCCCGGCACGCCGGCGGCCGCCAACCGCGCCAATTGGGTTGCCGCAGTGGCGCGCTGGTCCTCGGGCACGGCACCGGGCGGCGCGCACACGACCGCGCGCAACCGGCCCACCACCGCGGCCGGTGCCAACACCGGCGGGGCCGCCACCGGCTCCGCCGGGGTGCCCACGCCGTCGGGCTCGGACGTCACCCACTGCGCCAGCTCGGCCACGAACGGCGAGGGCAGTGCGACGTCATCGCCGCTCGAACCGTCGACCGCGGTGATCAGCAGCCGGCGCCGGGCGCGTCCCATCGCGGTGATCAGCAACCGGCGCTCCTCGGCCAGCAGGGGCGCCCGCGAGGACGCCTCGTCGCCCACGCCGTCGAGGACGTCGAGCAACCGCTGGGTGCCGAGCACCCCGCCGCGCGGTGTGGTGTTGGGCCACAGCCCGTCCTGCAGGCCGGCGATGACGACAAGTTCCCAGTCCCGGCCCAGCGCGGCGTGCGGGCTGAGCACCGCGACCGTCTCCGCGGGGGGGCCGCCGTCGGGGCGCACCGGCGGCAATTGCAGGGCGCCGACGTGGTCGAGCAGGCCCGGCAGCGACGCACCCGCGGTGCGCGAGACGTAGTCCTCGGTGATGTCGAACAGGGCGGTGACCGCGGCGAGGTTCCGGTCGGCCTTGGCGCCGTCGGACCCGCCACGCTCGGCGCCGGCCAGCCAGCGCCGCTGCAACCCGGTGCGCTCCCAGGCCTGCCACAGGGTGTGGCGCGGGTCGCCCTGCCTGCGGTGGGTGACGGCGGCGGCCCGCAGGGTGGCGCGCACCCGTTTGACCGGGCCGGCGAGGGTGGCGGGCAGTTGCGGGGCGCGACCGGTGAGCGCCTCGACCAGCAGGTCACCGAACTCGGAGCGGGGTCCGTCGGGCGCGGCCCGGCGCAGGGCGCGGCGCAACTGCCGCAGCGACACCGGATCGACTCGGCCGATCGGCCCGGTGAGCAGGCTGACCGCCTGCGCACCGTCGAGGCCGTGGGCGGTGGCCGCCAGAACGGTCAGCAGGGCCCGCGCCGCGGGCTGATCGCTGATCGGGCCGTCCCAGGACGGCGTGGCCACCGGGACCCCGGCCGCCGCCAACGCCCGGGGCAGGGCGGCCGCGGCGGACACCGAGCGGACGACGACGGCGAGCTGCGACCACGGCACCCCGTCGACAAGATGGGCGCGGCGCAGCGTGTCGGCGATCAGCGTGGCCTGCGCGTGTTCGGACGCCGCCACCCGCACGCCGACCGAGCCGGCACCGTCGCCCTGCCCGTCGAGACGGCGCCAGTGCGGGGCGCCCGGCAGGCCCGCGGCGATGCCGCTGATGGCCTCGGCCACCGCGGGCGCGCAGCGGTGCGAGCGGGTCAGGGCCACCGCGGGGGTGTCGTCGGCCAGCAGCAATTCCGGGTCCGCACCCCGGAATCCGTAGACGGCCTGGTTCGGGTCGCCCGCCAGGAGGGTCAGGTCGGCCCCGGCCGCCAGCACCCGGACCAGCCGGGCCGCCTGCGGGTCCAGGTGCTGGGCGTCGTCGACGAGCAACAGCCGGACCCGGGCCCGCTCCGCGGCCAGCAGCTCGGCGTCGGTGGCCAACGCCTCCAGCGCGGCGCCGACGAGTTCGGCGGCGCCCAGCGCGGGAACGGTGGCCTGCGGTGCGGCGGTACCGACTGCGGCCCGCAGCAGCATCACCTGCTCGTACTGCTGGGCGAAACGGCCCGCCGCCACCCACTCCGGCCGTCCCGACATCCGGCCGATCCGCTGCAGCTGCAACGGGTCCACCCCTCGCTCGGCGCAGCGGGCCAGCAGGTCACGCAGTTCGGTGGCGAACCCGGCGGTGCTCAGCGCCGGGCGCAGATGCACCGGCCATCGCGATGCCGAACGGGGCCCGTCGGCGAGGTCCCCGGCCAGCAGTTCCCGGATGATGCCGTCCTGTTCGGCGCCGGTCACCAGGCGCGGCGGCGGATCGCCCGCGCGGGCCGCCGCCTGGCGCAGGACGGCGAACGCATAACCGTGCACCGACCGAACCAAAGGTTCGCGGATGACCCTGCGGCACTGCCCGTCCCGACCCGCGGTCAACAGCGCCGCGGTGAGCGCACTGCGCATTGCGGTGGCGGGCCGCCCCGACCCGGTCAGCAGAAGAACCGACTCCGGGTCCAACCCCTCGGTGATGTGGGCCGCGGCGGCCTGCACCAGCAGGCCGCTCTTGCCGGTGCCGGGGCCGCCGATGATCCGCACCGTGCCGCGCAACCCCGGGCCGCGCACGGCGGCCTCGGTCAGTTCGGCCGGCGCCGGGTCGGGGTTGGTCATGTCGGCATGACACCACGGGGGTCTGACAAGTCCGCCGTTCTGGCAGCATGATGCCGTGACCCACGATCTTCACCTGCACCGCTACGGGCCGCCCGGCCCGGTGCGGGTTCTCGCACTGCACGGGTTGACCGGCCACGGCCGGCGCTGGCGGACGTTGGCCACCCGGCATCTGCCCGAAATCGCCGTGGCCGCGCCGGATCTGCTGGGCCACGGCCGCTCGTCGTGGGCAGCGCCGTGGACCTTCGACGCGAGCGTCGCCGCGCTGGCCACCCTGATCGAGAACGAGGCGGACGG
>CAZHUU010000158.1:0-10290 GCA_964535335.1 uncultured Mycobacterium sp.
CGGCGACGGCCCGGACTGCGACTTCGCCGTCGACCCGGTCGACGGCACCACCCTGATGAGCAAGGGCATGCCCAACGCCATCTCGGTGCTCGCGGTCGCCGAGCGCGGCGCAATGTTCGACCCATCGGCGGTGTTCTACATGAACAAGATCGCCGGTGGCCCCGACGTCGCGGACTTCATCGACATCACCTCGCCCATCGCGGCCAACATCCAGCGCATCGCGAAGGTCCGCAAGGCATCGGCCTCCGACATCACGGTGTGCATCCTGGACCGGCCTAGGCACACCAAGCTGATGGCCGAGGTCCGCGAGGCCGGCGCCCGCATCCGGCTGATCTCCGACGGCGACGTCGCCGGCGCCATCTCCGCCTGCCGGCCGGACTCCGGGACCGACCTGCTGGCCGGGATCGGCGGCACCCCGGAGGGCATCATCACCGCGGCCGCGATCCGCTGCATGGGCGGGGAGATCCAGGCGCAGCTGGCCCCCACCGACGACGCCGAGCGGCAGAAGGCCATCGACCGGGGCCACGACCTGGACCGGGTGCTGACCACCACGGATCTCGTCTCCGGCGAAAACGTCTTCTTCTGCGCCACCGGCGTCACCGACGGCGACCTACTCAAGGGCGTCCGCTATTTCGGCGGCGGCTGTACCACCCAGTCGATCGTGATGCGTTCGAAGTCCGGCACGGTCCGGATGATCGACGCCTACCACCGGCTGTCGAAGCTCAACGAGTACTCCGCGGTGGACTTCACCGGGGATACCACGGCCGCGTATCCACTTCCCTAAGAAAGGCAATAGATGACCGACAGAGTTGTCGAAAAGAAAGCCGGCGAGGGCGAATACCGCATCGAGCCCGACACCATGGGCGAGGTCCGGGTACCGGCAAAGGCCCTGTGGCGGGCGCAGACTCAGCGGGCCGTGGAGAACTTCCCGATCTCCTTCCGCGGCCTGGACCGCAACCAGATCCGCGCCATGGCCCTGCTCAAGGCCGCCTGCGCGCAGGTCAACAAGGACCTCGGCCTGTTAGCGGCGGAGAAGGCCGACGCGATCATCGCCGCCGCCGGTGAGATCGCCGACGGCCTGCACGACGAGCACTTCCCCATCGACGTGTTCCAGACCGGTTCGGGCACCAGCTCCAACATGAACGCCAACGAGGTGATCGCCTCGATCTGCGCGCGCAACGGTGTGACGGTGCACCCGAACGACGATGTGAACATGTCGCAGTCGTCCAACGACACCTTCCCCACCTCCACCCACATCGCTGCCACCGAAGCCGCTGTGCGCCAGCTGCTTCCGGCGCTGGAGGTGCTGCACGAATCCCTGGAGAACAAGGCCCGGCAGTGGCGCACGGTCGTCAAGTCCGGCCGCACTCACCTGATGGACGCCGTGCCGGTGACCCTCGGCCAGGAGTTCGGCGGCTATGCCCGCCAGGTCGAGGCCGGTATGGAAAGGGTGCGTGCGACTCTTCCGCGTCTGGGTGAGCTCGCGATCGGCGGCACCGCCGTCGGCACCGGTCTCAACGCCCCGGACGGCTTCGGCGCGAAGGTGGTCGACGTGCTGGTGGCGCAGACCGGCCTGGCCGAATTACGCACGGCGAAGAACTCTTTCGAGGCTCAGGCGGCCCGCGACGGGCTGGTCGAGGCGTCCGGCGCCCTGAAGACCATCGCGGTCTCGCTGACCAAGATCGCCAACGACATCCGCTGGATGGGTTCGGGCCCGCTGACCGGTCTGGGCGAGCTTGCCCTGCCCGATCTGCAGCCCGGCAGCTCGATCATGCCCGGCAAGGTCAACCCCGTCATCCCTGAGGCCGTCACCCAGGTTGCCGCCCAGGTGATCGGCAACGACGCCGCCATCACCGTCGGCGGCCTCTCCGGCGCCTTCGAGCTCAACGTGTACATCCCGATGATGGCGCGCAACCTGCTCGAGTCGTTCACGCTGCTGGCAAACGTGTCGAAGTTGTTCGCCGCCAAGTGCATCGACGGTCTGGTAGCCCACGAGGACCACCTGCGCGAATCGGCCGAGAGCTCCCCGTCCATCGTGACGCCGCTGAACTCGGCGATCGGCTACGAAGAGGCGGCCGCGGTCGCCAAGCAGGCGCTCAAGGAGAAGAAGACCATCCGCCAGACCGTGATCGACCGCGGACTGATCGGCGAGAAGCTGTCCGAGGCGGAACTCGACAAGCGGCTCGACGTGCTCGCGATGGCGAAGGTCAAAGACGGCGACTGAGCGCTTGCGCGAAGAGCATCAGCCAAGACGGCGAATGACCCTCACACCGGGTTGATCTCGTCGAGGCTGCGACCGGTGGTCCTCGGCCCGATCGGCAGCACCACGGCGACGGTGATCGCCAGCGCAGTAACCACCACCGCGAACATCGCTGCGGCGCCATAGGTGTCGAGCACCGGGATCAGGACGAACGGCAGCGTCGCGCTGGACAACCGCGAAATCGAGTAGGTCCAACCGACGGCGGTGGCGCGCACGTCGCTGGGGAAGATCTCCGCCTGGTAGACGTGGTAGATGTTGGAGAACACGTTGCTGGCCGCGGTGGTCAGGAACCCGAACACCACGATGAGGACCGGGCTGCTCACCACCGCGAACGTGATGCCGCACAACGCCATTGCGGCAACGGCGGCGACCACCAGGTACTTGCGCTCGAACCGCTGCAACAACGGGATCGACAGCAGCGAGCCGATCGGATAGCCGAAGAATGACAGCGCGGTGAACAGCAGCGAATCCGTCACCTCGTAGCCGCGGCTCACCAACACCAACGCGGCCAACGTGCCGAAGCCGTAGTAGCCGAAGGGCTGGAACAGGTGGAACGCCACCATCATGGCCATCCGGCCGCGGTAGGGCGGCTGGCGAAGGCGCCGAACCGGATTCGTCACCACTGTGCTCACTTCGGTGTGCCGGAGTGGGATATCCGTCGCGCCGGCGGCACCCTCGAAGACCCGTAGCGCGTCCTCGGCCTCGGCTAGCCGCCCGACCCGGGCCAGCCAGCGGGGCGACTCCGGCAGACCCCGGCGGAGCAGCAGCACCAGCACCGCGCCGCCGGCGCCGATCACCAAGAGCACCCGCCAGCCCGGCACGCCGAACACCGCGTGCTTGTTGAAGAACAGCGCAAGGAAGCCGAGCGCCGGGACCGCCAGGAAGGAACAGGTATAGGCCCAGGCGGCCAGGGTGCCGCGGTGCGCCTTGGGTAGCACGTCGGAGAGGTAGGAGTCGGCCACCGGGTATTCGGCACCGATGCCGATTCCGGCCATGAACCGCGCCGCCACCAGAACGGCCGGGCCGGGGGCGAACGCCGCCACCAGGCTCCACACCGAGAACCACACCAGGTTGGCCAGGAAGGCCCGGCGGCGACCGATGCGATCCGCGAGCCGCCCGAAGAACGCTGCCCCGAAGAACATTCCAAGGAACGACGAGGCCATCAACAACTGCAGGGTGGTGCCGCCGAGGCCGTACTGCGTCTTCAGCGCGGTGGCGATGGTGCTGGACAGGAAGATCTCGTACACCTCGAAGAACAGGCCGAGGCCGACGGCCAGTACCACCCTGCGGTGCATCGGGCCGACCGGCAGGTTGTCCAGGCGGTCGTCGATGGTGGCCGGGCTCGACTTCGTCACCGTGGTGATCATGCCGCACTTCTCTGAAGCGCCTGGACATCCCGGATCGGCAGCGGTGCAGCAGGCCGAGACGAGCGCCACGGCGGACCTACGGCAAGGCCGGGGGCGACCCCTCTGACGTGAACCGGCGGATGCCCAACGGTGCGGTCAGGCTGTGCACGACCAGGCTGATCGTCACCGCCACCACGACCACCTGAACGATGAGATCGGTCTCCTCGATCTGGCCGCGCTCGAGGACGATCAGGCCCAGCACCACGGTGCCGATGCCGCGCGGGCCGAACCAGCCGATGAACACCCGGCTGTAGCGCGGCAGGTCGCTGCGGATCAAGGCCACCAGCACCGCGACCATCCGCACCCCGAACACCGCCAGCACCGCGAACGCCACCACCCGCCACCCGGCGTACTGCCAGCCCTCCTTGACCGCGAACGCGCCGAACAACGCGAACACCGTCAGCTCCAATAGCTGACCGGCGGCGTCGGACACCTGGGTGGGCGGCTGCTCCTCATGACGGCGGGCGACCATCGCGACGACCAGGCCACCGGCGAACGCCGCGACGAACCCGCTGCCGTGCAGCTTCTCGCCGGTCTCGAAACACAGCAGCGCCACGGCCACCGTCGCCAACTGCGCCCAGGTGTCGCTCATCCAGCCGCGCTTCCAGGATGCCGCGACGGCCCAGCCGCCGATCGCCGCGATCACCGCACCGGCCACCAACGAGACCACCTCGGTGCGGAACGCGAACCACGCCCACCGCCCGGGATGCGCGTCGTTGTTGGCCGACGCCAGTGCCACCGCGGCCAGCAGCGCCGCCAGTGCGAAGCCGTCGTAGAAACCGCTCTCAACCGACAGGTTGTGCCGCACCCGCTCGGGAATGCGCTCGTCGTCGAGCAGCGCGTCGATCAGCGCGACCTCGGTGGGGGCCACGATCGCCGCCAGGCACACCGCCTCCCACCAGGGCAGCACCGGCAGCAGCAGAACCGCCGTCAGCGCGCCGAGCAGCAGCGTCATCGGAATGCCGATGACGAGCAGCCGGAACGTGACGTGCCCACGCCGCATCACCTGCCGCACGTCGAGCCGGGAGGCCTGGTTGAACAGGATCACCGTGAGCGCCAGTTGGGCCAGCACGGTGAAGCTGCCGGCCTCCGGGCTGGCGTCGATCAGGTGCAGACCCGACGGTCCGAGCAGCATGCCGAGGACGACGAAGATCAGTGCCGGAGCGACGTACCAGCGGCTGACCAGAGCCGACACCACGGCGTATCCCAGCACCAAGAGGGTGAGGACGACCGCGGTATCGGAGTGCACGGACGCCTAGACGCCGTTGTTGGGTCCGCCGGAGTTGGCGCCGGGGATGTCGGTGATGGGGAAGTTCGCCATCGGCGCCGGCGACGGGGTGGCAGGCAGGCTGGGGATGTCGGCGGGCGGGATGTCCTGCAGGAGGTTGACCGGCGGGCCGTTGTCGCGGCCGCCGTACACACTGCCGGGGGCGCGCGGGCCGAGCAGCTGGCTGACTGTCACCAGGTGGTAGCCGTTGGCCTTGAGCACTGGGATGAACTGGTAGACGAGGTCCACGGTGGAGGAGTAGGAGTCGTGGAACAACACCACCGAGCCGGGCTTGATCTGGGTCATCAGCATGTAGCGGGTGGCGGCGGTGTTGGCGTCGTTGATCCAGTCGAACGGGATGACGTCCCACAGGATGCCGGCCAGCCCGTACTGGGCGGCGACCTTGTTCACGGCGTCATTCGTCAGCCCACCGGCCGGCCGCCACAGTGACGGGGTCTGCCCGGTGGCCGCCTTGATGGCGTCGTTGGCCTTGCTGAACTGGGCGGGAACATCGGCGGTGGGGATCGCCGTCATGTTCGGGTGCTCCCAGGTGTGCGAGCCGATCTCCATCCCGGCGTCGGCGACGCGCTTGGCCCCGGCCGGGTTGGCCGCCACTTTGTTGCCGATCATGAAGAACGTGGCCTTGGCGTCGGCGTCCTTGAGCACCGACAGCAGCCGGTCGGTGTACGGCGTCGGCCCGTCGTCGAAGGTCAGCGCGACGCACTTGACCACCGCGCAGTCGACGGCGTCGGCCTTGGCCACCTTGACGTGGCCGGTGCACGCGCCGATGACGACGACCAGGACGCCTGCACACACCGCGGTGAGGGTGCGCAGGTAGGTCCAGGACATGGTGTCGCGTCGGCGTGGCACCGGGAAAGTTTACCGGGCCGGGCTGTCCGGACCCTGTGACGCGGTCACGGCAGGGCGTTCGGGCTGATCTCCTCGAGCATCTCGGTGACCAGCGCCGCGATCGGCGAGCGCTCGCTGCGCATGAGCGTGATGTGCGCGAACAGCGGGTGACCTTTGAGTTTCTCGATGACGGCGGCGACACCGTCGTGGCGGCCGACCCGCAGATTGTCGCGCTGGGCCACGTCGTGGGTGAGCACCACCCGCGAGCCCGCTCCCAGCCGCGACAGCACGGTCAGCAGCACGTTGCGCTCTAGTGACTGGGCCTCGTCGACGATCACGAACGAGTCGTGCAGGGACCGTCCGCGGATGTGGGTCAACGGCAGCACCTCGAGCATGCCGCGGGAGAGCACCTCCTCGAGCACCGCCGGCGACGCCAGTCCCTCCAGGGTGTCGAAGACCGCCTGCGCCCAGGGGCCCATCTTGTCGCTCTCGCTGCCCGGCAGGTAGCCCAGTTCCTGGCCGCCGACGGCGTACAGGGGCCGGAACACCACGACCTTGCGCTGGGTGCGGCGCTCCAGCACCGCCTCCAGGCCGGCGCACAGCGCCAGCGCGGACTTGCCGGTGCCGGCCTTGCCGCCGAGCGAGACGATACCCACCGACTCGTCGAGCAGCAGGTCGAGCGCCACCCGCTGTTCGGCGGAACGGCCGCGCAGTCCGAAAACTTCCCGGTCGCCGCGGACCAGCTGGACCTTCTTGTCGGCGTTGACCCGGCCCAGCGCGTGCGAGCTGCCGCCGAGTAGCCGGATTCCGGTATGGCAGGGCATGTTCCGGGCTTCCTCGAGGTCGATCTCGCCCTCGGCGAAGAGCGCGTCGACCTCCTCGGCCGACACGTCGAGCTCCGCCATCCCGGTCCACCCCGAGGTGATCACGTCCTGGGCGTGGTACTCGTCGGCGGTCAGGCCGACGGCACCGGCCTTGACGCGCAGCGGAATGTCCTTGCTGACCAGGGTGACTCGTTTGCCCTCGGCCGCAAGGTTGGCCGCACAGGTCAGGATTCGCGCGTCGTTGGTGTCGGTGCGGAAGCCGGCGGGCAGCACGGTCGGGTCGCTGTGGTTGAGTTCGACATGCAGCGTTCCGCCCTGTGTCCCAACGGGAATCGGCTGATCGAGGCGGCCGTGCTCGATGCGCATGTCATCGAAGAGCCGCAGCGCCTGGCGGGCGAACCAGCCCAGTTCGTGATGGTGCCGTTTGGCTTCCAGCTCGCTGATGACCACCAGTGGCACCACGACTTCGTGCTCGGCGAACCTGGTGCACGCCCAGGGATCGGACAGCAGCACCGAGGTGTCGAGCACGTAAGTCCGAATGGGCGACTGCGAATCGATCACTGGGCGCTCCTCGAGTCCGCGCGGTCCCGCGCGAACCTCTCGGCGGACACTGCGGCACCAGGACCGGGACCGGTCCTGTCGTAGTCGAAACGATAGGTACCGCCCGGACGACAAAGCATGTCGCTAGCCATCGAAAGCGACGCTACTCCGGTCGCCGCCCACCGGCCGTTCCGGCGCGCCGGATCATTCGCGGGTCAGGAGACGAGGAATTTCTTCAGCACCGCGACGTCGTCGGCGCCCCAGGCCTTGATCCGGTCGGAGACCACCTTGCGGGACGCGTCGAGGTCGAAAATGCCGGCGTCGGCGACGGCCTTCAGCTTGTCCTGGTACTCGATGATGTCGCCACCGACCAGGCCCAGGCTGCCGCCGCGGCGCGCGATCGCGGCGATGGTGGACTCCCGGTGGTGCTCCATGCAGTGGGCCACCAGGTTGTGGAAGAACTCCTCGTGGCGCTCCTCGTCGGCGGCGATGCGCCCGAGCAGGCCCTTGAGGATCGGCTCGGTGACCTTGGCCTCGAGGTTGCGCACGTAGACGGCGTGGGCGCGCTCGTAGAGCGCCATGAAGACCAGCGTCTCGATCTGGGTGAAGTTGTCACCGCGGTAGCCGCGCATGACGTGGGCCACCCGCACGTCCTCGTTGGCGGCCGGGTCGAAGTTGCGGGTCACCACCAGGTACTCACGGATCGCGATGGCGTGCAGGTTCTCCTCGGCGGTCCACCGGCCCAGCCAGCGGCCCCACTTGTTCTCGAGGATGAAGTGCTCGACCAGTTCGCGGTGGTATCCGGCCAGGTTGTCCTTGGTCACCAACAGGACCTCGAGAGCGTCGACGACGTCGGAGGGCAGGGTCACCTGGGACGGCTCCCAGTCCTTTCCGCCCAGGAAGGCGAAGTTCTCGCCTTGGTCGAACGGAACGAAGTCATGGGCGTACCACTCGTTGGCGGTGTCCAGGTAACGGGCCAGGTTGTCGGCGACAACCGGCTCCAGTTCGAGGGTCAGCGCATTCGCGACAGGTTTCTGTGCCATGCGGTAACTGTAACCCGAATTAACGGTTGTTGTGAAATCACCCAATCGGGCGTTTCGCGGCCCTAGAGCGTCAGTCCCGGGTACAGCGGATTGGCGGCCAGCAACTCCGAACCGGCGGCCCGGGCCCAGTCGGCGATGTTGTCGGCCAGCGTGTACTTGGCCTTCGAGGTGCCGTCCGGCGCGGTGTTGGAGAGCACCTCGACCACCAGTTCGGCGACCCGGTCGAACTCGGCGGGCCCGAAACCCCTCGTCGTGAGCGCGGGCGTGCCGAACCGGATGCCGCTGGTGTACCAGGCCCCGTTCGGGTCGGCGGGGATGGCGTTGCGGTTGGTGACGATGCCCGAGTCCAGCAGGGCGGACTCGGCCTGACGGCCGGTGACCCCGAATGACTGCACGTCGAGCAGCACCAGGTGGTTGTCGGTGCCGCCGGTCACCAGCCGGGCACCGCGCCGCATCAGGCCCTCGGCGAAGGCCTTGGCGTTGTCGGCCACCCGCTGCGCGTAGGCCTGGAACGACGGCTGCCGGGCCTCGGCCAGCGCGACGGCCTTGGCGGCCATGACGTGGGAGAGCGGGCCGCCGAGCACCATCGGGCAGCCCTTGTCGACGGCGTCGGAGTACTCCGCGGTGGCCAGCACCAGACCGCCGCGCGGACCGCGCAGCGACTTGTGCGTGGTCGTGGTGACGACGTGGGCGTGCGGCACCGGATCCTCGTCGCCGGTGAACACCTTGCCGGCCACCAGGCCGGCGAAGTGCGCCATGTCGACCATCAGGGTGGCGCCGACCTCGTCGGCGATCTCGCGCATCTTGGCGAAGTCGACCCGCCGGGGGTAGGCCGAGTAGCCGGCCACCAGGATCAGCGGCTTGAACTCGCGGGCGGCCGCGGCGATGGCGTCATAGTCGAGCAGGCCGGTCTCCGGGTCGGTGCCATAGCTGCGCTGGTGGAACATCTTGCCGGAGATGTTGGGCCGGAAGCCGTGGGTGAGGTGGCCGCCGGCGTCCAGTGACATGCCCATCAGGCGCTGGCTGCCAAGCCGGGCGCGCAGCCTTTCCCATTCGGCCTCGGAGAGGTCGTTGACGTTCTTCACGCCGGCGTCGCCGAGGGCGGGCGCCTCAACTCGGGTCGCCAGGATCGACCAGAACGCAACCAGGTTGGCGTCGATCCCGGAGTGCGGCTGGACATAGGCGTAGCGGGCGCCGAACAGCTCCCGGGCGTGCTCGGCGGCGATGGATTCGATGTCGTCGACGTTCTGGCAGCCGGCGTAGAACCGGTGGCCGACGGTGCCTTCGGCGTACTTGTCTGACAGCCAGGTCCCCATCGTCAGCAGCACCGCCGGGGAGGCATAGTTCTCGCTCGCGATCAGCTTCAGCGACTCGCGCTGATCGGTGAGTTCCCTGCGGGTGGCCGCGGCGATACGCGGTTCGACGCTCTCGATGACGCTCAGGGCCGCGCGGTAGGCCGCGCTGGCGGTGGCGGCATAAGCGGCGCCGGGCGCCGCATGACCGGCAGGGTCGGCGCCGGGCGCCGCATGCAGGGTGGCATCGGAAGTCATGCCCAAAGCGTAATCGGCGTATCCCCGCGGCCGGGTATCGCTGGCTCTACCGCAGCGCGGAGGGGATCAACGGCTCGTCGAGCAGCGTGCCGAACCGCTCGGTCAGGCCCACCCCGGCCGGCCGGTCGTCCAGCCAGGCCCGAAGCAGGCGGTAGCCCTCCACATAGGTCGAGGTATAGGCCCGCCACAGCGGCGAGCACACGAACTTCAGACTCTGCCGTGCCCGGGTGTCGTCGACCAGCAGCCAGCGCCGCAGGAACGCCGCCACCTCGTCGGTGTCGCGGTGCTCGTCGTGCAGCATCAGCGCGGCATCCTGTCGGACCTCGGCCAAACCGGCGGACGCCGTCGCGATCGCCTCGGCGCGCTCGCCGTCGAACCGGAGCCCGAGGTCGGCGTAGATCTCCTGGGCCCAGCGGCCCCAGCCCGGGCCGACAGCGGCGTGCAGCGCCAGGTCAGCCAGACCCTCTGCCATCAGGCACTGCGGGGTGTTGACCAGGAAGATGGTGTGTTCCTGATGCCCGAGACCGGCCACCAACCGTTCTTCCTTGCGG
>CAZHUU010000159.1:0-10266 GCA_964535335.1 uncultured Mycobacterium sp.
CAGCGTCACCACCTACGGCGAACCCTGGAACATGAACTAACGGCACACGTCGACGCCCGGCGGACACCGCCCGGGACACCGCCGTCGCGGAGCGGGGCCAATAATGGCGCGGTGGAAATTGTCGCTGCCGTCATTGTCGTGCTCACCCTGGTGGTGATGACCACCGGCCGCGCCCCGGCCGTACTGGCGCTGATCACCGCGCTGGTGGCGGCCGGAGTGGTCGGCATCGCGACGCCGGCCGAGTTGTTCGCCGGTTTGAGCAACGGCGGCGTGATCACCATCGCCGCGATGCTGGTGATCGCCAAGGGCGTGCTGCACACCGGCGTGGTCTCGCGGGCGACATTCCGCCTGCTGGCCGGGGTCAGTTCCGCGAGCCAGGCGCTGCGCCGGCTGATCCCGCCGGTCGGGCTGGTCTCCGCCCTGATCAACACCACCCCGATCGTGGCGATGCTGATCCCCGCCGCCGAAGAACTCGAGCAGCGATCGAACGTCCCGGCGCGGCAGGTACTCCTGCCGGTCGCCCACGCCACCACCCTGGCCGGGTCGGCCACCCTGATCGGGACCAGTTCCAACCTGCTGATCGCCGGCCTGGCCGCCCCTGCCGGGGTGGGGCTGTCGATGTTCTCGTTCGTACCCATCGCGGTACCCGTCGCGCTGGTGGGCTGGGCGGTCCTCCTCCTGACCGCCCCGCTGATGCTGCGCGGCGGTCACGACATCCCGGAGCGGGACTCGTCCTGGCGGGTCGAGATTCCGCTGTCCGAGCGGGCCAATGCGATCGGCCGGACCGCCGCGGAAGTGGGCATCGAGTCCACCCCCGACTTCCAGCTCCTCGAGATCCGCCGCTGGGGCGAGCGGTTGACCAACGACAGCATGTTGCAGGCCGACGACAAGCTGGTCTATCGCGCCACCGAGCCGGGCGTGCTGATGCTGTGGGGCAACCCCAGGTTCGGTCTGGCCCCGCACAACCTCTACGCCGTGTCGATCGCCACCGACGAGGAAGCGACCGTGCGCGAACTGGAGGAGGGCGAGGACCTGGTGGTGATCGCCGCCCAGAGCGACGAGCCGCTGCGCACGACCGCGGCCCTGCCCGGGGCGAAGGCGTTCGTGGCGGCCGCCTCGGCCGACGTGCTGACCGACCACCCGCTGGTGGGGCTCTATCAGAAGGTCGTCGGCAAGGCCCCGCAGACCCACAAGACCTGGACCGCCGTGGCCATCCTGGCCGCGGTGATCGCAGCGGGCTCGTTCGGCATCGCGCCGGTCGAAATCATCGCCGTGGCCGGGGCGACCCTGATGGTGCTCACCCGGGTGCTCACTCCCCGATCGGCGGCACGCGCCCTGAACTGGAACATCCTGGCGATCATCGCCGGGTCGGTCGGCCTGGGCACGATCGTGGTGAAAAGTGGCCTGGGCGAACGCATTTCCGACGCCATCCTGGCGCTGTCCTCGGGCAACACCGCACTGGTGGTGTTGGTGTTCGTCGTCGGGACCACCGTGTTGACCAACATCGTCACGAATTCCGCGGCCGCCGCGATCCTGACCCCCGTCGCCCTCGGCGTCGCCGCGACCACCGACATCAACCCGGCACTGCTGCTGACCCTGATCGGGACGTGCATCTCGTTCACCTTCATCAACCCGTTCAGCCACCAGTCGAACCTGATGGTGATGGGTCCCGGCGGCTATTCGTCGGCCACCTTCGTCCGGTTCGGCATTCCGCTGATCGCGGTGTCGATGCTGACGGCGTTCGGCGTGGGCTGGCTGCTGCTCGCGCGCTGAGTCAGCCGGCCAGCCGCTCGGCGGCGGCGGCGATGCGCTCGTCGGTGGCGGTCAGCGCCACCCGAACGTGGTGCGCCCCGCGCGGGCCGTAGAACTCGCCCGGCGCGACGAGGATGCCGCGCTCGGCCAGCCAGGCCACGGTGTCACGGCACGGTTCGGCGCGGGTCGCCCACAGGTACAGGCCGGCATCGGAGAGGTCGACGGTGAAGTCGGCGGACCGGAAGGCCGCCAGCAGCACCCCGCGCCGCGTGGCGTAGCGCTCGCGCTGCCGGTGCTGGTGCTCGTCGTCGTCCAGCGCGGCCACCATCGCGGCCTGCACCGGGGTGGGCACCATCATGCCCGCGTGCTTGCGCACCGCCAGCAGCTCGGCCACCAGGGCGGGGTCCCCCACGACGAAACCGGCCCGGTAGCCGGCCAGCGACGAGCTCTTCGACAGCGAGTGCACCGCCAACAGGCCGGTGTGGTCGCCGTCGCACACGTCGGGATGCAGCACCGAGGTCGGCTGCTCCTCCCAGCCCAGGCCCAGGTAGCACTCGTCGGACACCACGACGGTGCCCCGGTCGCGAGCCCACTCGACCACCTTGCGCAGGTGCTCGACGCCGAGCACCTTGCCGGTCGGGTTGCTCGGCGAGTTGATGTAGACGACGGCCGGGGCCTGCGGGCCCAACTGGGTCACCGAATCGGCGGGCAGCACCTGCGCACCGGCCAGCCGGGCACCGACCTCGTAGGTCGGGTAGGCCAGTTCGGGCACCACCACCAGGTCGTCCGGGCCGAGGCCGAGCAGGGTCGGCAGCCAGGCGATGAGCTCCTTGGTGCCGATCACCGGCAGCACCGCCCGCTCGGGGACACCCGTGATGCCGTGCCGCCGCTGCAACGCGGCCACCGCCGAGGCCCGCAGCGCGGGGGTTCCCGCGGTCGCCGGGTAGCCGGGCGCGGCCGCGGCCGCGGTGAGGGCCGCCTGGATCAGCGGCGCCACCGGGTCCACCGGTGTGCCGACCGACAGGTCGACGATGCCGTCGGGGTGGGACCGCGCGGTGGCCGCGGCATCGGCCAGGGTGTCCCAGGGGAACACCGGCAACGAAGCCGACACCGCCGAGCGACGGTGCCGGGCGGGGCGCGGAGCGGGACTACCAGACATCAGCCGTACCCCGGCTACCAGACATCAGCCGTGCCCCGGCGCCCGGACATCAACCGTCCCCTGCGCCGGGCGGGACGACCGAGCCGTCAGTCCTCTTCCTTGGCCGGCAGATCCTTGACGACCTGCGGATCGTTCTCGGTGAGGCCGACCTTGGAGGCGCCGCCCGGCGAGCCGAGTTCGGCGAAGAAGTCGGCGTTGATCTGGGTGTACTGCGACCACTGCTCGGGGACGTCGTCCTCGTAGTAGATCGCCTCCACCGGGCAGACCGGCTCGCACGCACCACAGTCGACGCACTCGTCGGGGTGGATGTACAGCATGCGTGCGCCCTCGTAGATGCAGTCGACGGGGCACTCCTCGATACATGCCTTGTCTTTGATGTCGACGCAGGGTTCGGCAATCGTGTACGTCACGAACGTCTCCTCGATCTGCTTCTCGGTGTGGTGTCTGGCGCGGGCGGGAGGTCAAGTATCCGATGCCGGGGCGCGGATTGCCGACTCAGTGTGCCCTAAGTTGTGCTTTTCTCATACCCACGCGTCCAGGGGTTGACGCGCGGTTACTGATACTAGACGTCGCATATACAAATCCACCACGCGATGTCGGATCAGGCGGCCCGTTTGACATAGGTCGTGGTGCGCTGCCGGGCCGGGCGACCGATGCCCTCGGCGATGGCCGCCAATTCGGCCACCGTCTTGGCCGAGCCGTGCTCGGAGCCGGCCATCCGGGAGATGGTCTCCTCCATCAAGGTGCCGCCCAGGTCGTTGGCACCGCCGTTGAGCATCACCTGGGTGCGCTCCACCCCGAGCTTGACCCAGCTGGTCTGGATCTGCGAGATCCGACCGTGCAGCATGATCCGCGCCAGCGCGTGCACCGCCCGGTTGTCCCGGTGGGTCGGTCCGGGCCGCGACGCCCCGGCCAGGTACAGCGGCGAGGACTGGTGCACGAACGGCAGCGGGACGAACTCGGTGAAGCCGCCGGTGCGGTCCTGGATGTCGCGCAGCACGTTGAGGTGGCCGACCCAGTGCCGGGGGGTGTCGACGTGGCCGTACATCATCGTCGAGCTCGACCGCAGGCCCACCTCGTGGGCGGTGGTGACGATCTCGACCCACAGCGAGGTGGGCAGCTTGCCCTTGGTGAGCACCCAGCGCACCTCGTCGTCGAGGATCTCGGCCGCCGTGCCGGGGATGGTGTCCAGTCCCGCCTCGCGCAGGCTCTCCAGCCACTCCCGGACGCCCAGGCCGCTGCGGGTGACCCCGTTGGCGATCTCCATCGGTGAGAACGCGTGCACATGCATCGACGGGACCCGGGCCTTGACCGCCCGAACCAGGTCGGCGTAGCCGGTGACCGGCAGCTCCGGGTCGATACCGCCCTGCATGCAGACCTCGGTCGCCCCGGCGACGTGCGCCTCCCAGGCCCGGTCGGCCACCTCCTGCGTCGACAGCGAGAAGGCGTCGGCGTCACCCTTGCGCTGGGCGAAGGCACAGAACCGGCAGCCGGTGTAGCAGATGTTGGTGAAGTTGATGTTGCGGTTCACCACGAACGTGACGTCATCGCCCACAGTATCCCGGCGCAACGAATCTGCAAGCGCCGCAACGGCATCCAGGGCCGGACCGTCGGCGGTGGCCAGCGCCAGGTATTCGTCGTCGGTACAGCCGCCGGGGTTGCGCTCGGCGGCGCGCAGGGCGGCGATGACGTCGGTGTCGATGCGTTCGGGCGCCCGCGCGGCCAGTTCGCCGACCCGGTCACGGATCGACTCCCAGTCACCGAACGCGTCGCCGAGGTCGCTGCGTGTCGCCGTGCGGCGGCCCTCGGTGTCGATCGCGGAGTGAAGATCGATGCGCCCCAACGACTCCGCCGCCTCGTCGGGCTCCTGCCACGGCCGCCCCACCGGGTTGACGTCGCGGGCCAGCCCGGTTTCCGGGTCGGCCAGCGCCGCGACGTGGCCCTGCACCCGGGGGTCGATCCAGGCCGCGCCGGCCTGCACGTATCTCGGTTGGGCGGTGAGCCGTTGCACCAGGTCGAAACCGCCCTCGCTGGTCACCGCGGCCAGTTCGTCCAACGCGGGCCACGGGCGTTCGGGGTTGACGTGATCGGGCGTCAGCGGCGACACCCCGCCCCAGTCGTCGACACCCGCGCCGAGCACCGCCAGGCATTCCTCGCGGGACACCAGGTTCGGCGGCGCCTGGATCCGCATACCGGGGCCCAGCACCAGCCGTGCCACCGCGACGGTCGCCAGGAAGTCGTCGAACCCGGCGTCGGGTGCGGCCGCCATCGCGGTGTGGTCCTTGGCCCGGAAGTTCTGCACGATCACTTCCTGGATGTGGCCGAACTCCTTGTGTAGCCGCCGGATCGCGTGCAGGGTGTCGGCCCGCTCGGCCAGCGTCTCCCCGATACCCACCAGCAGTCCGGTGGTGAACGGCACCGACAGCCGGCCCGCATCGGTGAGGGTGCGCAGTCGCACCTCCGGGTCCTTGTCCGGGCTGCCGTAGTGCGCCAGGCCCTTGGTCTCGTACAGCCGCCGCGAGGTGGTCTCGAGCATCATGCCCATCGACGGCGCAACCGGCTTGAGCCGGGACAGTTCCGCCCAACTCATCACCCCGGGGTTGAGGTGCGGCAGCAGGCCGGTCTCCTCCAGCACCCGGATCGCCATCGCCCGGACGTAGGACAGCGTCGAGTCGTAACCCCGCTCGTCGAGCCACTGCCGGGCCTCCGGCCAGCGCGCCTCCGGCCGGTCGCCCAGCGTGAACAACGCCTCCTTGCAGCCCAGGGCGGCGCCGTTGCGGGCGATCTCCAGGATCTCGTCCGGTTCGAGGTACATGCCCTTGCCCTCGGCCCGCAGCTTGCCGGGCACCGTCACGAACGTGCAGTAGTGGCAGGTGTCCCGGCACAGGTGGGTGACCGGGATGAACACCTTGCGCGAATAGGTCACCGGCAGCCTGCCGTCCGGCCCGCGCCTGCCCGCCGACGTCAGGCCGGCGTCGCGCACCCGGGCGGCGCTGGCGCACAGGTCGGCGAGATCGTCGCCGCGGGCGGTCAGGGCGACGGCGGCCTCGTCGATGTTGAGCGCCACCCCGTCGCGCGCGCGGCGCAGCACGCGGCGCATGGCGGCGGGCGATGGTGCCTCCACCCTCGGCGGAACGGCCGGAATGGGCAGCGGGCTGCCGGGCTGCGGGTTCAGAACCACTCCCGGTTAACCTGCGACGGCGGGAAAATCATCCGCGCATCCCACCATCTGAAATACCGACGACCGACATGCTGCACAGAGTAGTACCCGTCGCCGGGTACGAGCGGTCTCGGTCGTCGACCACCGGCGCGATGCCCGGGCGCCATCAGGCCGGCGGGGCGCCCCGGCGCCATAGCAGCCAGACTGCAGGCCCGGCGCCGACAACCAGGAACAGCAGCGCCGAGTACGCCATGACTCCCGGGCCGCCGAACACGATGTCACCGCCGGGGCCGCCGAGCGTCATGGCGGCAACGGTCACCAGCCATGCCCACAGCGGTAGGGCGGCAAGCCTTTTGGAATCGGTCCAGTACCCGGCCGCCCACACCAGTACGGCGTTGAACAGACCGCAGACGAGCGCGCTGACCGGGAACGGCACGGTGCCCAGATGAACCGGCAACAGCAGGGCACCGGTGACCGCCGAGATCACCCCGTCGATGGTCAGCAGCGCCAGCACCACGGCACGGATCGCCGGGTCCGAGACACCGGAGTCCGCGGCGGTCCCGGCGCCGGGCGAGGTCAGGTCGGGATGCTGTCCAGCAGTCCGATCAGCGAGCCGACCACCCCCTGGACGTTGTCCAGCCGGTCCTGCCAACGTTGCCGGTCGGGGTCCATGGCCGTCCCCCCGTCGCCGCGTCATGAGCGGCCTACCCCGCGATCGTGCCGAATGCCCCAGTGCCAGCCAACTTTCCGGCACTCCTTGTTGACGCCCACGCTGGTGTCGGCCGTGCCCGGCGCGGATCGCTCCGTCGCCATGATCTAGTTGCCCGACAGCTCGAGGCCAGCGAGAAGATCTGTCTCCCAACCGTCTTCACCGACCGGCCCGGGCTCGCCGGCCACCAGCACATAGTGCTCACGGGCCACGACGGGCAACATCATCTTGTTCGACAGGCTGAACGCCCGGCCGGTCGGCCCGACCACCACCTGGGTGGCGTGCGCCGCCATCGCCGCGACCTTGGCCGCCAGCCGATCCGGCGCATCGATCACCGTCGTGATCTGGTCGTCGGCGAATCCGAACGTCGCCTCCTCCGGCGGCCGGACCCAGTCCGGCTGAACGTCCTGCGCCTCGAGCGCGTCGAGGGCGGCGCGGAAGCCGCTCAGCCTCAGCACCGTCCAGTAGAACTTCGGCACCTGCCAGCGCTCGGCCGCCACGACCACGGCCGCGGTGGTGACGCGATGGGCCTGGATGTGATCCGGGTGGCCGTAGCCGCCGTTGGGGTCGTAGGTGACCACCACGTGCGGGCGCAGCTCGGCGATGACGTCGACGAGTTGCGTGACCACCTCGTCGAAGTCGGCGTCGACGAACCGTCCCCGGCGCCGCGGCGGTGTGCCCGCCATGCCGGAATCGCGCCAGCGACCCGCTCCCCCGAGAAAACGCGGTTGCCGCACCCCGAGCGCGTTGAGGGCGGCGGTCAGTTCGCCGATGCGATAGCCGCCGAGTTGGTCGGCCTGGTCGACGGCGAGCTGCGCCCAGCGGTCGCCGATGACTTCACCCTCTTCACCCAGGGTGCAGGTGAGCACGGTGACCTCGGCGCCGCGCGCGGTGTAGTGCGCGATCGTCGCGCCGTTGTTGATGGTCTCGTCGTCGGGATGGGCGTGCACGAACAACAGCCGGGGTGTCTGCTGCGGGACCACGGCCGTCACCCTACCGACCCGCCACCAGGTGAACTAGATTCGGGCCGTGACCCGCCGCACCCTCGAATTCGGCTGCGCAGTCATGGTGATCGGGCTGCTCGCCGGGGTCGCAGGGGCGATGACGACCGTCGTGCTGCACGCCATCGAGCACCTCACCTACCACTACAGCTTCGGCTCGCTGCTGGACGGGGTGACCGGCTCGAGCCCGGTCCGTCGCGCGGTCGGTCCGATGATCGGCGGCGCCCTAGCCGGCTACGGCTGGTGGCTGTTGCGGCGGGGGACCCGGGTGCCCTCGCTGAACGACACCATCACCGCCCACCGGCCGATCCCGAGGCTGGCCATGTCGATCGACGCCGGGCTGCAGGTGCTGCTGGTCGGCACCGGCGCCTCACTGGGCCGCGAGGGCGCACCCCGGCAACTGGCGGCGGCCCTCGGCGACCTGGGCGTCTCACGGTGGGCGCTGACCCCGCGCGACCGCGAGATCCTGCTCGGCTGCGCCGCCGGCGCCGGACTGGCCGCGGTGTACAGCGTGCCCATCGGCGGCGCGCTGTTCGCACTGCGAATCGTGTTGCACACCTGGAACATTCGCGCGCTGGGCACCGCGCTGATCACCTCCAGCCTGGCGGTGGCGGTGGCGGCCTCGGTCACCCACGACACGGCTGCGCTGCACTGGCCGAACCCGGACCTGTCGTATCTGCTGACGACGCTGGCGATCCTGATGTCCCCGCTGGCCGTCGCGGTCGGGTCGGCCTTCAACCGGATGATGGCCGCCGCCCGCCGCCACGCGGTGGTCGACTCATGGCTGTTGATCCCCGCGATCGCCGCCGCCGGGCTGCTGATCGGGGTGTGCTCGCACTGGCTGCCGCAGCTGCCGGGCAACGGCAAGAGCGTGCTGACCGTCAGCATCAACAGCGGCCTGACGTTGGTGTCGGCGGCGGCCATCCTGCTGCTCAAACCGTTGTTGACGGCGCTGTTCCTGCGGGCCGGCGCGGTGGGCGGCATGCTCACCCCGGCGCTGGCGACCGGGGCGGCGATGGGCTCATTGGTGGCGCTGTCGATCAACACCTGGACACCGCTGCACGTCAGCGTGCCCGCCGTTTCGCTGGCCTGCGCGGCCGGCGTGCTCGCCATCACCCAGGGCGCACCGATCTGGGCGGCGTTGTTCGTCTGGGAACTGGCCCGCCCGCCGCTGTGGCTGCTGGTGGTGTTCGCCGCCGCGGCGGGCGCCGCGCACCTCCTCGACCGCACCCGTAACCGGCGCCGTACCGCCCGGCACCCGGCTACCGCCGGCTGAGATCACTGCCCCGTCTTGACCCAACGGCCCGCGTCGCCGACGATCCCGACCGGCACCGCACCGGTCAGGCTGACGTTCTGCACGCTGGGGCCCGCCGCCACGATCGTGGTGTCCTGCAGGATCGGCAACACCGTCGACATGGCCCACAGCCTCGGCTCGACGGCCGCGATGACGCCGTCGATGTTCTTCGAACCGTCCAGCGCGCCATCGATTTCCGGTTGGATGCTGCGGTCGCAGATGCCGGTGAGGTTCGACGGCGCCTGCACCAGGGCACCGGTCTCCGGTGGCGGGGGCGGGGTGGCGCTCGGCGTCGGCGTCGGCGCGGTGGTGGTGGCGGGCGGCGCCGTGGGAGCGGGGCCGGGTGGCGACACCGCGGTGGCCTCCAGCGCCGGGCAGCCGTAGCGGGAGGCGAGCAGCGTCGCGAGGTCACCGCCGGCGGCGTGCCAGCCCACGATCGCGTCGACCCGGTTGTTCACCAGGGCGTCGCCGTAGAGCACCGGAGGGTCCAGGGCCAGGACCGTGGCCGCGATACCGACGCTGCGCAGCTGATCGGCCGCGGTGTTGGCCACCGCCACCGCGGTCGGGTCGTTGGACGCCACCCCGATCACCAGGGACAGCGGCTGGCCGTCCTTGCTGATCCGGCCCCGGGTCATCTCCGGTGGCGGCGGCTGCTGTGGCGGGCTCGGCGATCCCGGCGACGGCGGCGGCTGCACCGGTGACGGGCCCGAGGTGCGGTCCACCTGGAACCCGGCCGCGGCGAGCAGTTGCAGCGATCGCTCGGTGCCCAGCGCGGGCGGCGACGTCGGCACATAGCCGGGATCGCTGGGGGCCCGGATCTGGGCCTGCGCCAGCGTGACGGTGTTGTCGCTGCCGGCCCCGACCGCGGCCAGCAGGTCGACGTCCAGCAGCCCCAGCAGCGCCTTGCGGACCTGCGGATCGGCCAGCTTGGGTTCTCCCCCGCGCAACGTCAGCTGCATCACCCGCGGGGTGTTGATCCGGTTGGTGCGCACGTCCGGGATGGCCGAGAGCTGGGCGAACGCCGCCGCTCCGCCGTGTACCTGCGCCACCTGGGTGTCGCCGTTGCGGATCGAGTCGGCCAGTGCCGCCGGCGCCCCGGCCCGGCGGAACAGGATCTGGTCCGGCGCGGCCGGCGGACCCCAGAACCGGTCGTTGCGGGCCAGCAGGATCTCGTCACGCTGCGGGTCGATG
>CAZHUU010000160.1:0-10097 GCA_964535335.1 uncultured Mycobacterium sp.
TCGTGGGATCGGTGGCCGCCAGATCGGTCGGCTCCGCCGAGGGATCGGGCTCGGCGGAGAACAGCGCCGCCGATCGCGCGGCGGTGAGCAACGGGTTCGCCTCCGCGTCGGCGGGGTCCGAGGCAGCGGCGAACATCATGGGCGCGGGTGCCGCCATGAGGGCGGGGGTGGGCTGCCCGTACGGGTCGATTGGGTCGGCCTCGACCTTAGGGCCGCCGGCGCCGTACGGATTGACCACTGAACTCAACGTGCCCAACGGGCGAAAGCTCGGATTACCGGTGATATAGGACAACACGTTGTCGATCGCGACCGGTATGGCCGCCACCAAGTTCATCAGTGTCTGGAGCGGGTGCCAATAGAACGGCGGATTGGGCGCGCCGGGATTCGCCGTCCGGGTGTAGCCGGCCTCCACTAGAACCCGAACGAAAGGGTCCAGCGCCGTCGCCACCAGCGGGCCGACGATGGGGATGATGTTCAGCGGCATGAGCAGGGGCACGATCGGCGTCGGAATCATGTAGTAGGTGGTGTCTTGGTACTGCCCTTGCAGTAGCGGCGTTTCCTTGGCGGTGTTGTAACCGGAGTGCAGGAACGCCACGCCCAAGACGGCGTTGAGTACCGCGAGCAGGTTGAACGGATTGGCGGGGAAGTCCGAGATGCCGTCGTACTGCCGGGTGATGTCGACGGTGGTCAACGGGTTGCCCGGGTCGGAGTTGGTGGGCGTCGAGCCGTTGAACGTGATCCCGAAGAGCGACAGGCCGGCGAACCGGGAGAGGATGCCGCCGTTGGGGCGGTTCGGATTGGCCAACAGTACGAAGTGAACAGTGTCGCCCACTTGCTGTGCGATCAGGTTGGCCTTCTCCATGCTGGCAATCGCACTGCTCTGCGAATAGCCGAATACCGTGTACGCATTGTCAGGATCACGAGAAAGTTGAGTGTCCGTGCTGTTGTACGACGACGGCATGCTGACGGTGCACTGAGTGCTACGAAGACAGCTGTCCAGTAATTGCACACCGTACGCGCGGGACCAGTCGAACGATCTGTCGAACAGGCCTGTCACGGGCCATAACTGCTCGGGCGTGTACACCGCGACCCGGCGGTTGGGGGCGCAGCCGGAAGGATCGCACAATTCGGATGGAGCAACGAACTTGTTATAGGAGTTGTTGATGTAGGTCGAGATATAGGACGGTGTGCTGTACGGGGGAATCAGCGGATGGCCAGTGCCGCCCATGAAGAGGCCCGTCGCGGTGAGGTTGACGACGATCTGGGTGACCGGCGACAGCAGCGCCAGCAGCGCGGTCAACACGATCGCGACGGCGACGGCAAACTTGGCGCGGATGCGAATCACGGTCCCCACGGCAACCCCCTACCTTGACCTAAGCCGGACAGCGGTCCTTTAGAACATATTCGTGCGGGGAAGGTCACTGCCAGCGAACCGGGCAAATCGGAAAACCCCCGACCGATCCGCGAACACTAGCAAATAACGTGAGCGTCAGTTAAATCGGTGCGACCGGAGGCCCGCGGCAATCGGCGGTTGGGGCATATGGGTCCCGAGCACCAACCCCAGCACCCAGAAATGACCAAACGAGAACGTGTTCCAATTAGGCTCGGAATCGGGTGCCATGCGGCCGCGAAGTCTTGTTACGGTGGCCGCCGACAAGGGAAGAGAGACTCGTGATCCTCGACAGATTTCGCCTTGATGATCAAGTTGCGGTAGTCACCGGAGCGGGCCGCGGCCTCGGCGCCGCGATGGCGGTGGCCTTCGCCGAAGCCGGCGCCGACGTGCTCATCGCATCCCGGACCGAGGTGGAACTTCAGGCGGTCGCCGAGCAAATCGAATCGGTGGGGCGCCGCGCCCACATCGTCGTCGGCGACCTGGCCCACCCGGAGACCACCGCCGAACTCGCCGGCAAGGCGGTCGAGGCGTTCGGCAAGCTCGACATCGTCGTCAACAACGTCGGCGGCACCATGCCGAACACCCTTCTCACCACCAGCGTCAAGGACATGAGAGACGCGTTCACCTTCAACGTCCTCACCGCGCACGCGCTGACCGTCGCGGCGGTACCGCTGATGCTGGAGCACTCCGGCGGCGGCAACATCATCAACATCACCTCGACGATGGGCCGTCTGGCCGGCCGCGGCTTCGCCGCGTACAGCACGGCCAAGGCCGCGCTCGCGCACTACACCCGGCTGACCGCGCTGGACCTGTGCCCGCGGATTCGGGTCAACGCCATCGCCCCCGGCTCGATCCTCACGTCGGCGCTGGAGATCGTCGCCTCCAACGACGAGCTGCGCGCACCCATGGAGCAGGCCACCCCGCTGCGCCGCCTCGGCGACCCGCTCGACATCGCCGCAGCGGCCGTCTACCTCGCGTCGCCGGCGGCCAGCTTCCTCACCGGCAAGATGCTCGAAGTCGACGGCGGCCTCACCGTCCCCAACCTCGATCTCCCGATCCCCGACCTGTAAGGAGGACCCATGGCCATCCGTGTGGCACAGATCGGCACCGGCAACGTCGGCGCCCACGCGCTGACCGCGCTGATCACCAATCCCGACTTCGAACTCACCGGTGTCTGGGTGTCATCGGATGCCAAGGCCGGCAAGGACGCCGCCGAACTTGTCGGGCATAGCGAACCGACCGGCGTGATCGCGACCACCGACCTCGACGAGGTGCTGGCCACCAAACCGCAGTGCGTGGTCTACAACGCGATGGCCGACAACCGGCTCCTCGAGGCGCTGGAGGACTACCGCCGCATCCTTGCTGCTGGGGTGAACATCGTCGGCAGCGGCCCGGTGTTCCTGCAGTGGCCGTGGCAGGTGATCCCCGACGAGATGATCAATCCGCTGGAAGAGGCTGCGCGCGAAGGTAATTCGAGCATCTACGTCAACGGTATCGACCCGGGATTCGCCAACGACCTGCTGCCGCTCGCACTGGCGGGAACCTGCCAAAGCATCGAGCAACTGCGCTGCATGGAGATCGTGAACTACGCGACCTACGACAGCGCGACGGTGATGTTCGACGTGATGGGCTTCGGCAAGCCGATGGACGAGATTCCGATGCTGCTGCAGCCCGGCGTGCTGAGCATCGGGTGGGGCTCGGTGGTGCGGCAGCTCGCCGCCGGTCTGGGCCTCGAACTCGACGGCATCGAGGAGATGTACGTCCGCGAGCCGGCCCCCGAGGACTTCGAGATCGCCAGCGGGCACATCGCCAAGGGCACCGCGGCCGCGCTGCGCTTCGAGGTGATCGGGCTGGTGAACGGCGCACCCGCGGTGGTGCTCGAACACGTCACCCGGCTGCGTGACGACCTGTGTCCGCACTGGCCGCAGCCCGCCCAGGAGGGCGGCAACTACCGCATCGAAGTCACCGGCGAGCCCTGCTACGCGTTGGACCTCTGCCTGTCCAGCCCGAACGGCGACCACAACCACGCCGGGGTGCTGGCCACCGCCATGCGCATCGTCAACGCCATCCCCGCCGTCATCGCGGCCCCGCCGGGCATCTGCACCACCATCGACCTGCCCCTGATCACCGGCAAGGGGTTGTACGCTGCCGGGTGAGGCACATCGCGTGCGGGCGAAGGAGGCGACGCTGCCGACCCTGATCCCCCGCATCGCAGCGCCGGTCATCACCGCGCTGACGGCCGTGCTGTTGGCGGCTTCCGCCACGGCCACGCCCCCGCAGTGCGTCGATCCCGAATTCAATACCAGGATCTGCCAGCGCCCCGGGCATACCCAGATCACCACGACGCCCAGTGCCGCGCTGACCGACCCGTTCCCGATCATGTACGGCGGGTTCGGTACCGGCCTGCGAGGTGTCTGGAACGGTCGCTGAGCCGAGCCGGTTTCGGCTAACCTAACTTTCTCATTCGACCGGCCGGACAGAGAGCAGCTGTGGTGGCACCGACGACCCCGCGCGCCGCGGGGTGGACGCTGCTCGGGCCCGCCTTCGTGGCGGCGATCGCCTACGTCGATCCGGGCAACGTCGCGGCGAATATCAGCGCCGGTTCGCAGTTCGGTTTCCTACTGGTGTGGGTGATCGTCGCGGCCAACGCGATGGCGGGGCTGATGCAGTATCTGTCCGCAAAGCTCGGCCTGGTCACCGGCCGTACGCTGCCCGAGGCGGTGCGCGATCACACCCGGACCCCGACCCGCATCGGCTATTGGGTGCAGGCCGAACTGGTGGCCATCGCCACCGATCTGGCCGAGGTGGTGGGCGGCGCGATCGCGCTGCGGCTGCTATTCGGCCTGCCACTGTTGCTCGGGGGCGTCATCACCGGCGCCGTGTCACTGCTGCTGCTCGCCGTGCAGGATCGCCGCGGACAGCGGGTCTTCGAACGCGTCATCACCGGCCTGCTCCTGATCATCGCGATCGGCTTTTTGTCCAGCCTGGTCGTCAAGGCACCGCCACCCGGTGCGGTGATCGCGGGACTGGTTCCGCGGTTCGACGGCCCCGAGAGCGTGCTACTGGCGGCCGCGATGCTCGGGGCCACTGTGATGCCGCACGCGGTGTACCTGCACTCGGGGCTGGCGCGCGACCGGCACGGCCATCCCGTTGCCGGCGCCCCCCGGGACCGGTTGCTGCGCGCGACGCGCTGGGACGTCGGCATCGCGATGGTGGTCGCCGGCGCGGTGAACCTGGCCATGCTGCTGGTGGCGGCGACGAACCTGCAGGGCCGCGACGACACCGACTCGATCGAGGGGGCGCACGCGGCGGTGCGCGACACCCTCGGCCCGACGGTGGCGTTGTTGTTCGCGATTGGGCTGCTCGCGTCCGGGCTGGCCTCGACGTCGGTCGGCGCCTACGCGGGCGCCATGATCATGGAAGGCCTGCTGCGCAGGAGCTTCCCGCTGCTGGTCCGCCGGCTGGTGACGCTGGTGCCCGCGCTGGCGGTGCTCGCCGTCGGCGTCGACCCCAGCCGGGCGCTGGTGATCTCCCAGGTAGTGCTGTCGTTCGGTATCCCGTTCGCGCTGGTGCCGCTGGTGCGCCTCACCTCGAAGCGGGAACTGATGGGCGACGACGTGAACCACCGGATCACCTCCGCACTGGGCGCGGCGGTTGGGATCGTCATTATTGTGCTGAACGTGGGCCTGATCTACCTGACCGTGCGCTGATGGGCCTAGGGTGAAGGGCTCAGGGTCGCGGCACACGTACTTCGCCTACGGGTCCAACCTGTGCGCGCAGCAGATGGCGCTGCGCTGCCCGGATGCCACCGACCCGAGACCGGCCACGCTGGCCGACCATGACTGGCTGATCAACGAACGTGGTGTGGCCACCGTCGAGCCGTTCAGCGGCAGCTGCGTACACGGGGTGCTGTGGTGGGTGTCCGACCACGATCTGGCCACGCTGGACAGCGCCGAGGGCGTGCCGGTGCGCTACCGGCGCGACCGGCTGACCGTGCACACCGACGACGGGCCGTCCCCGGCGTGGGTCTACGTCGACCCGCGCGTCGAACCCGGGCCGCCGCGGCCGGGCTACCTGGAGCGCATCATCGACGGCGCCCGCCACCACGGGTTGCCGCACCGTTGGATCGACTTCCTGCACCGCTGGGACCCTGCACGCTGGCCGGAGTCGACCAGGAGATCGGATGATGCTGCGCCGCAGACACTTTCGGAGTTGCTGGCCGACCCGGCCGTGGTGGAGACCAGCCGGTTGCGGTCCCGGTTCGGCTTCCTGGCCATCCACGGCGGCGGCCTCGAGCAGATGACCGACGTCATCGCCGAACGCGCCGCCGACGCGGCCGGCGCCTCGGTGTACCTGTTGCGTCATCCCGAGGGCTATCCGCATCACCTGCCGTCGGCCCGCTACCGCGCAGCGGGGTCGGCCCGGCTGGCCGAGTTCCTCGACCACGTCGACGTGCTGGTCTCGCTGCATGGATACGGCCGCATCGGTCGCAGCACCCAGTTGCTGGCCGGCGGCGGCAACCGCACCCTGGCGCGCCATCTCGCGCAGCACATCGACGTGCCGGGCTACCAGGTGGTGACCGACCTGGACGCCATCCCGGCCGAACTGCGCGGTCTGCACCCGGACAACCCGGTGAACCGGGCGCGCGGGGGCGGCGCGCAACTGGAACTCTCCGCCCGGGTGCGCGGGATCAGCCCACGCAGCCAGGTGCCCGGCGACGACGGCCTCTCACCGGCGACCTCGCTGCTGGTGCAGGGTCTGGTGGCCGCAGCGCGCACCTGGCCCGGACAACCCTGAGGGCGTGGAGCCACCCGATCCGGGCAATCGCACACCGGCACCCATCCACCCCGGGCAGTGCTCCGAATAGTGGGTGTGGAAACGATGAACCCAGCGATCACGCCCGCGGTGTATCCCCTTCGCGTCACCCATCTGCGGCGATCTCCGGTGCATCATTACGCCGAGCATCGCAGCTACAGCTGGTACGTCGACGTCGACGACCTCCCCCGGCTGCCGCGCTGGCTGCGGCCGTTCGCCCGGTTCGAGGCCGTCGACCACTTCGACGGCACGCCGGGCGACACGCTGCGCCAGCGGGTGGACACCTTCCTGGCCCGCCACGACATCCGGCTGCCGGGCGGTCGGGTCACCGCCCTGCTGATGCCGCGGGTGCTCGGCCGGGCCTTCAGCCCGCTGAGCCTGTTCTGGTGCCACGACGCGTCGGGTGAGCTGCGCTGCGTGATCGCCGAGGTGCAGAACCTTGACGGCGAGCGGTACGCCTACCTGTTGCCGCCGGATGAGGACCAACCGGTGATGGCGGCCAAGCAGTTCCACACCTCACCGTTCAACGGGATCGAGGGCTATTACCTGGTCCGTGCGCCGCGGCCGGCCGAGGCGCTGGACGTGACGGTGTCACTGCACCGGGAGAACCAGCCGGCGCTGGTGGCGACCTGGCGCGGTTCCCGGCGTCGAGCCACCGCCGGGCAGGTGCTTCGGCTGCAGTTCACCGCGCCGCTCGCCCCGCAGATGGCGGCGCTGAGCCTACGTGTCCAGGCGATTATCCTGCGGCTGCGCGGCGTGCCGGTGCTGCCGCGGACGACCGCGCCGCAGCTCGAGCGGGTTCGGCAGCCGATGGCCGTCTCGGCGGCCGGTGCGAATTGGGCGGCAAAGAACCGTTCGTGGATGCCATCGTGACATGTCGAGCGACATGTCTGGTTGACCCGCCGGTTCTGCCGCCCGCTAGGCTACGGCTCGATGCCAGTGACAGTGACAGGACCTCGACGGTGACGACCGCCGACCTCGATGCGCTGCTGCGCAGGGTGGCCCAGCGGGACTCCGAGGCGTTCGCCGCGTTCTACGACGCCACCCGCGCCCGGGTCTACGGACTCGTCACCCGGGTGCTGCGGGACCGCGGCTACAGCGAAGAGACCACCCAGGACGTCTACCTGCAGGTGTGGCGGACGGCGGAAAGCTACGACCCGGCCTCCGGCACGGCGCTGGCCTGGCTGCTGACCCTGGCGCATCGTCGCGCGGTCGACCGGGTGCGCTCCGAGCAGGCCGCCAGCCAACGCGAGTCGCGCTACGGCGCGGCGACGGTGGAGACCGCCACCGACGAGGTCACCGACGCGGTGATCAGCAGCGACGAACAACGTCAGGTGGCGTCCTGCCTGGAGGGGCTGACCGACGTCCAACGCGAGTGCATCGAGCTGGCCTATTACCGAGGCATGACGTATGTGCAGGTTTCCGAGCGGCTGTCGGCGAACCTGGCCACAGTGAAGTCCCGGATGCGCGATGCCCTGCGCGGGCTGCGCAACTGCCTGGGTGTGCGATGAGGGTGCTGCGATGACTCAACCACGCGACGACTCGGCTGGCGGCGAGTTGATCGAGCTGGCCGTGCCCTACGCGCTGCACGCCGTGTCCGACTCCGAGCGCGACGACATCGAGAGCCGGCTGGTGCAGGCCGGGCTGCCGGCGGCCGACGCCTTCTACGACGAGGTCCGCGCGGTCCGCGAGACGATGGCCGCCGTGTCCGCGGTCAGTGCCACCGAGCCCCCAGCGGACCTGCGCCGGCGCCTGCTCGCCGCGGTGGCCGACGACGCCGCCGTCGACAACGTGCGCGCACTGCCCACTGCCAAGCCCGCGTCGACCGGCCGGGGCTGGCGCGCGACCGTGCTGGCCGCCGCGGCCGCCGTGGTGATCGGACTGGTCGCCGTGAGCATCGGGCTGGCCAACCGCCCGGCACCACAGCAGCCGTCGACCGCGCAACAGGTGTTCGCCGCATCCGACGTGCACACCATCTCCGGCGACATTCCCGGTGGCGGCACTGCGACGGTCGTGTTCTCCCGGGACAAGAACGCCGGGGTGCTGGTGATGAACAACGTGCCCAAGCCGAAGCCTGGCACGGTGTACCAGATGTGGTTGGTCAGCGACACCGGCGACACCTCGGCCGGAACCATGGACGACAAGGCGGTGTCGCCGTCGACGACCGCGGTGCTCAGCGACCTGGGCAACTCCAAGGCCCTGAAGTTCACCGTGGAGCCGGGCACCGGGTCGACCCGGCCGACCGGGCAGGTCGTCGCCGAGTTGCCGCTCACCTGAGGGTCGCGGGCGCCGCCTCGGCCAGCACGTCGACGACATCGCCGCGCTGCAGCCAGGCCCGGCGCTGACGCATCGCGCCGTTGCCCTCCTGCAGGATTCGGCCGAGCTCGGCATGCACCCACTCGGCGTCACCGAGTTCGTCGAGGGCAGGCTCCAACACCGCCCACTGCCCCGAGTACCCGCGCGGCCGGGGCCGTCGCCCCGCGCTCGAAGACGGTGACGTGACGCAACCGGGTGATCTGTTGGCGCAGTTGCGAACTGCTGTCCACCTTGTCGGTAGCGGTCTCCAGCTGACAGGTGATCAGCTCGAGTTGCAGATCCACCCACGCTCGGCGGCGTGGCCGGCGACATCGGCGTTGCGGGCAACCGGTTCGCCGATCCCGGGGTCGACGAGGAGGAACGCCTCCTCCACACCGACGCTCGGGGCGCTCATCGTCAGGATCCTCAACTCGTCTCGCTTGCCGGCGGGCCAGGTCTGCGATGCCGGCATGGGATGCCCGAAAGGACTGTTCGCCAAACGCGCGTCACGACGTAACATGGCCCGGTGGGCAGGGATTTCCGGTTCGGCATCGGGTTGCGGTACGTCAAGTCGGCGACCTGGCTGCGCGAACGGGTCCGCCGGTTCGAGGATCTGGGCTTCGACGTCCTGCACGTGCCCGACCACATCGGGGCACCGGCCCCGTTCCCCACGATGGTGGCCGCCGCCGAGGCGGCCGCGAGGATGCGGGTGGGCACCTTCGTCCTCAACGCGGCGTTCTACAGCCCGGCCCTGCTGGCCCGTGACGCCGTCGCCACCGACCTGCTCTCCGACGGCAGGCTGGACCTCGGCCTCGGCACAGGCTATGTCCGGGAGGAGTTCGAGATCGCCGAAATCCCCTATCCCACAGCCGGACAGCGGGTCGACCACCTCCGCCATACCGCGGCGTACCTGAAGGAGAACGCGCCGGCCATACCGATTCTGATCGCCGGCAACGGCGACCGGGTGCTGCGGATCGCCGCACGGTACGCCGACATCATCGGGCTCACCGGCGGGACGATCAGCGACACCGCCGAGGACCCACTGGCCGAGCGCATCGAATTGGTCCGCGCCGCGGCCGGGGACCGCTTCGCCGACCTGGAACTGAACATGGCCATCACCGGCGTGCCCACCGACGACTCGGGCATCCCGAACCTGGAGTTGACCCGGGCCTACGCTCCCACCGCCACCGACGAGCAGTTGCTGACGATGCCGAGTGTGCTCAGCGGCACACCCCGCGATATCGCCGACCGGTTGCGGGCGCTCCGCGACAGCTACGGCGTGACCTACTTCACGGTGCAGGACTACCACGGTGCGTATTTCGCCAAGGCCATCGCCGAACTGCGCTGAACTGTTGCCGGCGTGGCGGTTTGCCTCCCCGGGAGCGGGGGAAGGCTGCCTGGAACGCGGAGGGCGGGAGCAATGGCGACACGGGTGTTAGAGGACTACCGCATGCGGCGACAGCACGACGACAGCGAAGAAGGGGTGCGGGAACGCGCCGAAGGGGTGATCGTGGCGCTGCGCCGCTGCACGGTCGACGCCGCGTCGGGCGAGCTCGCCCGGGCCTCACACCGGCACCGACTCGACACCGAGCGG
>CAZHUU010000161.1:0-10069 GCA_964535335.1 uncultured Mycobacterium sp.
GAGAAGGTGCACGACCGGCTCAACCCGAAGCTGCGGATCAGCGGCATCTTGATCACCCGCTACGACAGTCGCACCGTCAACGCCCGCGAGGTCATGGCCCGGGTTCTCGAGCGCTTCGGCGACCTGGTGTTCGACACCGTGATCAGCCGCACCGTGCGGTTCCCGGAGACCAGTGTCGCCGGCGAGCCCATCACCACCTGGGCGCCGAAATCGACTGGCGCACAGGCATACCGATCGCTGGCCCGCGAGGTCATCGACCGCTTCGGCAAGTGACGGCCGAACCCGAGGCCGACAAGGGTTTCCAAGTCCGGCTGACCAACTTCGAGGGTCCGTTCGACCTGCTGCTGCAGCTGATCTTCGCGCACCGCCTGGACGTGACCGAGGTGGCGCTGCACCAGGTGACCGACGAGTTCATCTCCTACACCCGCGAGATCGGCCGGGTTATGGAACTCGACGAGACCACGACGTTCCTGGTGATCGCCGCCACCCTGCTGGACCTGAAGGCGGCCCGGCTGCTGCCCGCCGGCGAGGTGCACGACGAGGACGACCTGGCCCTGCTGGAGGTCCGGGACCTGCTGTTCGCGCGGCTGCTGCAGTACCGGGCGTTCAAGCACGTCGCGGAGATGTTCGCCGAGCTGGAGGCCGCGGCCTTGCGCAGCTACCCGCGCGCGGTGGCCCTGGAGGATCAGTTCGCCGATCTGCTTCCGGAGGTGATGCTGGGTGTCGACCCGCTGAGCTTCGCCCAGATCGCGGCCGCCGCGTTCACCCCGCGGCCGGTGCCCACGGTCGGCACCGAGCACCTGCACGTCGAGACGGTCTCGGTGCCCGAACAGGCCGAGCGGCTGCTGGAGATTCTGGAGCGGCGCGGCCCGGGTCACTGGGCGTCGTTCGCCGAGTTGGTGGTCGACTGCGCGGAGCCGATTCAGATCGTCGGGCGGTTCCTGGCGCTGCTCGAGCTGTATCGCAGCCGGGCGGTAGCATTCGAGCAGCCAGAACCGCTTGGTCCTCTGCAGATTTCGTGGACCGGAGACCGTCCGACGACCGACGAGCTGGCCAGAGCCGAGCTGGAAGAAGAACTGAACCAATCATGAGCGACGACGCAGTAGACCTCGACCTGGGTATCGACGTCGCCACCGCCGACCTCGACGATGACGAACTCACCCGGGTGCTGGAGGCGCTGCTGCTGGTGGTCGACACCCCGGTCAGCGTGCAGACCCTCGCCACGGTGACCGAACAGCCCGTGTCCCGGATCACCGACAAGCTGCAGCAGCTGGCGCAGGCCCTGGCCGAGCGGGACAGCGGCATCGACCTGCGGGAGGCCGGCGGCGGCTGGCGGCTGTACACCCGCGCGCGGCTGGCACCGTATGTCGAGCGACTGCTGCTGGACGGCTCGCGCTCCAAGCTCACCCGCGCGGCGCTGGAGACCCTGGCGGTGGTGGCCTACCGCCAGCCGGTGACCCGGGCCCGGGTCAGCGCGGTGCGCGGGGTCAACGTCGACGCGGTGATCCGCACCCTGGTGGCGCGCGGGCTGATCACCGAGGCGGGCACGGACTCCGACTCGGGAGCGACCACGTTCGCCACCACCGAACTCTTCCTCGAACGTCTGGGGCTGTCGTCGCTGACCGATCTGCCCGACATCGCGCCACTGCTGCCCGATGTCGACGTGATCGACGATCTCAGCGAAAACCTGGACAGCGAGCCGCGATTCGCGAAGCTGTCCGGCGCGCACCAGCAGGACCACCACATCACCTTCGACGTCGACCGTGACACCGATGGCTGAGCCCGGGGGCATCCGGCTGCAGAAGGTACTGTCGCAGGCCGGAATAGCCTCGCGGCGGGTGGCCGAACGGATGATCGTCGACGGCCGAGTCGAGGTCGACGGCCGGGTCGTCACCGAGATGGGTACCCGGGTCGATCCGGAAACCGCCGAGATCCGGGTGGACGGCGCCCGGATCGTGCTCGACGACACCATGGTCTACCTCGCGGTGAACAAGCCCCGGGGGATGCACTCCACGATGTCGGATGATCGCGGGCGGCCCTGTATCGGTGATCTGGTGGAGCATCGGGTGCGGGGCAACAAGAAGCTGTTCCACGTCGGACGTCTCGACGCCGACACCGAGGGCGTGCTGCTGCTCACCAACGACGGCGAACTGGCGCACCGGCTGATGCATCCCTCGTTCGAGGTGCCCAAGACCTATCTCGCGACGGTCACCGGTTCGGTTCCCCGCGGTCTGGGCAAGACACTGCGGGCGGGTATCGAACTCGAGGACGGGCCGGTGCGGGTCGACGATTTCGCCGTGGTCGACGCGGTGCCGGGTAAGACGCTGGTCCGGGTGACGTTGCACGAAGGTCGCAAACGAATCGTGCGCCGCATGCTGGCGACCGCCGGTTACCCGGTGGAGTCGCTGGTGCGCACCGATATCGGCGCGGTGACCCTGGGCGATCAGCGGCCCGGCAGCATCCGGGCGCTGACCCGCAAGGAAGTCGGCGACCTGTACAAGGCGGTGGGCATGTGAGCGACCGCGAGCGACGATGCCGGTCGGGACGACCGGAGGAGGAGTCGCGGCAGTGAGCAACCGCTTGGTGGTGGCCGTCGACGGCCCGGCCGGCACCGGAAAGTCCACCGTGTCACGGGGATTGGCGCGTGCCCTGGGCGCCCGCTACCTCGATACCGGCGCGATGTACCGCATCGCGACGCTGGCGGTGCTGCGCAACGGGGTCGACCTGACCGATCCCGACGCCATCGCGGCCGGCGCCGACGTGCCGATCTCGGTGGGCTACGACCCGGATCATGATCGCGATTACCTTGGCGGCGAGGATGTTTCGGCCGAGATCCGCCGCGACGAGGTGACCCGCGCCGTTTCCGCCGTGTCCGCGGTGCCCGCCGTACGGGCCCGGCTGGTGGGCCTGCAACGTGAACTGGCTGCCGGCAGCGACAGTGTGGTGGTCGAGGGCCGCGACATCGGCAGCGTCGTGCTGCCCGATGCGAACCTCAAGATCTTTCTGACCGCCTCCGCCGAGACCCGGGCCAGGCGGCGCAACAACCAGAATGTGCGGGCCGGGCTGCCCGACGACTACCCGACCGTCCTGGCCGATGTGCGCCGCCGCGATCACCTCGACTCCACCCGCGCGGTATCCCCGCTGCGGCCCGCGGCGGACGCGGTGATCGTCGACACCAGCGACATGACCCAGGACCAGGTCGTCGCACATCTGCTCGAACTGGTCGAACAGCGAAGCGGGGCGGTGCGATGACTCTGGACGGTACGTGGTCCGACGAAAGCGAATGGGAGATCTCGGAGTCCGGCGAGTTCGACGACGCCGCCGAAGAAACCGGACCGCCGCCGGTGGTGGCCGTCGTGGGCAGGCCCAACGTCGGCAAATCGACGCTGGTGAACCGGATCCTGGGCCGCCGTGAGGCCGTTGTGCAGGATCTACCGGGCGTCACCCGCGACCGGGTGTCCTATGACGCGTCGTGGACCGGGCGTCGATTCGTGGTGCAGGACACCGGTGGCTGGGAGCCCGACGCCAAGGGTCTGCAGCAGTTGGTGGCCGATCAGGCCGCGGTGGCGATGAAGACCGCCGACGCGGTGATCCTGGTGGTGGACTCGGTGGTGGGCGCCACCGCCGGCGATGAGGCGGCGGCCCGCATTCTGCGACGGTCCGGCAAGCCGGTTTTCCTGGCCGCCAACAAGGTCGACAACGAGAAGGGCGAGGCCGACGCCGCGGCGCTGTGGTCGCTGGGCCTGGGCGAGCCGCATCCGATCAGCGCCATCCACGGCCGCGGGGTGGCCGATCTGCTCGATGACGTCGTCGCCGCACTCCCGGAGGTGTCCGAAACGGCTTCCTCCGGTGGGGGACCGCGCCGGGTGGCGCTGGTGGGCAAGCCGAACGTGGGGAAGAGTTCGCTGCTGAACAAGCTGTCCGGCTCGGAGCGTTCGGTGGTGCACGACGTCGCGGGTACGACCGTCGACCCGGTGGACTCGCTGATCGAATTGGACGGCAGGATCTGGCGATTCGTCGACACCGCCGGCCTGCGCCGCCGGGTGGGCCAGGCCAGCGGGCACGAGTTCTACGCCTCGGTGCGCACCCACAGCGCCATCGACGCCGCCGAGGTGGTGGTCGTGCTGATCGACGGCTCGGAGCCGCTCACCGAACAGGATCAGCGGGTGCTGTCGATGGTGATCGAGGCCGGCCGGGCTCTGGTGCTGGCGTTCAACAAGTGGGATCTGGTCGACGAGGACCGCCGCTACTTGCTGGAGCGGGAGATCGACCGGGAACTGGCGCAGCTGCAGTGGGCGCCGCGGGTGAACATCTCGGCCAAGACCGGCCGGGCGGTGCAGAAGCTGGTGCCTGCGATGGAAACTGCGCTGGCGTCCTGGGACGCCCGCATCTCCACCGGCCAGCTCAACACCTGGCTCAAGGAGGTGGTGGCGGCCACCCCGCCGCCGGTGCGCGGCGGCAAGCAACCGCGAATCCTGTTCGCCACCCAGGCCACGGCGCGGCCGCCGACCTTCGTGTTGTTCACCACCGGCTTCCTGGAGGCCGGCTATCGGCGGTTCCTGGAACGCCGGCTGCGGGAGACGTTCGGCTTCGAGGGCACACCGATCCGGATCAACGTCCGGGTGCGGGAGAAGAGGGGCGCGAAGTCTCGCTGAGCGACCATCGGCAGCGCGTGAAACCCAAGCGCTGAATCAGTCCGGGGCGGAGCGGTTTCCGTAGGTGTTCAGATGGATCACCTCGTCGACCGGCTTGCGGGTGGTGGGGCCGTAGCGTCCCTTCGGCCAGCCCAGCGGAATCATGCAGACCGGGGTCACCGTCAGCGGCAGCCCCAGGATCTTGCGGGCCGAGGTGACGCTCCACAGCGGCAGGGTGATCAGCGAGGCGCCCAGGCCCATCGCCCGGGCGGCCAGCAGCAGGTTCTGCACGCTGGGGTAGATCGAGCCGAAGTACGACGATTCGGACAAGAATGGCGAGGGCAGGTACGGCGGGCGCATGCCGCCGCGCAGGCACGGCACCACCAGCACCGGGGTGTCGGAGAAGTGGTCGACCTGCCACTGCGTGGCCCGCAGCATCTTCTGCTGGGACTCGTCGTTGCGGGCCACCCGCCTGCCGATAGCGCCGTAGAGCGACCAGGCCTGCCGATAGCGTTTGGCGAACTGATCTTTGACGCGCCGGTCCCTGATGACGACGAACTCCCAGTTCTGCCCGTTGGAGCCGGTCGGGGCGCGCAGTGCGAGTTCGATGCATTTGCGTATGACGGCGTCGTCGACGGGGTCGGGACGCAACCGCCGCACCGCGCGTTGGGTCATCATGGCCTCGATCAGGGGCATGTTCAGCCCGGCAAGCGCCTCGTCGGTGCTCGGGACCGGATTCGTTGGCTGGCTCATGTTCTCCGACGCTACGGGGTGAGCCTCGAGCGGGGATTCGCAGCCGGGGCCGCGCGCTGATTAGTGTTGCCGAGGTGTCCGTTGCCCACATGATCTTGATCGTCCTGGCCGGGATGGGCGCGGGCGCGATCAACTCGCTGGTGGGCTCGGGCACGCTGATCACCTTCCCGACGCTGGTGACGCTGGGCATCCCGCCGGTGACGGCGACGATGTCGAACGCGATCGGTCTGGTGGCCGGGGGAGTCTCGGGAACCTGGGGGTACCGCAGAGAGCTGAGCGGGCAGTGGGACCGGTTGCGCTGGCAGATCCCGGCCTCGCTGACCGGCGCGGCCATCGGGGCGTTCCTGCTGCTGCACCTGCCGGAGAAGGTGTTCACCCGGGTGGTGCCGGTGCTGTTGGTGCTGGCGCTGATCCTGGTGGTGATCGGCCCGCGCATCCAGGCCTATGCCCGCCGGCGTGCGGAGGAGGCCGGCCGGTCCGCCGAGCACGTCTCGCCGGTGCGAATGGCGGCGCTGGTGTTCGGGACGTTCGCGGTGGGGGTGTACGGCGGCTACTTCACCGCGGCGCAGGGCATCCTGCTGATCGGCGTGATGGGCGCGCTGCTGCCCGAGGACGTCCAGCGGATGAACGCCGCGAAGAACCTGCTGTCGCTGTTGGTGAACGTGGTGGCTGCGGTGGGCTACACGCTGGTGGCCTTCGACCGGATCAGCTGGCCGGCCGCCGGGTTGATCGCGGCGGGATCGTTGGTCGGCGGGTGGCTGGGTGCACGCTACGGGCGGCGGTTGTCGCCGAACGCGCTGCGCGCGGTGATCGTGGTGGTCGGGTTGATCGGGTTGTATCGCCTGCTGTCGGTCTAGAGCCGCCGACGATATCGCTCCGATGGTTTCTAAGAACTCCCGTGACCTACCGCAAACACGACCGTGGCCGTTGGTGATCAGAGAAAATCAATCGCCGGCCGCGCACGGAGGTGGAAAGGAAGCTCGAAGTGTCGATACATGGCGACGTCCCCCTCCCGGAGAGCGCCTGATGGGTAGCTCGTCGCCCGGGAAGTGGGCCATGCGCCGGTGGTGCCTGGCGGTTCTCGCGGCCACCGCGCTCGCGGTTGCGGCAAGCGGGCGGCTGGGCGATGCGCCGGCCCCTACCGCGGTGGCCGACTGCTTCCAGCGCGGCTATCAGCCGCCACCGTGTTCGGCGGGCGGACAGAGTCCGGCCGGCTCGACCGACCAGACACCGGTTTCCGCGGTACCCGACTCGGGGATCAATGCCTGCCAGAACCAGGCAGCCATGGCGACGGCGTTGGGGTTGCTGCCCGCAGTCTGTCCCGGAACCGCGCACGGCTGATGCGCGTCGACGTCGTCGCCCGAACCGGACTCGCTCTACTCATCGCCTGCGGGGCAACGGGTTTGGGCACCACCGTGGGCGCCGGTACGGCACTGGCCGACTCTTGCGGCAGTGGCATGAGGATGGGTCAGTCCGGGGTCTGCATTCCGGCGACGGTCGAGGAATCGTCGGTCGTTCCCCCGGAGTGGACGCAGGTATCCGGTGGGGATGCGGTGGACCCGGATTCGCCGACGTCGATCTGCCAGGCCGCACCGCCCTGCCCGGAGGGTGAAACGCCCATCCAAAGTGACTGTGAGTGCCCACCCCGATGACGGCTCACCGGGTCGGCTGATCAGAACCGCTGCCGGTGCGCTTCCTGCTCGAGCACGGCATCGAGATCGGACAACCGGTCCATGGTCGAGACGGAACGCTGGGTGCGGTTGTTCTTCGCGAGCAGGTCGCGGTTGCGGTGCACGAACGACCAGTAGCCCGCGGTGAACGGGCAGGCGTCGTCGCCCAGGCGTTTCTTCGGGTCGTAGGCGCAGTTTCCGCAGTGGTCGCTCATCTTGTTGATGTACGCCCCGCCCGAGGCGTACGGCTTGGTGGCCAGCAGCCCGCCGTCGGCGTGCTGGCTCATGCCGATGACGTTGGTCGGCATCACCCAACGGAAGCCGTCGACGAAGGCGGTGGCGAACCACTCGGTCAGTTGGCCCGGTTGGTACGCCCGTTGCAGGGCGTGGTTGCCCAGCACCATCAGGCGCTGGATGTGGTGGGCCCAGCCGCGGTCGCGCACGCCCTCGAGCGCGTGGCGTAGGCATTCGGCGGTGACGGCGTCGGCATCGAGATTGGCCCACCAATCCGGCAGCGGCGCAGTCGCATTCAGCGCGTTGTTGCTCAGGTAGTCCGGGCCTAAGTGCCAGTAGAGGTGCCACATGTACTCGCGCCAGCCGAGGATCTGGCGGATGAAGCCCTCGACGGCGGGCAGTTCGGCGTGCTTGCGTCGGTAGGCCCGCTCGGCTGCCTCGACGGCGTCGAGGGGATGCAACACACCGAGATTCAGCGGCACCGACAGCAGCGAGTGGGCCATCGCCCAGTCCTGGCCCATGATGGCGTCCTCGTAGCGGCCGAACGACGGCAACCGGTGCTCGATGAAGTGGGCGAGGGCCTGCTGGGCCTCGGCCGGGGTGACGGCGAACAGGCGGGGACCGTCGACGCCGACCGTGGCGAGGTCCATCCGGTCCAGGTCGGTGCGGACTTCGGCGTCGATGTCGTCCTCGTCGGGCCGATACGGCGGGGGTAGTCCGAGGGTGCGCTGCTTGCGGGGCGGCGACTCGCGGTTCTCCGGGTCGTAGTTCCACCGGCCGCCGACGGGATCGCGGCCGTCCATCAGGACGGCGAAGCGGCGGCGTTGTTCGCGATAGAAGTCCTCCATCCGGAAGCGCTTGCGGGTGCCGGCCCACTGCGCGAAGTCGTTGCGGGGCAGCGCGAACGTCGGGGTCGGCAGCACGTCGGCGACCAGGCCCTGTTTCTGCAGGCGGTGGACGAAGCGCTCCGCGGCGTGTGAGGTCGGCTGGTGAACAAGGACCGGGCGGCCATAGCGCCGCAGGGCGTCGGTGTAGCTGTCGGCCTGCAGCAGGGTGGCGCGTTCGCCCAGGTCACGGTGGGTGTGGCGGAGCGCCGAGAGCACCAGGTGCAGCTTCTGGCGGTGGTAGGGCCGGCGGCGCAGCGCCGAGTTGGCCTCGACCAGTAGCACCTCGCGGTGGGCGTGCTCGCCGCCGTGGACAGCCGGACCCAGCTGGTCGGCGAACAGCCACAGGAGAGTGTCATCGGGCACGGGCTTGATCATTGCTGATGAGCCTACGAGGCGCCGGCGACACCCCCGACCGGCGATTGGGACCGCCGTTGGGCCTGCGGTAGGCTTTCGATCTGCTGCCGGCGATCCCGGCAGCGCCGCGGGCTGTGGCGCAGCTTGGTAGCGCACTTGACTGGGGGTCAAGTGGTCGCAGGTTCAAATCCTGTCAGCCCGACGCAGGTCAGAGGTGGTTTTGGGGGTTGGTCCCAGGGGTCATTTGGGACCAATTTGGGACCAAATTTAGGGTTCTCGGCGCAGCTGCTCCATTCGATTGATCGGCTGTTTTGTGGATGAGGCAAACGGATAGTCGCACCAGCGCTGCGGGATTCATTCAACCCTCACGTGTCTACTGTGTGAAGTAGAATGTGAACTATGGCGACTTCGCACCCTTTCGCCGGTCCGGAGCCGGACAACATTCCCCTGACCTTGGCTCCGCTTGTTCGCACTATTGCGCAGGTCAAATTCCCCCTCCTGACTCAATTTTCGGTCAACGGAGACGCTGTCGCCTCGGGAGTTGCGTCTTCCCTTTCCGCGCAGTACCCGTTGTTGGAGGTCGGCCAGGAAGTTTCAGTGATCATCACGGCCGAGGGGGCGAGCGAGCAGTTGGGCCCCACGAAGATGTGGCGTCTTGTTAGCGCGGATCGCGCTTGGCAGATCACATTCACCGGCTCCTTTCTGAGCATCGACACCACGCGCTATGTTCGCCGCAGCGATTTCGCTAAGCGGTTGACTGACGCCTGGGACGTTCTGAATCAACAAGTAGCGGTGCCGTACATCGAACGCCTGGGAGTTCGGTACATCAACCAGATCACTGATCCAGAACACCTGAGCCGGCTTCCCCAGCTCCTGCGTCCCGAAGTGCTCGGTGCCACCATGACGCAGGAACAGAGTGAGGTAGTGCTGACATCAGTTATGACCGAAGCTCAGTACCGCTTTCCCGATGAGAGTGCCCTTACGGCGCGTTGGGGGCTGCTCCCACGGGGCACAACTATCGAGAGTGCAAGCCCACCTTTCGACTACGCGACCTGGATGCTCGACACCGATTCGTTTCGTGAGTTCATGCCCGGCGCTCGGGACGGAAGAGACTTATACGAAGATGTGCGAGCCCTCGCAGGCCGTGGGTACCAATTCTTCCGGTGGGCGATGAGCGACCTTTCGCCGTTCGGGGCGCAGCAATGAGCGTCGCTATCAATAAACCGGTTTACCGTGAGCCGGTAGCGGAGTATCGGTTCAGCGAGTCCAAAACCGCGACGCGTGCATGCGGTGAGCAACGGCACAGGCCACACGTACGGAGAGCGGGAGCTTCTCTTTTCGTAACGGGACTAACGGTTCTCGGGGGACTGGCCGGCACCTCCACTGGGGGCGATTATGGGTCACTTAGATCCCTGATGGGTGCGGGCCGCACCGTCCGTGGTGAACTCGCGCCATTTGCGGAACTGAAGTCTGTTGGAGTCTCTTCCCGGGTGGTTGATACCGATAAGCCCCGTAGTGACCGGGAAGAGATCGCGTG
>CAZHUU010000162.1:0-4076 GCA_964535335.1 uncultured Mycobacterium sp.
CCCGGGAAACTGCGGATCGTGGCCGAACACGTCGAGCTGCCATGCCGTCGCTGGCGACGCCCCGAGCACGTCGCGCTGGAACCCGATGCCGTGCACGAAGTTCCGGATCGCGGTCTCCGCACCGGTCAGGTTCGTGTTGGGCTCGTTGTAGGTGCCGCCCATCACCTCGACGCGCCCGTCGGCGATGAACCGCAGCAGATCGGCGCGATCCTCGGGGTGGGCGTCGAAGTACGGCTTGAGGTAGTCGACCTCGGCGAGGACGAATCGGTACTCCGCCTCGCGGCGGGCCATCTCCAGGTGCGCGGCCACCAACGCGAAGGCGTTGTTCTGCTTGCACGCGCCGGGCGGGTCCTCGGTCCACAGGCTGGTGTAGGCGCCCTGGGTGTTCCACCACACCGGGTCGTAGTGGAAGTGGCTGACCATGTGCATGGTCCAGCCGGGTTCGGCGACGACGAACTCGAACGTGCCCTGGTCGTTCACCTGGCCGGTGCGGCGCTCCCCCACCGTGGCCCGGCCCACCCGCACCGGCACCTCGACCGTCCCGTCGCCGGCCTCGACCTCGGCCTCGCCGCTGAACCCGTCGCCGTCGATCCGGATCTTCTCGCCCGCGGCGGCCTCGACGTAGCCGACCCGCACCACCTGCAACGGCGCGTCTTCAGGCCCGACGAAAAGCTCCGTCGACTCCACGGAGGTCACACGCACGCGGCCAATCTACGGGCCGGGCGGCATTACCGTGGCGACACGTCGATGATCAGCGGCCGCGGTGGATGTTGAAGGTGGCCGACCGCGGGGGTACCAGGTACGTGTGTCAGCCCGAACCGAAGAGTCGCGACGCGACAGCGCGGCTGCTGTCTGGCGGGACCACCGTTGTGCCCGGCTACGAGCGACTCTGGTCCGACGCCGCCGCAAGAGTCGCTCAAAGCCGGGCAAAAGCACACCGGTCCGGGACAGGCCGACGAATGTCACCCGACCGTGAGACCATCCAATGTGGCTGTGTCGGAGCCCTTTACATGCCCTGAAAGGACCTACCGTGCCCGCCCTCGCTCTCCCCGTCGCCGATGAACGCCACGCGCTGCACACCTTCCTGTCCTACCAACAGAGCGCGTTCTTCGCGGTGGCCTACGGCCTCACCGACGAGCAGGCCCGCGAAACCCCGACCGTCAGCGCGCTCTCCATCGGCGGGCTGATCAAACACGCCACCGGAATGCAACGCATCTGGATGCAGCGGGTGGTCGCGGCCCCCGACCAGCCGGCGACCGACAACCGCCCGGTCGAGGAGCGCGCCAGGGAGTACCAGGACGAGTACGTGATGCGCCCGGACCAGACGCTGGCCGGACTGCTCGACGCCTACGCCGCGCAGAACGCCGAGACGCTGCGACTGGCACAGAGCGCTGACCTCGACGCCGCGGTCCCGGTGCCGCGGGACTCACCGTGGTTTCCCAAGGACGTCGAGGCGTGGTCGGTGCGCTGGGTGTTCCTGCATGTGATCAGCGAGCTGGCCCGGCACGCCGGGCACGCCGACATCATCCGCGAAAGCATCGACGGCGCAACCATGTACGAGCTCGTCGCCGCCGTCGAGAACTGGGAGCCGCAGCCGTGGCTGACGCCGTGGACAGGCAAAACGTGAGACGCACGGGGACAACCGGGCTGATGTGACGGGCGTCGCTGCGCCGCGGCGAAATTGGTGGTAACGAGTGCAGGTTTGGCACACTGGCAAGAATGAGTTCCACCAAACATCGAGAACTGGCCAGGCTTGATCGGGTACCGCTCCCGATCGAAGCGGCCCGCATCGGCGTGACCGGCTGGCAGCTCACCCGCACCGGCGCCCGCGTGCTCGGCAAGATCGGCGGCCGCGGCCGCCTCCAGGACAAGGTGCTGTCCGAGATTCCGCAGGCGTTCGCCGATCTCGGGCCCACTTACGTCAAGTTCGGCCAGATCATCGCCTCGAGCCCCGGCGCGTTCGGCGAGCAGATGTCGCGCCAGTTCCGCGGCCTGCTCGACTCGGTGCCGCCGGCCGACACCGAGGAAGTGCACAAGCTGCTCAAGGAGGAGCTGGGCGGCGAGCCCTCGGAGCTGTTCGCCAGCTTCGATGAGGAGCCGTTCGCCTCGGCCTCCATCGCCCAGGTGCACTTCGCCACCCTGAACACCGGCGAGGAGGTCGTCGTCAAGATCCAGCGGCCGGGTATCCGCCGCCGGGTCGCCGCCGACCTGCAGATCCTGAAGCGGTTCGCCCAGGCCGTCGAGCTGGCCAAGCTCGGCCGCCGGCTGTCGGCTCAGGACGTCGTCGCCGACTTCAGCGACAACCTGGCCGAGGAGCTGGACTTCCGGCTCGAGGCGCAGTCCATGGACGCCTGGATCTCGCACCTGCGGAATTCACCGCTGGGCCGCAACATCCGGGTGCCGGACGTGCACTGGGAGTTCACCACCGAGAAGGTGTTGACCATGGAGCGGGTGTCCGGCGTGCGCATCGACGACGTCGCCAACATCCGCAAGAAGGGTTTCGACGGCACCGAGCTGGTGAAGGCGCTGCTGTTCAGCGTGTTCGAGGGCGGACTGCGGCACGGGCTGTTCCACGGCGACCTGCACGCCGGCAACCTGCTCGTCGACGACGAGGGCCGAATCGTGTTCCTGGACTTCGGGATCATGGGCCGCATCGACAATCGCACCCGCTGGCTGTTGCGCGAGCTGGTTCACGCACTGCTGGTCAAGAAGGACCACGCCGCGGCGGGCAAGATCGTGGTGCTGATGGGTGCGGTGGGCACCACCAAACCCGAGCCGCAGGCGGCCAAGGACCTCGAGGCGTTCGCCGCCCCGCTGACCATGAAATCGCTCGGTGACATGAGCTACGCCGACATCGGCCGCCAGCTGTCCACGCTGGCCGACGCCTACGACGTGCAGCTGCCGCGCGAACTGGTGCTCATCGGCAAGCAGTTCCTCTATGTCGAGCGCTACATGAAGCTGCTGGCGCCGAAGTGGCAGATGATGTCCGATCCACAACTCACCGGGTACTTCGCCAACTTCATGGTCGAGGTCAGCCGCGAGCACCAGAGCGACGTCGAGGTCTAGTGCGGTGGAGATCCGGTCCGGGCACGCCCCCGTCGGCGACGATGTCGAGCTGTACTACGAGGACCTCGGCAACCCCGGTGATCCGCCGGTGCTGCTGATCATGGGCCTGGGCGCGCAACTGTTGTTATGGCGCGACGGGTTCTGCGAGCGCCTGGTGGAACAGGGCTATCGGGTGATCCGCTATGACAACCGCGATGTCGGGCTGTCCACCAAGATGCACGGGCAGCGGCCCGGCGGCGCACTGGTGCCGCACCTGGTGCGGTCCTACCTCGGTGGCCCGAGGTCGTCGGTGTACAACTTGGGTGACATGGCCGCCGTCGCGGCCGCACTGCTCGACCACCTCGGCATCGAGCGAGCGCACGTGGTGGGGGCGTCGATGGGCGGGATGATCGCCCAGATCTTCGCCGCCCGTCACCCGGACCGCACCGCGGCGCTGGGAATCATCTTCTCCTCCAACAACTCTGCGTTCCTGCCGCCACCGGCGCCGAAGGCATTGCTGTCGTTGATCAAGGGTCCGCCGCCGAACTCACCGCGCGATGTGATCGTCGAGAACTCGATCCGGGTCAGCCGGATAATCGGCAGCCCGGCCTACCGCAAGTCCGAGGAGCAGTTGCGCGCCGAGGCCATCGAGTCCTATGAGCGGGCGCACTACCCGCAGGGCATCGGCCGGCATTTCGCCGCGGTGCTGGGCACCGGCAGCCTCAAGCGCTACGACCATCAGATCAGCGCACCCACCGTGGTGATCCACGGCCGCGCGGACAAGCTGATGCGCCCCTCGGGCGGCCGTGCCATCGCCGCGGCGATCCCGAAAGCGCGGCTGGTGCTGTTCGACGGCATGGCCCATGACCTGCCCGAAGAGCTGTGGGACGACATCGTCGGCGAGCTGAAGACCACGTTCGCGGAGGTTCCCGCCCCGTGACGCTGGATTGGTCGGCAGGCCGCCGGGTCCGATAGCATCACCGATTAGTTCGGGGCGGATCCCTCAAGACGCGGGTGGATCGCTCAAACTG
>CAZHUU010000162.1:4086-10060 GCA_964535335.1 uncultured Mycobacterium sp.
TCATGGCAAAAAAACTGAAGCCCCATTTCGCAGACGTACAGGCCCATTACGACCTGTCCGACGAGTTCTTCCAGCTCTTCCTGGATCCGACCCAGACCTACAGCTGCGCGTATTTCGAGCGTGACGACATGACGCTGGAAGAGGCGCAGCTCGCCAAGATCGATCTGGCGCTGGGCAAGCTGGGCCTGCAGCCCGGGATGACCCTGCTCGACGTCGGCTGCGGCTGGGGCGCGACGATGATGCGCGCGGTGGAGCGTTACGACGTCAACGTCATCGGCCTGACCCTGTCGAAGAACCAGAAAGACCACGTTGAACGGCTCTTCGCCGAATCCGACAACCCGCGCAGCAAGCGGGTCGAACTCGAGGGCTGGGAGCAGTTCAACGAGCCCGTCGACCGGATCGTCTCGATCGGCGCTTTCGAGCATTTCGGCTTCGACCGTTATGACGACTTCTTCTCGATGGCCTACAACGTGCTGCCCGACGACGGGGTGATGCTGCTGCACACCATCACCGCGCTGACCATCCCGGAGATGGCCGAACGCGGGATGCCGCTGACCTTCGACGTGGCCCGGTTCGTGAAGTTCATCCTCACCGAGATCTTCCCCGGCGGCCGGCTGCCGTCGGTGCAGAAGGTCGAGGAGCACTCGACCAAGGCCGGCTTCACGCTCACCCGGGTGCAGTCGTTGCAGCCGCACTACGCGCGCACGCTGGACCTGTGGGCGGAAGCGCTGGAGGCGCACCGGGACGAGGCCATCGCCGTCCAGTCCGAAGAGGTCTACGAGCGGTACATGAAGTATTTGACGGGATGTGCAAAAGGTTTCCGAGTTGGGTACATCGACGTAGATCAGTTCACATTGCACAAGCAGTAACCGTGATCCGTGCCCAGCCCGATTCGTTCGTGCCTGCGGCGCAGGACACGGGCTAAGGTTCAGTACACAACGCGCATCCGTGCGCGGCATGTCATCACACGCGGGGGCGTGGTGCGGCAAAGCATTCAGGGAGGGAAAGCGCACTCATGCCCGAGGCAACCGGCACCAGGGACATGCGGCCTCATTTCGAGGACATCCAGGCCCACTACGACCTGTCCGACGACTTCTTCGGGTTGTTCCAGGATCCCACTCGCAAGTACAGCTGCGCGTACTTCACCGGACCAGATGTCACCCTGTCCGAGGCCCAGATCGCCGACGTCGATCTCAACCTCGAACGGCTCGATCTCAAGCCGGGGATGACACTGCTCGAGATCGGCTGCGGTTGGGGCCTGACCATGAAGCGGGCGATGGAGCGCTATGACGTCAATGTCGTCGGCCTGACGCTGTCGAAAAACCAGCAGGCCTACTGCAAGAAGCTGCTGGAGAACGTCGACAGCGAACGCACCTTCGATGTCCGACTGGAGGGCTGGGAGCAGTTCCACTCCCCCGTCGACCGCATCGTGTCGATCGAGGCGTTCGAGCACTTCGGTTTCGAGCGCTACGACGACTTCTTCAAGAACTGCTTCGACATCCTGCCCGACGACGGGCGGATGACCATCCAGAGCAGTGTCAGCTACCACCCGTTCGATCTGGCCGAGCGTGGAAAGAAGCTGACCTTCGAGATGGCCCGGTTCATCAAGTTCATGATCACCGAGATCTTCCCCGGCGGGCGGATCCCGACCACCGCGATGATGGTGGAGCACGGCGAGAAGGCCGGGTTCGTGGTGCCGGAGACCAGATCGCTGCGCAACCACTACATCAAGACCCTCGGCCTGTGGGCCGAGGCGCTGGAGCGCAACCGGGGCGAGGCCATCGAGGCCACCGACGAGGTGAACTACAACCGTTACATGCGCTACCTCAAGGGCTGCCAGTACTACTTCATCGACGAGAGCATCGACGTCAGCCTGGTCACCTACCTCAAGCCGGGCGCGGTCAGCTAAATCCACGCGAGCAGACGCCGGATCGACCGGCCTCCCTGCGTTAGGGTCGGCAGCACAACACCTCGACGAGGAGGCCACATGCTCGCCGGTCGACTGGCAGACCCGAAGTGCACGCTGGGCACCGATCCCCGCTCCGATCCGCGGATGGTCGCGGCGCTGACCGGGCTCGGGCTGGCCGGTGAGCTGCCCGAGGCCCCGGTGACGGTCGACTCGCCCATCGAGGACCTGCTGGCCTACTGTGCGGCCGCCGAGGAGATGGTGGGCACCGTCTTCGACCACCTCGCCCTCGCCGCGCACGCGCCGGAGGGTGTCTCGACGAGCACCGTCACCATCCCCGGCGCCGACGGCAACGAACTGACGCTGTTCGTCAGCCGGCCCACCGCACCGCCCGACGGCCTGCTGCCCGCGGTGGTGCACTTCCACGGCGGCGGCATGGCGATCGCCAGTGCGGCCGACGCCGGCTATCGGCTGCTGCGCGAGCACCTCGCCGCCGCCGGGATGGTCGTGGTCGGCGTGGAGTTCCGCAACTCCGGCGGCCGGCTCGGGGTGCACCCGTATCCGGCCGGGCTCAACGACTGCGCCGCCGCGACGCGCTGGGTGCACGCCAACGCCGCCGAGCTCGGTGTCAGCCACCTCATCGTGTGCGGCGAGTCCGGGGGCGGCAACCTGACGCTGACCGTCACCCACAAGGCCAAGCGGGAGGGCTGGCTCGATGAGATCGCCGGCGCCTACGCGCAGTGCCCGTACATCTCCAACCGCTGGCTGGACTACCCCGACGAGCTGCCGTCACTGCGCGAGAACGACGGCTACTTCATCAGCTGCCAGCAGGCCGCGCTGCTCGGCGCCCTCTACGACCCGGGCAAGAAGCACTCGCACGAGCCGACCTGCTGGGCGGCCAACGCCACCGAGCAGGACCTGGCCGGTATGCCGCCGCACGTCATCTCGGTCAACGAACTCGATCCGCTGCGCGACGAGGGCCTGCTGTACTACCGGCGGCTGCTCGCCGCCGGGGTGAGCGCCGTCGGCCGGATCGTGGCGGGCACCTGCCATGGCGGCGACATGATGTTCCCGCACGCCATGCCGGACGTGCTGGCGGCGACCATCCGGGATATCAGCGGGTTCGCGCGGTCATTGGCACCCTGAGCGCGCATCTGTGTTGGGATGAAGGACACCCTGTCGGGTCAGGACTGCGAAGGAGTAACGGATGCCGCCCACCATCAGTAAGGCCGTCATCCCCGCTGCGGGTATCGGGTCCCGGCTGCTGCCGCTGACCAAGGCCATCCCCAAGGAGATGCTGCCGGTCGGCGACAAGCCCGTCATCGAGCACACGGTGCGCGAGCTGGTGAGCTCGGGCATCACCGACATCACCATCGTCGTCTCCGGCGGCAAGGCGCTGATTCAGGAGCACTTCCGGCCGAACCCGGCGCTGGTGGAGCAGTTGCGCGCCGACGGCAAGGACGCCTACGCCGACGCCGTCGAGGAGATCGGCGAGCTGTCCCACCACGGCCACATCACCTATCTGGACCAGTACGGCCCGTACGGCAACGGCACCCCGGTGCTCAACGCGGCCAGGGCATTTCATGACGAGGCCGTGCTGGTGCTGTGGCCCGACGACGTCTTCGTCGCCGAGGTGCCGCGCGCCCAGCAGCTCATCAAGGCCTACGAGCAGACCTCCAGCCCGGTGCTGGCGCTGATGCCGATGCAGCCCGAGCACGCCCCCCGCTACGGCGTGCCGATCGTCAAGGAGGACCTCGACGAAGGCCTGCTGCGGATCACCGGCCTGGTGGAGAAGCCCAAGGTGGAGGACGCCCCGTCGGCCTACGCCGCGATCGGCGGCTACGTCATCACCCCGGGCGTCATCGACGAGCTACGCGAACAGACCAAGCAGTGGTACGAGCACCGTACCGGCGAGGTCTACCTGACCGATGCGATCAACGCCTACGCGAAGAGTCGCGCGGTCTACGGCCAGGTGATCCAGGGCCGGTGGTTCGATACCGGCAACCCGGCGGACTACCTGGTGGCGCAGTTCGCGTTCGCGCTGGCCCACCCCAACTACGGCCCGCTGCTGCGGGAACTCGCGGACCCGGCCAACGGGCGGTCGAACGCGATCTGAGGTCGGCGCCTAGCGGCGCCACCCCTTCGTTCGCCGGCGCCTAACGGCGCCGCCCTCTACGCCTCTTCGGTGAAATTCCGGGTGACGGCCGGGTCGACCGGGATGCCGGGGCCGGTGGTCGTCGACACGGTGATCTTCTTGAGGTAGCGACCCTTCGACGACGACGGCTTGGCGCGCAGGATCTCGTCCAGCGCGGCGCCGTAGTTCTCGGCCAGCTTCTTCTCGTCGAACGAGGCCTTGCCGATCACGAAGTGCAGGTTGGCCTGCTTGTCGACACGGAAGTTGATCTTGCCGCCCTTGATGTCCTGCACAGCCTTGGCCACATCCGGGGTGACGGTGCCGGTCTTGGGGTTCGGCATCAGGCCGCGCGGGCCCAGCACGCGGGCGATGCGGCCCACCTTGGCCATCTGGTCGGGGGTGGCGATCGCGGCGTCGAAGTCCAGGAAGCCGCCCTGGATCTTCTCGATCAGGTCGTCGCTGCCGACGATGTCGGCGCCGGCGGCGGTGGCGGCTTCGGCCTTCTCGCCGACCGCGAACACCGCGACGCGGGCGGTCTTACCGGTGCCGTTGGGCAGGTTGACGGTGCCGCGCACCATCTGGTCGGCCTTGCGGGGGTCGACGCCCAGCCGGATGGCCACCTCGACGGTCGCGTCCTGCTTCTTCGAGGACGTCTCCCTGGCGAGCTTGGCCGCCTCCAGCGGGGTGTACAGCCGGTCGCGGTCGACCTTCTCGGCGGCCTCGCGATATGCCTTGCTTGACTTGCTCATTGTGGTTCCAATCTTGTTGTTGGAGTTGCGGTTCGCGGGCCGAAGCGGGCCCTCCCGCGCTTTCTCTTCGTTGAGTCAGACACCACGCACATGCCTACTCGCACATTGTGTGCGTGAGTTCCGACTCGACGTCCTATTCGACCGTGATGCCCATCGACCGGGCGGTGCCGGCGATGATCTTGGCGGCCTGGTCGATATCGTTGGCGTTGAGGTCTTCCTTCTTGGTCTCGGCGATCTCGCGCACCTGATCCCAGGTCACCTTGGCGACCTTGGTCTTGTGCGGCTCGGCCGAACCCTTCTGCACGCCGGCGGCCTTGAGCAGCAGCCGTGCGGCGGGCGGGGTCTTCAGCGCGAAGGTGAAGCTGCGGTCCTCGTAGACGGTGATCTCCACGGGGATGACGTTGCCGCGCTGGTTCTCCGTCGCGGCGTTGTACGCCTTGCAGAACTCCATGATGTTGACGCCGTGCTGGCCGAGCGCAGGGCCGACCGGCGGGGCGGGGTTGGCCTGCCCGGCCTGGATCTGCAGCTTGATCAGCCCGGCGACCTTCTTCTTGGGGGCCATGGGTGTTCGTTTTCCTTTCTGGCGGGCTGGTGAGCCCTAGATCTTGGCGACCTGGTTGAAGGTCAGTTCGACGGGCGTCTCGCGTCCGAAGATGGACACCAGCACCTTGAGCTTCTGCTGTTCGGCGTTGACCTCGCTGATCGAGGCGGGCAGCGTCGCGAACGGGCCGTCCATGACGGTGACCGACTCGCCGACCTCGAAGTCGACCAGGATCTCCGGCCGCTCCAGCGTCGCCTCGGACGACGACGCGGCCGCGGTGGAGGCCGCCTTGCCGGTCTTCTTGGCCGCACCCTGCGGCAGCAGGAACTTCACCACGTCGTTGAGCGACAGCGCGGTCGGGCGCGAGGTCGCGCCGACGAAGCCGGTGACACCGGGGGTGTTGCGCACCGCGGACCAGGAGTCGTCGGTGAGGTCCATCCGCACCAGGATGTAGCCGGGCAGCACCTTGCGGTTGACCTGCTTGCGCTGGCCGTTCTTGATCTCGGTGACCTCTTCGGTGGGCACCTCGACCTGGAAGATGTAGTCGCCGACGTCGAGGTTCTGCACGCGGGTCTCGAGGTTGGCCTTCACCTTGTTCTCGTAGCCGGCGTAGGAGTGGATGACGTACCAGTCGCCCGGCTTGC
>CAZHUU010000163.1:0-6356 GCA_964535335.1 uncultured Mycobacterium sp.
GGCAGGCTCGCTGCTTTGTGCACGCCGCTCGCTGACAGCGAACAAACCGGGGAACAAGTCGGCCGCCACCGAGGTTGAGCGCATCAGACTGAACTTTGGAGGATTGATGGCTGAAGCCACATCTGTGCCGATCCTGTTCGTGAGCGATCCGATCGTGCTGCCCGGGATGGTGGTGCCGATCACCCTCGACGACGCGGCCCGCGTCGCTGTAGACGCCGCCCAGGCCGCGGCCCAGGCCGGCGAGTCCGGCACCCTGCTGATCGCGCCCCGGCTCGACGACCGCTACCCCACCCACGGGGTGCTCGCATCGATCGTGCAGGTCGGCCGCATTCCCGGCGGTGGCGCGGCGGCGGTGGTCCGCGGTGAGCGCCGTGCCCACATCGGTTCCGGCACCACCGGGCCGGGCGCCGCGCTCTGGGTGCTGGTGGACGAGGTCCGCGAGCCGGAACCGACCGACGAGACCAAGGCCCTGGCCGCCGAGTACAAGAAGCTGGTCCTGGCCCTGCTGCAACGTCGGGAGGCCTGGCAGCTGGTGGACGCGGTCAACCAGCTGACCGACCCGTCGGCGCTGGCCGACACCGCCGGGTACGCCTCGTACCTGACCGACGTGCAGAAGCGCGAGCTGCTGGAGACCGCCGATGCGGACCGCCGTTTGCGTGCCCTGATCGACTGGACGGCCGAACACCTGGCCGAGGTCGAGGTCAGCGACAAGATCGCCGAGGACGTGCGCTCCGGCATGGAGAAGACGCAGAAGGAGTTCCTGCTGCGCCAGCAGCTCAGCGCCATCCGCAAGGAGCTCGGCGAGCTCGGGCCCGACGGCGAGGACGGCACCGACGACTACCGGTCCCGCATCGCGGCCGCCGACCTGCCCGAGAAAATTCGCGAGGCCGCGCTGCGCGAAGTCGGCAAGCTGGAGCGGTCCAGCGAGCAGAGCCCCGAGGCCGGCTGGATCCGCACCTGGCTGGACACCGTGCTGGACCTGCCGTGGAGTGTCAGCACCGAGGACTCCACCGACCTGACGGCGGCACGGGAGATCCTCGACGCCGATCACCACGGCCTCGAGGACGTCAAGGACCGCATCGTGGAGTACCTGGCGGTCCGGGCCCGGCGCTCCCAGCGCGGCCTGCAGGTCGTCGGCGGACGCGGTTCCGGCGCGGTGATGGTGCTGGCCGGCCCGCCCGGCGTCGGCAAGACCTCCCTGGGTGAGAGCGTCGCCCGGGCGCTGGGGCGCAAGTTCGTGCGTGTCGCCCTCGGCGGCGTGCGCGACGAGGCCGAGATCCGCGGCCACCGGCGCACCTACGTCGGCGCGCTGCCCGGCCGGATCGTGCGTGCGATCGGCGAGGCCGGCTCGATGAACCCGGTGGTGTTGCTCGACGAGATCGACAAGGTCGGCTCGGACTACCGCGGCGACCCCGCGGCGGCGCTGCTCGAGGTCCTGGACCCCGCGCAGAACCACACCTTCCGCGATCACTACCTCGACCTGGACCTCGACCTGAGCGATGTGGTGTTCCTGGCCACCGCCAACGTCATCGAGAACATCCCGTCGGCGCTGCTGGACCGGATGGAACTGGTGGAGATCGACGGGTACACCGAGGACGACAAGGTAGCAATCGCCCGTGACTTCCTGCTGCCCCGGCAGGCCGAGCGGGCCGCGCTGACGGCGCAGGAGGTCACCGTGACCGAGGCGGCGCTGCGCAAGATCGCCGCCGACTACACCCGCGAACCCGGTGTGCGACAGTTCGAACGGCTGCTGGCCAAGGCGCTGCGCAAGGTGACCACCAAGCTGGACTCGGCCGCCGCCGGCCCGGTCACGATCGACGAACCGGATCTGGTCGAGTACCTCGGCCGGCCGCGGTTCACCCCGGACTCGGCCGAACGGACGGCGGTGCCGGGCGTGGCGACCGGGCTGGCGGTGACCGGTCTCGGCGGCGACGTGCTCTACATCGAGGCCGGATCGACCGACGGTGAGCCCGGGTTGCAGCTGACCGGTCAACTGGGCGACGTGATGAAGGAGTCGGCGCAGATCGCGCTGTCGTACGTGCGCGCCCACGCCGAGCAACTCGGCGTCGACCCGGCGGCACTGGACCGCCGCATCCACGTGCATGTGCCCGCCGGTGCGGTGCCCAAGGACGGCCCGTCCGCGGGTGTGACGATGGTGACCGCGCTGGTGTCGATGGCCACCGGGCGCACGGTGCGGGCCGACGTCGGGATGACCGGCGAGGTCACCCTCAACGGCCGGGTGCTGCCGATCGGCGGAGTCAAGCAGAAGCTGCTGGCGGCCCAACGGGCCGGGCTGGCAACGGTATTCATTCCGCAGCGCAACGAGCCCGACCTGGATGACGTGCCCGCCGAGGTGCTGGAAGCCCTCGAGGTGAGACCGATGACCGATGTCGCGGAGATCGTCGCGCAGGCGCTCGAACCGGTGACCGGGGTGATCGACAGCGCCGCCTGACGACTCAGAGTTGCGGCGCCCCCGGGCACAGCGGGTTGTTTTCGGGCTGGTTCAGCTCGCACGCGGAGGTGTCGGGGCCGTTGGCGCCGTCGGGGGCGCCGACCGGCGGGGGCGCCGTCACATTGATGGGCCCGTCCACGTTGGTCGTTCCGACTGCCGGGGGCGCGCCGGGGCACTCGGCGTTCTGGTAGGGCTGGCTCAGGTCGCACGCCGAGAGGTCGGGGCCGTTCGCATTGTCGGGTGCCGGTGCGGCATCGGGCGATGACTGCTCCCGGGGCTCACCCGGGATTGGCACGCACTGCCCGGGGGTAGCCGGGTTGTCGATGAAGCCGAGTGCACAGTCGGCCGATGCCGGCCCGGACGCCGGTGCCGGCAGGGTCAGAAACAATCCGATCATCGGGGCCGCCAGTGCGACGCCGAAACCTCCGGCCAGTTGGGCCAGCCGTCGGGAGCGCGGGGTGTTCGTCATGGTCTCTCCTTGCACGATGCAGCAATGTCTAGCACGCGGGCTGCGGGGCTGGACGGTGATTCCCGGAATCCCGGTGCCGGGCGACGGGTGCCGCCGATCCCACCGTGCAGCCAAAACGGTTGTCGCCCAGATGATCACGGTCCTGACTATCCGGCCCGGGCGGGCGGCATGACATCCGTCACAGGCGTGGGGATCGGCACCTCCGGCTGGTCCTATGACCACTGGGCCGGTGTGCTGTACCGGCCCGGCCTGCCGGTGGCGCAGCGGCTGGCCCGCTATGTCGAAGTGTTCGACACCGTCGAACTCAACGCCAGCTTCTACCGCTGGCCGCGGGACGGCACCTTCGCGGGCTGGCACAACCGGCTGCCTGCCGGGTTCACCATGTCGGTGAAGGTCCACCGCGGGTTGAGCCACTTCCGGCGGCTGTCCGAACCGGAGCCGTGGGTGGACCGGCTCGAGCGCTGCCAGCGGGCTCTCGGCGACCGGCGCGAGGCGGTGCTGGTCCAGCTGCATCCGGACATGCACCGCGACGACACACGCCTGGAGCACTTCCTCGGCCTGGTTCCGCAGTGGATCCGGATCGCCGTCGAGATGCGGCACCCGTCCTGGGGCCACCCCGTGGTTTACGACCTGCTGGAGCGACACCGTGCGGCCTACGTCGTGATGAGCGGGCCCGGGCTGCCCTGCGTGCTGCGGGCCACCACCGACTTCGTCTACGTGCGTATGCACGGGCCGGACACCGACACCATGTACGCGGGCAGCTACACCGCCGACGACCTGCGCTGGTGGGCGGACCGGATTCGGGAGTGGCGGGCCCAGGACCGGCGGGTGCTGGTGTACTTCAACAACGACGGGCACGGCCACGCCGTGCGCAACGCCCTGGACCTGCGTGCGGAGCTCACCGGGTAGTCACCGATCCAGCAGGCGGCGCTTGGCGGTGCTGAACTCGGTGTCGGACAGATCGCCGCGATCGCGCATGGTGACCAGCCGGTGCAGCTGCTCGGCGATCTCGGGGTCGAGTTCGGCGTCGTCGGGCGCGGTGCGGATGATCGGCTCGTCCTCGGCGATCTCGACGTGCTCGGGGCGCTCGGGGTGGATCAGCACCACCAGCCGGTCGCCGGGTTCGGGCACCTCGCCGAGCAGGAACACCGAGCGCACCGCCGCCCCGTAGGGCGCCGTGTCGGCCGGCTGCACCCGCACCCGCAGGGTGCGGCGGACGTAGAGCTTGTCAACCACGACGTTCAGCAGCGGGCGGATGACCTCGACGATCACGGCGTCGGCGCGACGGCCCTCGACCCGCACCCGGTCCACCTCGCTCACCAGCCGGGTCAGCCAGTACCCGTAGCCGAGCACGATCGCCGCGCAGACGACCGGTCCCCACACCGTGGCCGGTGCGGTCCAGTCGGCCACCCACGGGATCACCGAGGCGATCACCCAGCCGGGGGCCGTCCCGCGCCCGGCCCGGCGCGCGATCGCCATGAACACCAGCAACTGAGCGACGTAACCGGCGACCCAGACGCCGAGCACCCAGGCCCGGGTCGCGGTTCCGGTGGAGTGCGCCAACAACATCGGTGTGCTCAGGGCCGGTGCCACCACCAGGGCACACCACAGCACCGACAGCGCCGCCACGGTCCGCCACATCACTGCGACATCACTGCGCCAGGGTAGCGCCCGGGGCGGCGGGGACGCCCTCCTCGGTTCCGTCGCTCAGCACGCTCACGGTTCCGGAGGCGCCGTCTACCCGCACCCGCATGCCCGTCACCAACCGGGCCGTCGCACCCGTGACGTCGGCCACGAACGGCACCCCGAGGTAGCGGCCCACCACGGTCGGGTCGGCGGCGGTGCGTCCGGCGTCGGCGACCACCGCGGCCGGAGTGCCCGCGAGAATCGCGCAATCGAGGTCCGCCGCCGCGAGCACGGCGACCTCACCGGGACCCGGGTCGGCGTCGTCGACCGAACGCAGCACCCGCACGGTGCCCTCGGCGACCCCGCGGGAGACGACCCGGCCACGGAGTTGGCCGACGGCGGGCGGGCCGGCCGGCACGGGTGCCCAGCCCCCCGCGATCACCGACGGCAGTACCGCGGCCTGCAGGCGCTCGCGTTCGGCGACCCGGCGCTTGATCCGCAGCCGGGCGTCGATCGGCAGCACCAGCGCCTCCTCGGTGGTCAGGTAGACGATGTCCTCGGCCGCGGCCAGCTTCTCCTGCGCCTCCAGCCGGGACCCCAGTTCCCTTACCGCCGAGCGCAGTTCGTGGGTGAATCGCATCGTGGTGTCATAGGCGAGCTCACGGGCCGTGGCCGCGCCGGCGATGACCGCTCCGGCGGCCGCATCGCGGGTGACCCGTTCGGCGGCGGCCAGGACGGCCCCGGGACGGTCGGCGAAGACACCCGCCGCCAGGTCGATCCGCCCCGGCCCGTGATGTCCGATCCGGGTCACCACCCCGTCGAAGGCGGCGGCGAACATCGGTGCTGCGGCGCGGGCGGCGTCGAGGTCCCCGCCGTCGATGCAGGCCCGCACGAAGGGGTGCGCCCGGATGACACTGGCCAACGAGGTCAGCTCGGCATGGACCCGGCCGACCGTTCCCGCGGCGTCGCCGTCCGCCGAGGTGGCCGCCTCGACGTGGGTGGGCGCCGCCTCGGCGAACAACACCCCCAGGCCCGAGAGCACCCAGCCCTGTTGGATCCGGTTGCGCAGCAGCCGGATCCGGGCACCCAGCGCCGCATCCGGCAGGCCCGGCAGTGACCCGGGGTCGAGGTGCTCGGCCTGCGCCGCCGCCCCGTAGGCGCGGAGGTGCTTGCCGAACATGCGGGCCGCCGCCGCGATCCGGGCCGACGTCAACGCGGCGGCGACCGGATTCGACGACCCGGCCCTGGGTCGTCCCGTCGGGAACAGCTCGGCGTCCCCGCCTGCGCACACCGTCGTGACCAGTGCGGCGGCGCGCTCTGGCAACAGCGGTCCCACCGCGGCGAGCAGGGATGCGCCGAGATAGATCCGCTGACCGAAGACCGCCACCAGGCGCGCGTCCCACTCGGCGCGCACCGCCGGGGACAGATTCAGCAGCCGGGAGCCGGCCCGCGCGGCCATCCGCAGGCCGCCCAGGTGCACCTCGAGCGACATCGGCGTCAACGGGCCCGCCGGGGTGTCGCCGAAGCCGGCGGCGACGAACACCGGGAAGCGGGGGTCGATCGGGGTGTCGAACTCGCCGTCGGCGCCCTCGGGAGCGGCGCCGGTCGACCGCGCAACGACCGGGTCGGTGATCTCCTCGACCGGTATCGGGATCCGACTCGGTATCGGCACCGCACCGCCGGCCGCGAGCTTGCGTCCGGTCAGCCCTCGGGCGGTGTCGACCACGGCGTCGATCGCGTAGTCGCGCACCACTACGTTGTTGACGTTGGCGCGGCGGAAGTACAGCGCGTTGAAGGCGTCGAGCGCGT
>CAZHUU010000163.1:6366-9117 GCA_964535335.1 uncultured Mycobacterium sp.
TCGGGCGGTGTCGACCGCGGCGTCGACAGCCGACCACCCGCACCGGAAGCCCCAACCCCGTTCCAGCGCAGTGAGATCCATCGCCGGCGCCGGCGTGGGCCACGGCCGGATCCCCCGGGTCCCCGGGCGGGGATCGGCCCCCTGTAGAACGAGGCGGGCATCGACCGCGTCGGTGGTGTCGGCGGTGCCGAGGTCGACGGCGCCGGTGTGATCGGTGCCCACGGCCGCCACCAGGAACCGGACCAGGTCGTCGACGTGCAGCACGTGGATCGGTCCGGACACCCGCGCGTCGATCAGGCCGGCGACGGTGCGGACCACCAGCGCGTCGACCCGCCGGCCCAGCGGGGCGGCGATCCGCACGACGAGGCTGGGCGCCCATCCACTGGCCACCAGTTCCTCGGCCTGCCGCCACGGCGACGGCGCCAGCAGCGACAGTGACGGGAACACCAGCCGGGCCCCGCCGCGGGCGGCGGCGTCCCCGACCCGGACCACGTCGGCCTGCCGCACCGGCGTCGGACCCGGCAGCGCGACCACCACATCGGCGTCGGCGGCCAGTCGCCGCAGGATCGGGTGGTCCAGACCGGCGCGGGTGAAGCGCACCTCGGGATCGAGGTCGCGGTGTCCCCGCTCGGCGATCCCCGCTACGTCATGGCCCGCTGCCAGCAAGCTGTGGGCCAGCGCGCGTCCCCATGCCCCGGTGACTTCCGTGAGCAAGATCCGCATACCAGGCCCTACTTCCCCCCGCCGCTGGCACGAGGATAGGCAGCTTCCGGCAAAAATTTCGGCCTTTCAACCGCCCCGCCGGGATCAGTCCAGAGTGGCGCGCCCGTCCGGGCGCACCCGCACCCGGGCGCCGGCGATGTCGGTGTCGACGGTGGCCGCCGCGGCCCCCGGGTCATCGATCAGGGCCAGGGTGCGCTCCCCGGCGGGGGTGAGCACCGCGAGGAACGCCTTCTCGGGGCCGCCGTCCCGGCCGAACGGCGCGGTCCACGACTCCACCGTCCCGGTGCCGTCCCATTCGACCAGGGCGGTGCGGGTGGGTTCCCGGTCCACCGCGGGCTGGACGTCCTCCCATCGGAACGGGGTGGCCGGCGGGGTGGCGCTGTACACCCCGAAGCTGTGCTTGGTGAGGTAACCGCCGTTGGCGGTGATCAGGCCGCGACGGCTCGGGTCGGCCCGCAACAGGCCGGTCATGGTCGCGATCGAGTGCATCACGTAGTTGTTCCACGGGCCGCCCGCGAACGTCAGCCCGCCGGTCACGGTGAGCGGCCGCTGCGGGTCGTCCAGGCCCAGTCCCAGCTCCGTCGCGGCCACCTGAACCGCCGACGGGAAGCACGAATACAGGTCGACGTGGTCCACGTCATCGACGCCGATGCCGGCGAGTTCGAGCGCCCGGCGGCCGCCGATCCGGATGGCCGGCGAGCGGTGCAACTCGGCCCGTTCGGTGATCGCGTAGGTGTCGTGCGAGTCGGTGCCGGCGTAGGGGAAGACCCACTGGTCCTGCGGCACCTGCAGATAGGTCGCCTTCTCGGCCGCGCAGAGGATCACGACGGCGCCCTGGTTGACCATGTTGTTGGAGTTCATCAGCTTCGGGTAGGGCCAGCTGATCATCCGGTTGTCCGGCCCGGGCTGCCAGATCTCCTCGGCCGGTACCGGCTCCCGGCTCCAGGCGTGCGGGTTGTCCGCGGCCACCGCACTGAACCGCGCCCACAGTTCGCCGATCCGGCGGCGGTGGGCGTCACTGCTCTCGCCGTTGGCGATCCGCAGCGCCTGCTCGAACAACGGGTAGACGTGCGAGGGCAGCAGCAGGCCGACGTGCTCCTCGGCCGGACCCGCCATCGGCACTTCCACCTCCGCGCCCGGCGGCACCGCGACGCTGTCGTCCTGGCGCGTCCAGTCGGGACGGATTCCGTTGGCCTGCAGCCGTTTCCGGGTTCGCCAGGTCTCTGCGCCGGCCAGCAGCACCACGTCGGTGCGGCCCTGCTGGATGTCCAGGCAGGCCTGATTGACCAGCGACTGCGGGGTGTTGCCGCCCACCCCGGTGTAGTAGGTGGCGGCCTGTTCGGCGCCGATCTTGGCGCCCAGCAGCAGGCCCGGATCGCGGTAGCGCCAGGACAGCAGGTTGACCACCCGGATCGCGTCGACGGCCTGCAGCACCCGCGGGTCGGCGGCCTCCCGGGCGGCCATCGCCATCAGATCGACGGGTTCGAGTTCGACGTCATCCAGGCGTTCGTTGACCTGTCCGACACCCACGATGACCGGTGTGCGCGGGTCAAGCCCCATGGATGCTTCCTTCCGGTTGACGCCCGTCAAAACCTAGCACCGGGGGCCGGGACCGCCGAGACCGAAGCCGCCCTGGCCGACTCGACTAAATGACGTTGCCGCCTATTTAGCGAGTCGGCCCCCAACCGCCGCGCGGCGATGCGACCATATGCCCCGATCGGTAGCCGAAAATGGTCGGAAGGGATGAACGTGGCCGAGAAATTCAACGGGGTCATCAAACTCGACGTGCGGGACTCGGTTCCGGACTGGAAGCCCTTCGAACTGAAGAGGCCGCCGGAGGGCGCGCCGAACGTCCTGATCGTGCTGTACGACGACACCGGCCTGGCCGCGTGGTCGCCGTATGGCGGCCGGATCAACATGCCGACCATGGACCGGTTGGCCGACAACGGCGTCACCTACACCCAGTGGCACACCACCGCGTTGTGCTCCCCGACCCGCTCGACCTTCCTCACCGGCCGTAACCATCAC
>CAZHUU010000163.1:9127-10041 GCA_964535335.1 uncultured Mycobacterium sp.
GGTTTCCCCGGCGCCGCCGGACGGTTGCCCGCCGAGTGCGCGACCATCGGCCAGGTGCTGCAGGACAACGGCTACGCCACCATGTGGCTGGGCAAGAACCACAACGTGCCGGTCGAGGACCTCTCGCCGGCGGGCAGTCGCTCGGAGTGGCCGCTGTCCAAGGGGTTCGACCGGTTCTACGGCTTCCTCGGCGGTGAGACCAACCAGTGGTATCCCGACCTGATCGAGGACAACCACGCCATCGAACCGCCCTACACCCCCGAAGAGGGCTACCACCTGTCCAAGGACCTGGCCGACCAGGCCATCAAGATGCTGCAGGACCTGCGGTCCTCGGGCCCGTCCAAGCCGTGGTTCATGTGGTTCTGCCCGGGCGCCAACCACGCCCCGCACCACAGCCCGCAGGAGTACATCGACAAGTACAAGGGCGTGTTCGACGACGGCTACGAGGCCTACCGGGAGTGGGTGCTCGCCCGGATGATCGAACGCGGCGTGGTGCCGGAGGGCACCGAGCTGACCCCGCTCAACCCGATGCCCGACGACGTCGCCAACGAGGCCGACTATGTGCGGCCGTGGGCCGAGCTCAACGACGACGAGAAGCGGCTCTTCTGCCGGATGGCCGAGGTGTTCGCCGGGTTCTCGGAGTACACCGATGCCCAGGTGGGCCGCATCGTCGACTTCCTGGAGCGCACCGGGCAGCTGGACAACACGATCATCTTCTACTGCGCCGACAACGGCGCCTCCGGCGAGGGCACCCCGAACGGGTCGGTCAACGAGAACAAGTTCTTCAATGGCTTCCCGGACAGCCTTGAGGAGAACCTGTCCTACTTCGACGAGCTCGGTGGCCCGGAGACCTACAACCACTACCCCACCGGCTGGGCGGTGGCGTTCTCCACGCCGTTCCAGATGTTCAAGCG
>CAZHUU010000164.1:0-9647 GCA_964535335.1 uncultured Mycobacterium sp.
ATGCCGATAAGGATTACGAGGTGGTCGGTCAGTCCGATCCGTTGATCGTGGGACGTGCGCTGTCTCACTCAGATTGAGATGCTGCCGCTGGACGGCTTATGCGAGCCGCTGGCGGAATGACTCGCGCCTATCGGCTTAGGCGGGCGTGAACCCGGTCCTCCTGGCAACTCGATGCGAGGCTCCCTCGCGGCAATTCGGCCTTCAGGTACCGGTACAAGGTGGCCCGGCTGACCCCGAGGTACTTGGCGATGTCTCTGCCCGTATGCCCGTCGGCCTTCATCCGGCGGGCCGTCACGATGTGCTCGGCGTCCTCGACCTTGCGGGGCCGCCCGAACCGAGTGCCGTTGGCCCGTGCGGTGGCCCGCTTGAGGGCGGTGCGCTCCTTGACCAGTTCCCGCTCGAACTCGGCCATGCTGGCCAACACCCCGATCACCATGCGGCCTGCCGCCGTCGAGGAGTCGATCCCGTCGGCGATGGAGACCAGTCTCACCCCACGGTCGGTCAGGGCCTTGACGGTCTCGAGAACATGGAGCGTGTCGCGGCCTAGGCGGTCGAGCCGCCAAACTACGACGGAATCTCCCTCGCGGACGTAGTCGAGCAGGGCGGCCAGACCGGGCCGGTCGTCGCGGGCACCGGACATGGTGTCAGAGAAGGTCTTGGTGACCCCGGCGGCGGTGAGGGCCTCGTTCTGTTGGTCGAGGGTCTGGGCGACGGTGCTCACCCGGGTGTAGCCGACGCGGGTGCCAGTGGTCGGATCAGCTTGCAGCCCGGGCTGTTTCATAAGCGGTTCAACACCAATTACGAGACATATCTTCCCGAGACAAACTTTTGAGACACCTCGACCTGGCGGAATGGGGGTCCCTTACGCCCGGGTCGAAGGTGTCTCACTCGGATCTATTCCGAGACAGCCCCTAGTTCAGCTCGGGCCTGGTCGATCTGGTCGAAGGCGTAGGCCACCATGGCGGCGATGGTCATCTCCTCGCCCTTGCGGGCGAGCGATTCGTAGGTCTGGTCACCGAGGGTATCGCGTAGATGGGTTGTCGCCGAGTTGATTAGAGGTAGAGCAGCAGCCGCTGCCGGGCTTAAGGCGAAGCCCGCGATAGTGGCGGCGGGTTCGTAGCGAGCCAGCTGGTCGAATGCTGCGGCGAGGACGCTTAGGGCCGGGTGCAACCCACCACCCGAGTCGTGGAAGTTGCGGATCGTGATTGCGGCATAGCCCAGGGCAGCCAGCGGATCGCCATACTCGGCTTCGACGGTGGACAGGGCGGCCGCGAGGTTCGATTCCATCTGACGATTACCGGTGTCTTGAGCGACGCCCATGCCTCGACGAAGTGCATCCAGTGCTCGGCTGGGATCGAAATCGCGCACGGCGAACCCGTAAGCCAAGAGCGCAGTCGAAAGCGCATACGGGTTGCGGGTGGTTTCGGCGGCATCGACGAGACCGTTCGCTGCGGCCAAAGCCTCGTCAACAGAGCCTGCGGTGGTCAGCGCGATGACCAGAGTGGACCGGACGAGTGTGTAAGTGTCCCCACTACGGTCAAGCTGAACGCGGCACCAGTCAGCAGCGCGTTCAGGCTGGCCGCTGTATAGATAGGGAGTACCCAGAGCGCCCCCGCCGCCAATTGGCACGTAATAGTCGCGGCCGGAGAGGAGAGCCGCCTGCCCTGCTTCGCTGTAGCCGACGGCCGCCTCGTGCCGTCCGGCAAAACAGCAATACGCGGCCAATTCGTACAGACTCGCTAGCCGTGGATGGTCAGCGACGCGGGCGGGTTCGATGAGTTCTTCGGCCCAGGCTATCGGCTCGTGCTGTTCGACAAGAAGGCCAAGTAACGCCGCATAGGTCACCAGGGGGGCGGCCACGTCGAGGTCATCACGGTCAGCAGCCCACCGGAAGGCCGTGCGCAGATTGGCCAGCTCTGCGTCGAACCATGCATACGCCTCCTGTTGGCGGGGGCTGTCCCATAGGGCCAGGATGTCGGTTTCCCGCCCGGCGAAGTAGCGAGCATGGCGGGTTCGAGTCTCAGTAGCTTGACCGCTGGCGACGAGCTGGTCTTCGGCGAACTGGCGGACTGTCTCCAACATGGCGTAGCGGGTGTGTCCCGATGTGCGGTCTGCCACCAGCAGCGACTTCCGCACCAAGGCATCGAGGCGATCCAGAACGGTGTACTCGTCCCCGATGTCCGCCACCGCGCACGCGCTTCCCAGATCAAAGCCGCCCGCGAAGACCGAACACCTTTCGAGTACAGCCTTCTCATCCTCGCCGAGTAGGTCATAGGACCACGCCACCGCATGGCGCAGGGTCTGGTGGCGAGACAGGCTGCGCCGTGACCCCACCAGCAGACGAAACCGGTCATCGAGACGGTCTCGAACCTCGGCGGCACTCATCGACGCCATCCGGGACGCGGCCAACTCGATGGCCAGCGGGATGCCGTCCAAGCGGCGACAAATCTCCTCCACCGCCTCGGCCTGGCCCGGCTGGGCCAGCGAGAAGTCCGACACCACACGGTGGGCACGGTCGAGGAACAAGGTCGCTGCGGCAGAGTCGGGTCCGGAGCTGACGTCCAGGGAGGGGACGCGCCACTGCTGTTCGTCGGCGACGCCCAACCCTTCCCGGCTCGTCGCCAGGATCGTCACGGTCGCTGAGGCGGCCAGGATCGCCTCAACGAGGTCCGCAGCGGCATCGACCAGGTGCTCGCAGTTGTCGAACACCAGCAGCCGCACTCGGCCCTCCAACGCGGCCGCCACCGATTCAGTCACCGTCTTACCGGGTTGCTGAATGATGCCCAACACTGCGGCCACGACATCGGGCACCGCCTCGGGGTCCGTGACGGCGGCGAGGTCGAAAAACCAGACCCCGTCGGGAAACTCGGCGGCGAGCCGGGCGGCGACCTCGATGGCCAGACGGGTCTTACCCACCCCACCCGAACCCGTCAACGTCACCAACCGATGCGCCTTCACCAGACTGTGCAGTTCGGCGATCTCAGCCTCACGCCCGATCAAGCTGGTGGTTGACGGGCGTAGGTTCCCGGGTACGGCGTCCAGCGTGGCTAGAGGCGGAAACTCAGTCCTAAGACCTGCAGCGCGGACCTGGAAAACCTGGACCGGTTGGGCGATGTCCCGCAGCCGCCGCGCCCCGAGGTCGAGCAGGTCCACCCCCCGAAGGAGACCCGCTGCGACGCCGTCGAGCAGGACCTGCCCGCCGTGCCCAGCCGCCATCACACGGGCCGCCCGGTTGAGGACGGCACCGAAGTAATCCGAGCCGCGAAGCTCGGTCTCTCCTGTCGAAATCCCCATCCTCACTGGCAATTCAAGTGTCTGCTGAGCCTGGATCGCGGCATCGACCGCGGCCTTCGGCGAGGCGAATGCAGCGCAGGTGCCATCCCCTGTGTGCTTAAACAGGTATCCACCGTGGGCCTCGATCGCCGACCGAAGAACTTCGTCGTGCGCCGCCAAGGCGGCCCGCATGGCCTCCGGATCGGCCTCCCACCGACGGGTCGAACCCTCAATATCGGTGAACAGGAACGTCACCACACCGGAGGGGGTCTCGGTGGTCACGGCATCTCCTCGGCCCACTGCATGTGGCCCTCAAAGCCCAAGTCGGTGGCCATCTTCCGGTAGCGATCCCGATAATCGCGGTAGTTGTCGTCGTCGCCGTGGGCACGCGCGAGCAGCGCCTGAAGCCGCAACACCCAAATGTCGCGAACCGCCAGATCATTGTCGGATGGCGCGGCCACCAAACGCCCCATTGCCGCCTCAGCCTCGGCGACGTCGCTCTCGGTACCGCTTTCTACCAGGGTTTCCACCAGAACGAAGGTCGCAAAAATGCCGTAAGTCAGCGTCTGTCCCAGACGGACATGATCATCGACCGCTCGGCGCATCTGCGATATAGCCGCATCCCGATCCCCATGTCGAGCCATTTCACGCGCGATACATACATTGACGAGCGGTAAGTCGCACAGGTTATGTCCCTGGCGCACAAATAACTCCCCCACCTCCGCCAACAGCTTCTGCCCGCGCTGACGCACCGCTGCCCTTGGGTCGTAGACCTGCACAGCGCCCAGTGCAAGCTGAGCGAAGGCCAGTGCAAGATCATCGCCGGATCGTTCGGCAACCTGTAACGCGCCCTCAATCTCGCGGATCGCGGACTCGTCCGGCCGCAGCACGCCCATCGGTACCGCCGGGATGTACGCGTAGCAGACGACGGCGGCATGCGACAGGGGATCGGCACGACTTGCGACCGCCCGGCATTGCGTAAGGTCCTCGGCCCATCCGTCAAGACCCAGGGAAAATCGGCACCAAGCCCGGCCTACCAAGGCAGCCGCCAACGGAGACCCGAAGACGACGCTGCCCGTTGAGGAGTCGTCGTCGGCAAGGTCAATCACCCGCTCTGAGAACCGCAGCGCCTCAGCATATTCACCATCCTGACACTTGGCGTATAGCAGTGTGGCCGATAGCCCCACCGTCAGGATTGGATCGTCGATCGATTCGAGGAGCGCCATAGTCTCGGAGGCAAGCTGCGATGCCTCGGTTAATCGGGCCTGATGTACGTAACTGGCCGCCAACCCTGCCATCCCGGTGGCTAGCGACTCCTTGTCGCCGGCGGCGGCACATAGTTGGCGCAGTTCGTCGAGCAGTTGTCCGGCGACCTGCTGATGGGCGCGATAAGCGCTGCCACACAACGAAGCACGCGGCGCAATCCGCATGGCTGTCCGGTTGGGTTCGTCGGCGGGGAGGGCATCGGCGATCTGTTGGGCGCGTTCCCAACTCAGCCGTGCGGCGTTGATGTCTCGGTTTGTCGCCCAGTCCGCCGCCCGCATCTGCCAGCCGTAGGCGGCCCGCAGATCGCCGGCGGCCTCCAGGTGCTCGGCGATCAGCGCGGCGTTCTCGTCAGCAGACGCCGGGTCGCGGGACTCAATGACAGCGGCCACCCGGCGATGCAAGTCAGCACGATCCGACCGCAGCTGTGCCTCATAGGCCACGGTACGAATCAGCGGATGGTGAAACACGTAGGCGAGGTCGCCAGTGAAGCTGATCTGGTCGATGAACTTACCGGCCACCAGATCATCGAGGGCAGGGTCAACACCCAAAGTGACCAACAAGTCTCGGCTGAACTTCGCGCCGATAACCGCCGCCGCGCTCAGTGTTCTTTTCGCCCCAGGTTCCAGGCGATCGATGCGGGCGGCGATGGTGGCCTGCACGGTGACGGGCATGCTGACCTCAGCCGCATCGGCCGTGGAGTTGTAGTCCCCAGCCTGCCCCTGTAGGACTCCTCGCTCGGCAAGATCGCGCACGATCTCGTGGGCGAAGAACGGGTTCCCGCCAGCCCTTTCGACGATCAACGTGGACAGCCTTGCCGCCGAGGGGTCCTGCCCGACAAGTTCATCGACAAGCGCGGCGGTCTCGGGATCGCTCAGCGGGGTCAAGGCAATGCTCTGAGCACCCTGCACCTGACTCAGGACCCCCGAGTATTCGGGGCGATAGGTGACCAGCACCAGCGACGGGGTCTGCGGGATCACGGTGAAGAAGTCGGCCAGCATCGACTCGCTGACCTCATCAATCCAGTGGGCGTCCTCGATGACGTAGACCGCCGGAGACTCTCGGGCCAGTGAGAAGGTGTTAACCAGAGCGGTCAACCGCCTTCTTCGGGCATCCGGATCAATCCTGGGTAACTCCACTTCGGGGTCCGCGACACCCACGAGGTCCGCGAAGAGCAATATATCTTCGGGATCGGCGTCAGGGTCCAACTCTCGCAACAGGGTTCGCGCCGGCTCCGGGTCGAGATGCTCGGTGCCGGTCGCTGACCGCAGAAGCCGTGCCACGGTGTGGAAGGGCACCTGGGTGGTGTGGGATTCGCAGTAGGCCGAGAAAACCTCGACACCCCGTTCAGCGGCCAGCGCGGTCACCTCCCGCACCAGGCGGCTCTTGCCGATCCCCGGCGACCCCACGACGGTCACCACCGCGCCGTGGCCCTCCATCGCACGCCGCAACAGACCCTCGACGGCTGCCATCTCCCACTGGCGACCGACGAGAGCCGACTCAGCATCTCGACCAGAACCATCTGGATCGGATAAGCCCAGCAGCTGGCGTGCGACCACCGGCTGCTCTGCACCCTTGATTCGAACCAGTTCGGAGTCACCAAGACGGGCGGTGGTCTCCACCAACCGGGCGGTGGAGGAACTGAGCATCACCCCACCAGCAGGGGCCACCGACTCCATCCGCTGGGCCATGCCCACCTGCTCGCCGATCGCGGTGTACCCGGCTCCGCTTGAGCCGATCTCCCCGGCGATCACCTGACCGGAGTTCAGCCCGATCCGCACCTGAAGGTCCAGATCATCCTCGCGGCTGACCTCGTCGGCCAGGTCACTGATCGCCGTGTGGATGCCCAGGGCGGCCCGGCAGGCCCGCACCGCGTGATCCTCCAGGGCGACGGGGGCACCGAAGACGGCCATGACCCCGTCGCCGGTGAACTTGTCCACCGTCCCGCCATAGCGGCCCACCACTGCCGTCGCCCGGTCCAGCAGACCCGCCATGATCTCGCGCAGCCGCTCCGCCCCGACGGCCTTGGCGATGTCCATGGAGTGGACGACGTCGGCGAACAGGACGGTGACTTGCTTGTACTCGGCCGGTTTCGTAGTCGCCGTGAGGGCCGTGCCGCACTCGCTGCAGAACTTGGCCTGTGCACTCAGCTGTGTGCCGCACGCCCCACACACCGTCCCTGTCGCCGTCACGGCATCTCCTCGGCCCACTGCATGTGGCCCTCAAAGCCCAAGTCGTTGGCCATCTTCCGGTAGCGGTCCCGATAATCCACGTAGCTGGCCTCGTCGTCCTGAGCCTGTGCTACCAGTGCCCGCAGCTGGAGCAGCTGAATCTCGTTCAGGACGAACCCCGGATCGGTGGGGACAGCGGCCAACCGGTCGATCGCGGCCTGTGCTTCGGCGATGTCGCCTTCGGCGGCACGCTGAAGCAAGGATTCGACGAGTGTGACCGTCAACTGACCATGGAAGAAGGTGTAGCCCGCAGGAGGGAGATTCTCGACGAGAGTGCGCGCCAGCTCGATCGCGCCGTCGAGGTCGCCCTGCCATGCCATCCGCCAAGCGGTGTACCTGTCAATGATGGGCACCGCGACCAAAGGGAAACGGTGGGCCACCGCTATGTCGCGGAGCTGGGCTAGAAGGTCGAATCCGCGGTCCGATTCGGGGCCGTCGTGGTGGACCAGTGTGATTCCCCTGGCCAGTAAAGCGCAGGCGAGCGTGAGGGGGTCCCCGGACTGTTCGGCGGTCGCCAATGCGTCCGCACTGTCCTGCAACGCGGTGTCGTCGGGCAAGTACACCCCAAATGGAATGCAGATGTGCTTGTACATGACCGCACCGGCAAAATCGGTCGCGTACGCTGGCCGGGCTGTTGCGATAGCCTCCTCCGCGTGCTCCCGAAATCCCGGGATCCCCAGGGACATTTCGGCGAAGGCACGATAAGTCTGCGCAAAGGCCAGCGGACATTCGATGACGAGGCTGCCCATGGTGGGATCGCCGTCGGTGAGGTCGATGACACGTTGGGCCAACCGTAGGGTCTCGACCACCTCACCGGCTATTTGCTTAGCCATGATGGGTCCCGGTAGGAGGGCGACTATCAGGGCGGGGTCACCGAGGGACTCGATCAATTCGGCGTGTTCGGTGGCCAGTTGGGCCGCCTCGGTGTTGCGGTCGTCGTAGATCAACGCCATCAGCAACCCAGTCATGCCGATAGCCAGAGAGAGGTTGTCCTCAGCGGCAGCGCACAGGCCTCGGAGTTCGTCGAATTCGATATCGGCCACCGTCCCGCCGATTCGCCAGGCGTTCCCGCACAGCAGGGTGCGGGGGGCGATTTGCATGGCTAATCGATTGGGGTCGTCGGCGGGCAGTTGGTCGGCAATGTGCTGGGCCTGGATCCAGTTCGTCTTTGCCGCGCTGATGTCCCGGTAGGTTGACCACCCCCCAGCCCGCATGTGCCATTCGTGGGCGGCGTGCAGATCACCGGCGGCCGCCAGGTGCTCGGCGATCAGCGTGGCGTTCTGGTCAGCTGCACCAGGGTCGTGGGCTTCGATCTCGGCAGCCACTCGCCGGTGCAACTCGGCGCGATCCGACTTCAGCTGCGACTCGTAGGCCACGGTACGGACCAGCGGATGGTGGAAGACATATTCGGGGTGCCCGGTGAACGCGATCTGGTCGAGGAACTGGCCCCGCACCAGGTTCTCGAACGCGTGATCAATCCCCATTGTTTCCAACAGGTCCCGGCTGACCTTCGCGCCGATGACCGCTGCCGCGCTCAAGGTGCGTTTAGCAGCCGGGTCGAGCCGGTCGATGCGGGCTGCGATCGTCGCCTGGACCGTCGCGGGCATGCTGACCTCAGCGACATCGGCGGTCGAGACGTAGTTGCCGGAATGTCCCTGCAGGACACCACGCTCTGCCAGCTCCCGGACGATCTCCTCAGCGAAGAAGGGGTTCCCCGCAGCCCTCTCGACGATTGAGGCGGCTACTTCCCGCACGGAGGAGTCAGCTCCGATCAACTCGGCGACCAGGGTGCCGGTCTCGGTATCACTCAGCGGGGCCACGGCGATCGTCTGCGCACCCAGCACCCGGCTCAGGAGGCCGCAGTATTCGGGACGGTAGGTCACCAGAACCAGGGAAGGGGTCTGGGGGTTTACCGTGAAGAAGTCGGCCAGCATCGACTCGCTGGTCTCATCAATCCAGTGGGCGTCCTCAATGACGTAGACCGCCGGGGACTCCCGGGCCAGTGAGAACGTGTTCACCAGAGCGGTTAACCGCCGCCGCCGGGCATCCGGATCAATCCTTGGTAACTCAACCTCAGGGTCCGCGACGCCAACAAGGTCCTCGAAGAGCATTCGGTCTTCGGCATCGGCGTCAGGGTTCAGCTCCCTCAACCGGATTCGGGCCGCTTCGGGGTCAAGATGCTCGACACCGGTTGCGGCTCGTAGTAGACGTGCCACGGTGTGGAAAGGCACCTGGGTGGTGTGGGATTCGCAATAGGCCGAGAACACCTCAACTTCCCGGGCGGCGGCCAGCGCAGTGACCTCGTGAACTAGGCGGCTCTTGCCGATACCGGGGGACCCCACCACGGTGACCACCTCGCCGTGGCCCTCCAGCGCACGCTCCAGCAGGCCCTCGACAGCGGACATCTCCCACCGGCGGCCCACCAGAGAGGACAGCCCGCCTGAGCCAGGAGTGTTCCGATCAGAGACACCTCGCAGTCGGCGAGCTGTGACGGGTTGATCGCTGCCCTTGATCTCGACCAGTTCGGGGTCACCGAGACTGGCGGTGTTCTCCACCAGTCGGGCGGTGGACACGCTCAGCATCACCCCACCCGGTGGGGCGACCGACTCCATCCGTTGGGCCATGCCGACCTGCTCGCCGATGGCGGTGTAACCGCCTGCGCCCGAGCCGACCTCCCCGGCGATGACCTGTCCTGAATTCAAACCGATCCGCAGTTGAAGTTTCAGACCATCCCGGCGTGACACTTCATCGGCCAGGTCACCGGTCGCGGTGTGCATGTCCAGGGCCGCCCTGCACGCCCGCACCGCATGATCCTCCAAGGCCACGGGGGCACCGAAGACGGCCATGATCCCGTCGCCGGTGAACTTGTCCACCGTCCCG
>CAZHUU010000165.1:0-9644 GCA_964535335.1 uncultured Mycobacterium sp.
GGAAGATTTCCTCGGGTGCGTAGGCGACCGATGACATGGCGTCGGAGGCGAACACCGGCAGGGCGATCCGCTTCGGCAGCAGGGTGTGGCTGAGCGTGTCGCTGCGGAACGGGCGCCCTAGGACCAGCCGGCGCGCGGCGGTCGAAAGCTTAGACACGAGTGCCAAGGGTAAGCCCATCCGACTTTGGCTGTAGCGTTCCACCCGAACGGTCGGTGCCCGCGGGACTGGTCGGCCACGTTTGGGCCCCGGATCCGGCGGCCCGATGCACGTCGCAGCCGAAAGGACCAGAGGTGCGGGTAGTGGTGATGGGGTGCGGCCGAGTCGGCGCCTCGCTGGCCGACGCGCTGTCCCGGATCGGCCATGAGGTGGCGATCATCGACCGCGACGCGACCGCCTTCCACCGGCTGTCGCCGGAGTTCAACGGCCAGCGGGTGCTGGGCATGGGATTCGACCGGGAAGTGTTGCTGCGCTCCGGGATCGAGGACGCCGGCGCCTTCGCCGCGGTGTCCTCCGGCGACAACTCCAACATCATCTCGGCCCGGGTGGCGCGCGAGACGTTCGGGGTGCAGCGCGTGGTGGCGCGTATCTACGACGCCAAGCGGGCGGCGGTCTACGAACGGCTCGGCATCCCCACCGTGGCCACCGTGCCCTGGACCACCGACCGGCTGCTGAACACGCTCGTCGGCGACACCGAGACCACCAAGTGGCGCGATCCGACCGGCACCGTCGCCGTCGCCGAGGTGGCCCTGCACGAGGAGTGGGTGGGCCGCCGGGTGACCGACCTGGAGGAGGCCACCGGCGCCCGGGTGGCGTTTCTGATCCGGTTCGGCACCGGCATCCTGCCCGAGCCCAAGACCGTCGTGCAGGCCGGCGACCAGGTCTACGTCGCAGCAGTCTCGGGGCATGCCGCCGAGGCGCTGGCGATCGCCGCGCTGCCTCCCACCGAGGACGCCGAGGAGCGCAAGAAATGACGGACGCCCCGGCCAGGATTCAGGAGCTGCGGTCATGAAAGTAGCCATTGCCGGCGCCGGGGCGGTCGGCCGTTCGATCGCCCGCGAGCTGCTGGAGAACCAGCACCAGGTGACGCTGATCGAGCGCAACGCCGAACACGTCGACGTCGACGCCATCCCGGCCGCGCACTGGCGGCTCGGCGACGCCTGCGAGATCAGCCTGCTGGAGTCGGTGCACCTCGAGGAGTTCGACGTGGTGATCGCCGCGACCGGCGACGACAAGGCCAACGTGGTGCTGTCGCTGCTGGCGAAGACGGAGTTCGCGGTGGCCCGCGTGGTGGCCCGGGTCAACGATCCGCGCAACGAGTGGTTGTTCGACAACGCCTGGGGCGTCGACGTCGCGGTGTCCACCCCGCGGATGCTGGCCTCACTGGTCGAGGAGGCGGTCGCCGTCGGCGACCTGGTGCGCCTGATGCAGTTCCGGCAGGGGCACGCCAACCTGGTCGAGATCACGCTGCCCGATGACACCCCGTGGGGCGGGCGTCCGGTGCGCAAGCTGGCGCTTCCCCGCGATGCCGCGCTGGTGACGATCCTGCGCGGCCAGCGGGTGATCGTCCCCGAACCCGACGAGCCGCTGGAGGGCGGCGACGAACTGTTGTTCGTCTCCGCGCCCGAGGTGGAGGAGGAACTCCGGGCGGCGCTGCTCGCGGCGCGCTCCGGCTAGTTCTCCTCGGTGCCGAGGACGGCGTCGCTCCCGGCCGGCGGGTCGGCCTCCGCATGTTCGTGCTCGTGTGCCTCGTGGTGCGCACGGTGGATCGCCCGTTGCGCCGACCGGATGGCCAGGTAGGTGACCAGGGCGGCGACTGCGGTCAGCGGCCAGCCCATCGCGATCCGCGCCACCCCGAGCCAGCCGGTCTGGTCGGCGTCGTAGAGATGGCGCTGCACCAGGAACCGGGACCCGAACACCAGCACCCAGGTCAGGGTGGCGATGTCGAAGGCGAGCACCGCCCGTCGGGCGTTGCGCCAGGCCCGGTCGTGCCCGTTCACCCAGCTCCAGACGTAGCCCACGATCGGCCGCCGGATCAGCACAGAGGCCGCGAACACCGCGGCCCACACCAGCGATGACCAGATGCCCAGCAGGAAATAGCCCTTGGACGCCCCGACCACCCAGGCGATCAGCGCGCTCAGCCCGACGCCGATGAACCCCGACACCGCGGGCTGGATCGAGTCGTGCCGGAAAAGCCGCCACGCCAGGATCAGTGCGGCCACGCCGAGCGCGGCGCTGATGGCGGGTAACAGTCCGAAGGCGGTGTTGACCGGGACCAGTACGGCCACCGGCAACGCCGAGTAGACCAGCCCCCTGACACCGCCCATCTGGGCCAGCAGGGCCTGCGCCGGAGTGGGTTTGGCTTCAGACATGGTTCACCTCGCGGCCGCGACCGGCCGCGAGGGGGCGGGCAGGTTCACCGCTGGATCTCGTAGTGCGGGTTGTAGACGGCCTTGGCGCCGTTCTCGAGCGTTCCGAGCCGGCCATGCACGCGCAGGGTGCGCCCGGATTCGATACCGGGGATGCGCCGCTGGCCGAGCCACACCAACATGACCGTGTCGGTGCCGTCGAACAATTCGGCGCGCACCCCGCCGGCGCAGCCCTTGGCGTTCATCTCGACGCTCCGCAGGGTGCCGACCATGGTGACTTCCTGGCCCCGCTGGCAATCGATGGCTCGCTGCGCGCCGGTGAGGGCGGCCTCGTCGGTGAGCTCCTCGACGTCGCGCTGCGCGGGGTCCTCGGTCAGCCTCCGGGTGAGGCGACGCACAAAACCTTCGGCCGCAGCCATGGTCTCTCCTGATCTTCGATCATTCCGACAACGCCACGGTAGACCTGTTGGTTCCCCGATGCCACGCCGCCCACCCGATCACCGGCCTGCGGTTCCGCCGGTGCACGATCAACCGATGGCGGTGAACTTGAGCGGCGTTCCGACGGTCCTGCTGCCGGGCACCGGCTCCGACGACGATTACGTCTACCGGGCGTTCGCCGGCCCGCTGCACGACCTCGGCGCCGTGGTGGTGGCGCAGCCGCCGCGGCCGGGCCGGCTGGTGGCCGGCTATCACGAGACCCTCGACGAGGCGGCCCGCCAGGGGCCGATCGCCGTCGGCGGGGTGTCCATCGGGGCCGCGGTGGCCGTCGCGTGGGCGCTGGCCCATCCCGGGCGGACCGTCGCGGTGCTGGCCGCGCTGCCGCCGTGGACCGGCGAACCCGGCACCGCACCGGCCGCGCTCTCGGCCCGGCACACCGCGGCGGCGCTGCGCCGCGACGGGCTGGCGGCCACGACCGCGGCCATGCGGGCGTCCAGCCCGGCCTGGCTGGCCGACGAGCTGAGCCGGTCTTGGCTGGACCAGTGGCCTGAACTGCCCGACGCGATGGCGGAGGTGGCCGCGTACGTCGCGCCGAACAGCGCGGAGTTGGAACGCCTCGACGCGCCGATGGGGGTGGTCGCGGCCACCGACGACCTCGTCCATCCGCTGGAGGTGGCGCTGGAGTGGGTGTCCGCGGCGCCGCGCGCGGCACTGCGGACCGTGACGCTTGCCGAGTTCGGACCCGAGCCTGCGGTGTTGGGCGCGGCGTGTGTGGCGGCGCTGCTGGACGCCGCCGGCTGAGTCAGCCCCCGGTGCTGGTGCTGCGCAACTGCTGCATCGCCGAGCCGGCGGCGCTGCGCCGCTCGGCGGTGTCCTGCGGCGCCTGCGGATCGGTCCCGGCCTGCTGGGCGGCGAGCATCGCGGCCTGCTGCGCGGCGGCCTCCCGAAGCTGGGCGGCCATCGGTTCGGGCAACTCCACCGGCAGCGGCGTGCGTACCGGCAACGCGGTATCGCCGCGGCGAACGACGGTGTCGGTCAAGGAATCCCGCGCCTCGGTCGCGAGCGCGTCGATGGTCTCCGGCGCGCCGTTGACCACGCAGCGGATCATCCACCGGTAGCCGTCGACACCGATGAACCGCACCACGCCGGCGCCGGCGCCAACCACCTCCCGACCCCAGGGGCCGTCCTCGATGGAGACCGCGGCGCTGTCCTTGCGCAACGAGTCGGCCAGCTCGGCGGCCACCTCACGCCACAGGCCGGGCGATTTCGGCGCGGCGTAGGCGGCGATGGTGAACCGCCCGTTCGGCGTCACCACCCAGATCGCGCTGGGCACGCCCACCTCGTTGAGCTCCACCTGGACCTGGCCGCCGGGCGGCATCGGGATCAGCACCGAACCGAGGTCGAGCCGGGCGGTGCTGGCGTCCTCAGGATTGTCGAAATCCTCGATGTCGAACGGACCATCGGGCTGCCCGGTGTCGTCGACACCCGCGACATCTGCGACGTCGGCGGCGGCCGACTCGGCGGCCCGCTCCGGGGCTGTGTCGCCCGTCGTCGGCTCGCCGGGCGCCGGGTCGGAGGTGTTCTTACGTCTGCCGAATGCCATCACAAACTCGCATGTCCGCCGGAGGAACCGTGGCCGCCGTCGCCACGGGTGGTGTCGGCCAGGCCGGCCTCGTCGAACGAGGCCACCTCGACCAACTCGGGTAGTTCGACCCGCTGCACCAGCAACTGGGCGATGCGGTCACCGCGCCGAATCGCGATCGGAGCGCTCGGGTCGAGATTGATCAGCGCCACCTTGATCTCGCCGCGATAGCCGGCGTCGATGGTGCCGGGGCTGTTGACGATCGAAAGTCCCACGCGCGCAGCTAAACCGGAGCGCGGATGCACCAGACCCACCATGCCGTGCGGGATGGCGACGGCGATGCCGGTGCCGACCAGTGCGCGGCGGCCCGGCTGCAGGTCGAGGTCCTCGGCGCTGTACAGATCGACGCCCGCATCGCCGTCGTGGGCACGGCTGGGCAGGGGAAGATCGCGGTCCAGGCGAACCACCGCGAGACTGGTGGGCACGGTGCCACAGACTACCCTTGGCCACGTGGCCGACTCGCGTGTGACCTCGCAAACGGTGCGGTACCGCGAACGGTTGTGGGTGCCGTGGTGGTGGTGGCCGCTCGGCTTCGGCATGGCCGCGATTCTGGCCAAGGAAGTCAACATGGGCGTACGGACGCTGCCGGAATGGTTGCCGTACGCGGTGCTCGGGGCGGTGGCCGCCGGCGTGCTGCTGTGGCTGGGCCGCACCGAGGTCGTGGTCGCGACCACCGGGTCCGATGTCGAGCTGCGAGCCGGTCAGGCCCACCTGCCGATGTCGGTGGTGCGACGCTCGGCGGAGATCCCGCGCACCGCCAAGTCCGCCGCACTGGGACGCCAGCTCGATCCCGCCGCCTACGTGCTGCACCGGGTTTGGGTGGGTCCGATGGTTCTCGTCGTTCTCGACGACCCTGATGATCCGACGCCGTACTGGCTGGTGAGCTGCCGGCGGCCGGATCGGGTGCTCGCCGCGCTGCAGAGCTGAGGACGGGGGCGCCGGCGATCAGGCCGCGCAGTCGGTGCAGATCATCAGACCGTTCTTCTCGCTGGCCAGCCGGCTGCGGTGATGAACCAGGAAGCAGCTGGAACAGGTGAACTCGTCGGCCTGCTTCGGGATGACCCGGACCGACAGCTCCTCGCCGGACAGATCGGCGCCCGGCAGCTCGAAGTTCTCCGCGGAATCGGTCTCGTCGACGTCGACGACGGCCGACTGCGCCTCGTTACGGCGTGCCTTGAGCTCCTCGAGTGAATCCTCGGATACCTCGTCGGTCTCGGTACGCCTCGGCGCGTCGTAGTCGGTAGCCATCGTCTCAGTCCCCTCATCGCCTCAGCATGGCTTTGTATCAGCGTCGAACGCATACGCCAAACGATTCGTGCCCAGATCACACGATGTTCAAGTGTGATTTACATCACAACAATCGGTGATCGTCGACGGGCGTGTTCCACCGCCGCCTGTCCCCTGCCTCTAGAGTGCAGACGTGGTCGCTCAAATCACCGAAGGTACCGCCTTCGACAAGCACGGTCAGCCGTTCCGGCGACGCAACTACCTGCCCGGAATCATCGCCGCGGGCGCGCTCTTCGCGATCACTGCTCTCGTCTGGGGAATCGTGCTGACCAGGCCGGTGGACGTCCACGAGGCCGAGGCGTGCAACGCGCCGCCCGCGGCGACCGACGCGAACGCCCCCAAGCTCGGTGACCCGGTGTCGGTGTCGTCGATGGTCGACGTCACACCGGCCAAGCTGGCCGACACCAAGATCCGGGTGCTGAACGCCAGCGGGCAGGGCGGGCAGGCCGGCGAGGTGGCCGGCGCGCTGCGCGACCTCGGTTTCGCCCAGCCCACCGCGGCGAACGACCCCCTCTATGCCAACACCCGGCTCACCTGCCAGGGCCAGATCCGGTTCGGCAAGGCGGGCAGGCCCGGCGCCGCGGCGGTATGGCTGGTCGCGCCGTGCGTCGAGCTGTACCAGGACGACCGCCCGGACGATTCGGTGGACCTGGCGATCGGGACCGAGTTCACCGCGCTGGCGCACAGCGACGATATCGACGCGGTGCTGGCCGGGCTGCGGCCCGATGCCACCGAACCGGCCGATTCGGCGCTGCTGGCCAAGATCCACAGCGGCACCTGCTGAACCCCGTTCAGTCCAGCGGGGCCAACCCGCCGCACCGGTCCAGCGCGTCGAGCAGCTGAGCGGCGACCCCGGGAGCGGCGGCCACCAACAACCCGGCTTGATCGTCGTCGTCGGCCGGCTCGGGTAGGACCAGCACCGCGCCGGCCTCGGTGGCGATCAACGCGGCGGCCGCCCAATCCCAGATGTGCAGTCCGTGCTCGTAGTGGGCGTCCAGGCGCCCCGCGGCGACGAGGCACAGATCCAGCGCGGCCGAACCGATGCGCCGGACGTCGCGCACCACCGGCAGCATCCGGGCCAGCAGCGCGGCCTGCGCGGCGCGCCGCGGCGCTGCGTAGCCGAATCCGGTGCCCACCAACGCCATCGAGAGCTCACCGACTGTGCTGCACTGCAGCCGGCGGCGCACCCCGTCGTGCAGGACGTGCGCACCCCGGCCGACCGCGGCCGAGTAGACATCGCCGGCCACCACGTCGGCGACCGCGCCGGCCACCGACACCCCGTCGATCTGGGCGGCGACCGAGACCGCGTAGGCCGGCACGCCGTAGAGGAAGTTCACCGTCCCGTCGATCGGGTCGAGGACCCACCGGACACCGCCTCCGCCCTCGGGACCGGGCCCGCCGCCCTCCTCACCCAGGATCGGCTCGCCGGGGCGCAGCTGCGCCAGCCGATCCCGAAGCAGCGCTTCGGTTTCGGTGTCCACCACGGTGACCGGGTCGGTGGGTGTGCTCTTGGACCGCACGTTCCCCCGCTCGGCGCCCTGCTGGACCGGCTGTGGGCCGTCGCCGAACAGCTCCGCGCGCCGGCGCCGCACGAACGCCGCGGCCTCGGCGGCCAACTGCTCGGCGATCGCACGCAGTTCCTCGGGTCCGGCACCGGACCGCCCCAGGGGCTCGCTCACCCTGCTATCGCAGCACATCTCGACACCGCCACCAAAGGCACGGCCACCCACTAGTGTGTGCATCGCGCCGACCACCAGCCCCGCCGAGGAGAAACCATGACCGGGACGGAAGCCAGCACCGCAGGACAGCGCCGGGGGTTCGGCGTCGACGTCGGCGGCAGTGGGGTCAAGGGCGGCATCGTCGATCTCGACACCGGCCAACTGATCGGCGAACGCTACAAGGTGCTCACCCCCCAGCCCGCCACCCCGGCGGCGATCGCCAAGACGGTCGCCGAGGTCGTCAGGCACTTCGACTGGACCGGCCCGCTGGGCGTCACCTACCCCGGCGTGGTCGTCAACGGTGTGGTGCAGACCGCCGCCAACGTCGACAAGTCCTGGATCGGGACCGACGCCGACGACGTCATCAGCGCCGCTCTCGGCGGCCAGCGGGTGACGGTGCTCAACGACGCCGACGCGGCCGGCCTCGCCGAGGAGCGCTACGGCGCGGGGCGCAAGGAGAACGGTGTCGTCGTGCTGCTGACCTTCGGCACCGGAATCGGCTCCGCGGTGATCCACAAGGGCGTGTTGCTGCCCAACACCGAGTTCGGCCACCTCGAGGTCGACGGTAAGGAAGCCGAGCACCGGGCGGCGTCGTCGGTGAAGGAGCGCAAGGACTGGAGCTACTCGCGGTGGAGCGAGGAGGTCACCAAGGTGCTCATCACCATCGAGAACCTGATCTGGCCCGACCTGTTCATCGCCGGCGGCGGCATCAGCCGCAAGTCGGAGAAGTGGATCCCGCTGCTCAAGAACCGCACCCCGGTGGTGCCCGCCGAACTGCTCAACGAGGCGGGCATCGTCGGCGCTGCGATGGCCGCCCAGGGCGTCCCGGGCTGATTTTCCGCTGCTGGCGCGGTACTCGGCCAGGTAGTCGTTACAATGGTCGACGGCGGCCGCCTACCGGATAGCGGCAGGTATCCACAGCGAGAGCACGCCGATATTCCTCATAGCCGACGCTTTCGGTCGGGCACGCCCACGCCCACCGGAACCCAGCACGACCGAAAGGGTGTACGTGGCCGCGACCAAGGCAAGCCCGGCAACCGACCAGCCGGTGAAGCGCACCGCCACCAAGACCCCCGCCAAGAAGGCGTCGGCCGGCCCAACCAAGCAGGCGGCCAACGGTTCTGCGCCGGCCAAGCGGGCAACGAAGGCCGCGCCGCCCGCCAAGGCGCCGGCCGTCAAGGCCACCAAGGCCGCGCCCGCCAAGGCACCGGCGAAGGCCACCAAGACCGCGACAGTCAAGGCCGCACCCACCGTCAAGGCCGCACCCGCCAAGACGGCCGCCAAGGCGACGGCCGCCAAGGCCGCCCCCAAGACCGAGGCCAAGACCGAGTCCGCCGCCAAGGCGACGGCCGCCAAGGCCGCCCCGCGCGCCGCCAAGGCCGACACCGCAGCGCCGGCACCGCGCGGCCGGGCCAAGAAGGCCACCGCGGCGGCCGAGACCGAGGTCGTCGACGGTGAGGTCGAGGTCGTCGAGGATCTCGACGCCGATCTCGACGTCGACCCGGATCTGGACACCGCCGAGGAGATCGTGCTCGACGACCTGGAAGTGGTCGCCGAGGAGGTCGCGGGCGACGACGAGGCCGCCGGCGACGAGGAGGCCGCAGCCCCGGCTGCCGAGGAGGCCGCCGAGGACGAAGACATCGCCGAACCCAGCGAGAAGGACAAGGCGTCCGGCGACTTCGTCTGGGACGAGGAGGAGTCCGAGGCCCTGCGGCAGGCCCGCAAGGACGCCGAGCTCACCGCCTCGGCCGACTCGGTACGCGCCTATCTCAAGCAGATCGGCAAGGTCGCACTGCTCAACGCCGAGGAAGAGGTGGAGCTGGCCAAACGGATCGAGGCCGGTCTGTACGCCACCCAGAAGCTTTCCGAGCTGGCCGAGAAGGGCGAGAAGCTGCCGGTGCAGCAGCGCCGCGACATGCAGTGGATCTGCCGCGACGGTGACCGCGCCAAGAACCACCTGCTGGAGGCGAACCTGCGACTGGTGGTGTCGCTGGCCAAGCGCTACACCGGTCGCGGCATGGCGTTCCTGGACCTCATCCAGGAGGGCAACCTCGGCCTGATCCGCGCCGTGGAGAAGTTCGACTACACCAAGGGCTACAAGTTCTCCACCTACGCCACCTGGTGGATCCGGCAGGCCATCACCCGCGCGATGGCCGACCAGGCCCGCACCATCCGCATCCCGGTGCACATGG
>CAZHUU010000166.1:0-9398 GCA_964535335.1 uncultured Mycobacterium sp.
CCACCCTGCTGCAGGACTGGAGTCAGTTCGCCGGGCCGGCGGTGTTCGGGATCGCCATGCGGGTGTACGCCCGCAGCTGGCTGACCGAGGCCAGGCCGGTGCACAACCTGGTGATCTCGAATGTCCCCGGTCCGCAGATCCCGCTGTACTTCCTGGGCGCCGAGGTGACGGCTCTCTATCCGCTGGGGCCGATCTTCCACGGGGCGGGGCTCAACATCACCGTGATGTCCCTCAACGGGAAACTCAACGTCGGCCTGATCTCCTGCCCCGACCTGCTCCCGGACCTGTGGGACATGGCGGATGGTTTCGGGACGGGGATCAAGGAACTGGTGGCCGCCTGCGGTTGAGCGAGCGCCGCCCGCCGTTGAGTAGAGCCTTACCAGCCCTGACGGGGGAGCATGGCAGCATGGTCGCCATGAGCCATCGACGATCCGGCGCCGGGCGCGTCGCCCTGGTGATGACCTCCGCGGCTGCGGTGCTGGCAGCCAGCGCGGGCTGCAGCAGCGTGGTGGCGGGCCGGGCGATCCTGGCCGAACCCCAGATCGGGCAGCCCGCGCAGTGGGGCCCGTGCCGGCCCTCCGGCGGCGGTGGGAACGCGCTGCCGATCCCGTCGGGAGCCCAGTGCGGCAAGATCGCGGTGCCGGTGAACTACGACAACCCCGACGCCGGAACCGCGACGCTGGCGTTGATCCGGTTCCCCGCGACCGGTGAGCGGATCGGCTCGCTGATCATCAACCCGGGCGGGCCGGGGGAGTCCGGTATCGAGGCGGCCACCGGGATCGTCGAGGGGATGCCGGCGTCGGTCCGGGAGCGCTTTGACCTGGTCGGCTTCGACCCGCGGGGGGTGGCCGCCTCCACCCCGGCGCTGTGGTGCAACTCCGATGCCGACAACGACCGGATCCGAGCCGAACCGCAGGTGGATTACAGCCCGGCTGGCGTCGAGAAGATCGAGAACGAGACCAAGCAGTTCGTCCAGCGCTGTGTGGACAAGATGGGCACCGAGTTCCTGGCCAATGTCGGCACCGCCAGCGTGGCCAAGGACCTCGATATGCTGCGGGCCGCCGTCGGCGACGACAAGTTGAACTATCTGGGCTACTCCTACGGCACCCGGATCGGTGCGGCCTACGCCGAGGCCTACCCGGACAAAGTGCGCGCGATGATCCTCGACGGCGCCGTCGATCCCAACGCCGACCCGATCCAGGCCGATATCGACCAGGCCAAGGCGTTCCAGGACGCGTTCAACGACTACGCCGCGGACTGCGCCAAGGACGTGGGCTGCCCACTGGGTGCGGATCCGGCCAAGGCCGTCGCCAAGTATCGCGACCTGGTGGACCCGCTGGTGGAGAAGCCGATGCCCACCCGCGACCCCCGCGGGCTGAGCTACAACGACGCCATCGTCGGCACCATCATGGCGCTGTACTCGCCGAACCTGTGGCGGCATCTGACCCAGGGGCTCACCGAGATGACCCGCGGTCGCGGCGACACCATGCTGGCCCTGGCCGACATGTACATGCGCCGGGACGAGCAGGGCCACTACACCAACGCCACCGACGCGCGGATCGCAGTCAACTGCGTCGACCAGCCGCCGATCACCGACCGGGCCAAGGTGGTCGAAGAGGACCGCCGACTGCGCGAGGTGGCCCCGTTCATGAGCTACGGCGACTTCACCGGTCACGCGCCGATGAGCACCTGCGCGTTCTGGCCGGTGCCGCCGACCAGCACCCCGCACCTCGTTTCCGCCGAGGGCCTGCCCCCGGTCCTGGTGGTGTCCAGTACCGGTGACCCGGCAACGCCTTACCAGGCCGGGGTCGATCTGGCCAAGCAGCTCGGCGGTGCGCTGCTGACGTTCAACGGGACCCAGCACACCGTGGTCTTCCAGGGCGAGAAGTGTGTGGACGACTACGCCGCCGCGTACCTGGTCGATCTGAAACTGCCCGCCCCGGGCGCGACCTGCTGACCCGGATCGGACGGTTCCGGACGCCCGGTTCCACGCCGGTCACACCTCGGTATCGGATCCGCAGCGGCCGTCGGCAGGGCCCCCGCACCGTGCCACGATGGCGGCCATGAATCCCTCGGGTCGGCGTGGCTCGGCGTTGCGTATCGGGATATCGGGATTCCTCTGCACCGTGCTGACTGTCGGGGTGGGGACCGGTCCGGCCGCCGCCACACCGGGCGCCGGGCAGACGTCGGCGTCGGCGCCACAGTGGGGGAGCTGTGACGAGATGGTCGCCGATGTCTACCTGCCCCGGGCGTTGTGCACGACCGTCGCGGTGCCGATCGACGACGCCGACCCCACCGGCCCGCAGGCCCACCTCGCGGTCATCAAGATCCCGGCCACCGGACGCCGTATCGGCTCGCTGTTGATGAACCCCGGCGGGCCCGGAGCCTCAGCGGTCGACGCGGTGGTGAACATCGCCGACGGGCTGTCCGACAACCCGATCACCGAACACTTCGACCTGGTCGGGTTCGACCCGCGCGGGGTGGGCTACTCCACCCCGCAGTTGCGGTGCCGCACCGACGCCGAGTTCGACGTGTGGCGGCGCGAGCCGATGGTGGACTACAGCAAGGCCGGGGTCGCCGAGATCGAACGGCTCTACCGCGATCTCGCCGCGCAGTGTGCCCAACGGATGGGCAAGGAGTTCCTTGCCGGCGTCGGAACCGCTTCGGCCGCAAAGGATATGGACGTCGTGCGGCAGGCGCTCGGCGACGAGAAGATCAACTACCTCGGGTTCAGCTACGGCACCGAACTGGGTACCGCCTACCTGCAGCGTTTCCCCGACCGGGTGCGTGCCATGGTGCTCGACGGGGCGATCGACCCGGAGGCCGATCCGGTGGCGTCACTGGTCGATCAGATGGCGGGTTTCCAGGTGGCTTTCGAGGATTACGCCGCCGACTGCGCCCAGTACGCGGCGTGTCCGCTGGGCAACGATCCGGCCAAGGCCGTCGAGCGGTTCCACGAACTGGTCAATCCGCTGGTGGAAGAGCCCGGGCCGACCTCCGATCCGCGCGGGCTGAGCTATGCCGACGCGATCACCGGGACCGTCAACGCGCTCTACACCCCGAACTACTGGAAATACCTGACCAGTGGTCTGCTCGGGCTGAAGCGCGGCACCGATGCCGGTGACCTGCTGCTGCTGGCCGATGACTACCAGGGCCGGGACCCCGACGGCCACTACGACAACGGGCAGGACGCGTTCAACGGAATCCGGTGCGTCGACGCCCCGACTCCGACCGATCCGGCGGTGTGGGCCGCGGCCGATCGCCAGATCCGGCAGCGGGCCCCGTTCCTGGCCTACGGGGACTACACCGGCTACGCACCGCGCGATCTGTGCGCGTTCTGGCCCGTCCCGCCCACCTCGATGCCCAAGACCGCGTCGCCCGCCCCGGCCGGCAGTGCCGTGGTGGTCTCGACCACCCACGACCCGGCGACTCCGTACCAGGCCGGTGTCGACCTGGCCCGCCAGCTGCAGGTCCCGCTGATCTCCTATGACGGAACCCAGCACACAGTGGTGTTCGACGGCAACGCGTGCGTGGATGACGCCGTGATCAGCTATTTCGTCGACCGGACGGTGCCCGGCAACCTGCAGTGCTAGGCCGTCCCGGGGTCTGCGGCAGCCCGGAGCGGGTGGCGGCCGACGCGGATTTTGTGCTAAACAGGGCAGCGGCTCCTAGGTTGTGGGGAGTAGGCCGCTGCCCTGCTGCGTCTCTTTATACCCCGTTCCGGGGCGGACGTACGCCCCGAGGCAGCGGTTCGTGTCAATTGAGATCCCGGCACCGGGCGGGGTCGGCTCCAGGCCGACCGCCCGGTCCTGCCGGCGTCGTCCGCCCGTCGCCGTGTAACCGCACGTCAGGGGAGGTGGGCGGCTGTCGGCGCTCGGTCGGCGTAACACAGAATTAACAGCGCCTGCCTACGCTCGCGACATGGACCGCCAGAAGGAATTCGTGCTGCGCACGCTGGAGGAGCGCGACATCCGCTTCGTCCGGCTGTGGTTCACCGACGTTCTGGGATTCCTCAAGACGGTGGCGATCGCGCCCGCCGAACTCGAGGGTGCCTTCGAGGAGGGCATCGGGTTCGACGGCTCCTCGATCGAGGGCTTCGCCCGGGTCTCCGAGGCCGACATGGTGGTTCGGCCCGATCCGTCGACGTTCCAGGTGCTGCCCTGGACCACCAGTGCCGGCAAGCACCACTCGGCGCGGATGTTCTGCGATATCTCGATGCCGGACGGGTCGCCCTCCTGGGCGGACAGCCGTCACGTGCTGCGGCGTCAGCTGGCCAAGGCCGGCGACCTGGGATTCTCCTGCTACGTCCACCCCGAGATCGAGTTCTTCCTGCTCGAGGCCGGCCCGTACGACGGATCGGTGCCGGTGCCGGCGGATAACGGCGGCTACTTCGACCAGGCGGTGCACGATTCGGCGCCCAACTTCCGCCGGCACGCGATCGACGCCCTGGAACAGATGGGCATCTCGGTCGAGTTCAGCCACCACGAGGGCGCTCCCGGCCAGCAGGAGATCGACCTGCGCTACGCCGACGCGCTGTCGATGGCCGACAACGTGATGACGTTCCGCTACCTCGTCAAGGAGGTGGCGCTGGCCGAGGGTGTGCGGGCCTCGTTCATGCCCAAGCCGTTCGCCGAGTATCCCGGCTCGGCCATGCATACCCACATGAGCCTGTTCGAGGGTGAGACCAACGCCTTCCACAGCCCCGACGATCCGCTGCAGCTCTCCGACATCGCCAAGTCGTTCATCGCCGGCATCCTCGAGCACGCCAGCGAGATCAGCGCCATCACCAATCAGTGGGTGAACTCCTACAAGCGGCTGGTGCACGGCGGCGAGGCGCCCACCGCCGCGTCCTGGGGGGCGGCCAACCGCTCCGCGCTGGTACGGGTGCCGATGTACACCCCGCGCAAGGCGTCCTCGCGCCGCATCGAGGTACGCAGCCCGGATTCGGCGTGCAACCCGTACCTGACGTTCGCGGTACTGCTGGCCGCCGGCCTGCGCGGCGTGGAGAAGAACTACGTGCTGGGCCCGCAGGCCGAGGACAACGTGTGGATGCTGACCCCCGAGGAGCGCCGCGCGATGGGTTACCGCGAGCTGCCGTCCAGCCTGGGTATCGCGCTGGCCGAGATGGAGAGCTCCGAGTTGGTGGCCGAGGCGCTCGGCGAGCACGTCTTCGACTACTTCCTGCGCAACAAGCGCGCGGAGTGGGAGGACTACCGCAGCAACGTCACGCCCTTCGAGCTGAAGGCCTATCTGTCGCTCTAGCCGCCGGGGCGCCCCACTGCGTGCGATAACGTCGTGCGCATGGCCGGACCAGCGACGCAACGCCCACGCCTGCCCGGCGTCGGGCGGCTAGGGCTGGTCGAGCCGACCGCCGCGCACGACCTGGCCACCCTGGGCTGGGACACCGACACCCACGTGGAACTGCTGTGGTCGCTGTCCCGGGCGCCCGACGCCGACGTCGCCCTGCAGACCATGGTCCGGCTGGCCGAGGCGCTGGGCCCGGACTGGCACCAGCTGAACTCGGCACTGCTCAAGGACCGCGGCCTGCGCGGCCGGCTGTTCGCGGTCATCGGCTCCTCGCTGGCCCTCGGCGACCATCTGGTGGCCAACCCGCGGTCCTGGCATCTGCTCGAGGGTGCGGTGACGCTGCCCACCGCCGCGGTGCTGCGCCGCGGATTCGACGAGCAGATCTCCGAATTCGGCTCGGCCGCAACGGCTGTCATGCCGAAGCTGCGCACCTACTATCGCGACCAGCTGCTGATTCTGGCCGCCCTGGATCTGGCGCCGACCGTCGAGAACGAGCCGGTGCTGCCGTTTCCCACCATCGGCGCCCACCTGTCCGATATGGCCGACGCGGCGCTGGACGCCGCCCTGAAGGTCGCGGTGGCCACGGTCTGCAAGGAGGGCGAGCCCGCCCCGCGAATCGCGGTGATCGCGATGGGCAAATGCGGTGCGCGGGAACTGAACTACGTCAGCGATGTCGACGTGATCTTCGTCGCCGAGGACGCGGACGCGCTCACCACCCGGGTGGCGGGGGAGATGATGCGGCTGGCGTCGGACACCTTCTTCGAGGTCGACGCCGCGCTGCGGCCCGAGGGCAAGCAGGGCGCGCTGGTGCGCACCCTGGACTCGCACGTCGCCTACTACCAGCGCTGGGCCAAGACCTGGGAGTTCCAGGCGCTGCTCAAGGCCAGGCCCGCCGTTGGCGACGCCGAGTTGGGCCGCCAGTATCTGGCCGCACTGATGCCGATGGTGTGGACCGCCTGCGAGCGGGAGAACTTCGTGCCGGAGGTCCAGGCCATGCGCCGCCGGGTCGAGGCGCTGGTGCCCGCCGACGTGCGTGACCGCGAGATCAAGCTCGGCACCGGCGGGCTGCGCGACGTCGAGTTCGCGGTGCAGCTGCTGCAGCTGGTGCACGGCCGCACCGACGAGTCGCTGCACGTGTCCTCGACGCTGGAAGCCCTTGCGGCCCTTGGCTCCGGCGGCTACGTGGGGCGCGACGACGCGGCGAACCTGACCGCGTCGTACGAGTTCCTGCGCCTGCTCGAACACCGGCTGCAGCTACAGCGCCTCAAGCGCACCCACATGCTGCCCGCCGCCGACGACGTCGAGGCGCTGCGCTGGCTGGCCCGCGCCGCGCACATGCGACCGGACGGCACCCACGACGCGCTCGGGGTGCTGCGCGAGGAGATCCGGCGACAGAACCTTCGGGTGTCCCGGCTGCACGCCAAGCTCTTCTACCAGCCGCTGCTGGAATCCGTCGGCCCGTCGGTGGGAATCGCCGGCGGCCTCACCCCGGCCGCGGCCGAAAGACAGCTCGCCGCACTGGGTTACGAGGGGCCGCAGACCGCGCTGACGCACCTGAGCGCACTGGTCAACCTGAACGGCCGCCGCGGCCGGGTGCAGTCGGTGCTGCTGCCGCGGCTGCTGGACTGGCTGTCGGACACCCCCGACCCGGACAGCGGCCTGCTGGCCTACCGCCGGATCAGCGAGGTGCTGGCCGACCAGCGCTGGTATCTGAGCACCCTGCGCGACGAGAGCGCGGTCGCCAAGCGGCTGATGCGGGTCCTTGGCACCTCGGCGTACGTGCCGGAACTGTTGATGCGCGCGCCGGAGGTGATCCAGCAGTACGCCGACGGTCCGACCGGGCCCAAGCTGCTCGACGTCGACCCGGACGCGGTGGCCCGCGCGCTGGTCGCCTCGTCCGGTCGCCACCCCGAACCGGTGCGGGCCATCGCCGCCGCGCGCACGCTGCGGCGGCGCGAACTGGCCCGGATCGCCTCGGCCGACCTGCTCGGCATGCTCGAGGTGACCGAGGTGTGCTCGGCGCTGACCTCGGTGTGGGTGGCGGTGCTGCAGTCGGCGCTGGAGGCGGTGATGCGGGCCAACACCCCGGGCGGCGGCGAGCCGCCGGCCCGGATCGCGGTGATCGGCATGGGCCGCCTCGGCGGCGCCGAACTCGGCTACGGCTCCGACGCCGACGTGATGTTCGTCTGCGAGCCGACCGAGGGCGCCGAGGAGTCCCGGGCGGTGAAATGGTCGGTCTCGATCGCCGAACAGGTCCGCGCCCTGCTGGGCACACCGAGTGCCGACCCGCCACTCGAGGTCGACGCCAACCTGCGGCCCGAAGGCCGCCAGGGCCCGCTGGTGCGCACCCTGGCCTCCTACGCCGCCTACTACGACCAATGGGCCCAGCCCTGGGAGATCCAGGCGCTGCTGCGGGCGCACCCGGTGGCGGGTGACGCCGACCTGGGGCATCGCTTCCTGCTGATGGCCGACCGGACCCGCTATCCCGCCGGCGGGGTGTCGGCCACCGCGGTGCAGGAGATCCGGCGGGTCAAGGCGCGGGTGGACGCCGAGCGGCTGCCCCGCGGCGCCGACCCCAACACCCACACCAAGCTGGGCCGCGGCGGGCTGGCCGACGTGGAGTGGACGGTGCAGCTGCTGCAGCTGCGGCACGCGCACGAGGTGCCCGCCCTGCACAACACCTCGACACTGCAGACGCTGGACGCCATCGGCGCGGCGGAACTCATCGAGCGCGACGAGGTCGACCTGCTGCGCGAGGCGTGGCTCACCGCGACCCGGGCCCGCAACGCGCTGGTGCTGGTGCGCGGCAAGCCCACCGACCAGCTGCCGGGGCCCGGCAGGCAGCTCAACGCGGTGGCGGTGGCGGCCGGCTGGCACAACGACGACGGCAGCGAGTTCCTGGACAACTATCTACGCGTCACCCGGCGGGCAAAAGCCGTGGTGCTCAAGGTATTCGGAGGCTGAGTGGATTTCGACTGGGATGTGATCAGCGCCGCGGATTACGAGCGCGTCCGCGCGCTGCACGAGCCGTTGACGCAGGCCGTGCGTCGGCTCATCGACGCGAGCATTCACACCGGAGCCGACGCCGACACCATCCGGCGGGCCCGCGAAGCGATCGACGAGGTCAGCGCGACGTTGGAGGGCATCCCGACCGACCGGCCGCGCACGGTGCGGCACGCCGAGACCGGGCTGCCGGTGACGTGGGTGAATCCCGCTGTGGGACAGCATAATCCGGTTGCGCCGGTGATCACCACCGAGCATCGTGACGGACGGCTGACCAGTGAGTTCACTCTGGGTCCGGTCTACGAGGGGCCGCCGGGGCTGGTGCACGGCGGCATCTGCGCGCTGCTGCTCGACCAGTTGCTCGGCGAGGTGGCCACCGAGCAGCTGTCGATGCCGAAGTTCACCGGGACCATCACACTGAAATACCTGCGCGGCACGCCCCTCGGGCCGCTGCGGGCCGAGGCCTGGGTGGAACGCTTCGAGGGCCACAAGACCTATGCGCGCGGCTTCATCGCCGACGCGGACGGACCGACCGTGGAGGCGGAAGGAGTGTTCATCATGCCGGCGTGGGCGCGGGAAGACGGCGGGGGACAGCGCACCGACTCGGGGGTGGCGGCCGGATGAAGTTCTACGTCAGCTGCGCGTTCTCCAAGACCAGCGAGGTCGTCGAGATCGCCAAGGCGGCCGACGATCTCGGCTACGAGGGGCTGGGCATCCCGGATCACGTGGTGAACCTGGAGACGCTGGCCACACCGTATCCGTACACCGAGGACGGGCAGCGCCGCTGGCAGCCGTTCACCGACTGGCCCGACCCCTGGGTGCTGGTCGGCGCGCTGGCCCAGGCCACCGAACGGGTGAAGTTCTTGACCACCGTCTACATCCCGGCCATGCGTGATCCGTACTCGGCGGCAAAGGCGATCGGCACCGCGGCGTATCTGGCCGGCGGCCGCGTCGAGCTCGGGATCGGGGTGGGCTGGTGCGAGGAAGAGTTCACCCTGATGGGCCAGCAGTTCTCTCGGCGCGGTAAACGCACCGACGAGATGCTCGCCATCGCGCTGCGGCACAAGCCGCACGCCGCCTGCATCGTG
>CAZHUU010000167.1:0-9395 GCA_964535335.1 uncultured Mycobacterium sp.
CGCGACATCGGATTCCGGAGCGGCGTGGGCCGCGACATCGGATTCCGGAGCGGCGTGGGCCGCGACATCGGATTCCGGAGCGGCGATCGGGTGGCCCGACTCGGCCAGTTTGGCCTCGAGTTCGGCGACCGTGCTCGCGCCGCCCATCAGCTCGGCCTGCTCCGCGGCAATCTCCTCGGCCGTCTTGCCCTTCTGGGTCTCGGCCAGCTGGTCGACCTCGTCGCGGTGCTCGATCGCGTACTGGATCAGCTTCTCCACCGCATAGAGGTTGGCGTCGCGCACCGCGGTCAGCTGGATCGGCGGCAGGTCGAAGTCGTACTCGACGCGGTTCTTGATGCGCACCGCCATCAGCGAATCCAGGCCGAGTTCGATCAGCGGCACCTCCCACGGCAGGTCCTCGGGCTCGTAGCCCATGGCGCCGCCGACGATCGCGGCCAGCCGGTCGTGCACGGTCTCCCCGGAATCCGGCGACCACTTGGCGAAGCCGGCGGCCAGGCCGGCACCCGCGGCCAGGTTGTCCTGCAGGATCTCGACGTCGTCTTCCGGCTCGGCGGCTGCGGGGGCCGAAACCTGTTCGGCGACAGCCACACCCGTGGCGACCGCGGCAGGCAGGGCCGCCGCCGCGCCGCCGCGGGTCACCACCGCGTCGTAGACCAGGGTGAAGGACTCGCCGATGCGGGCGTGCACCTGAACCGATGCGCCACCGGGGTGCCGCGTCAGCGTGGTCACCAGCCGGGATTCCTCACCCGGCACCGCGCGCTGCTCGGAGGCGGTCAGCACGGCATCCGGGATGATTTGCGCCGCAGCGGCTTTCACCAGCGCGGCCAGGTCGGTCTGACCCTGGGCCGCGTACTCCCAGACGTGCCTGCCGTCCGGGGTGGCCACATGCGAGCCGGGGATCATCGACGAGCCGTCGGCGGAGAACTGGGCGTTGAGCCAGTGCTCCTTGCGCTTGAACCGGGTCGGCGGGATGTCGGCGTACTCACCCGCGTCGAACAGGGTGCGGATATCGAGGTCGTGGCCGTGGACGTAGAGCTGGGCCATCGCGGCGACCATCGACTCGACCTCGTCCTGCTTCTTGGCCAGCGTCGCGATCAGCTGCCCGTCGTGCAGACCCGCGGCGGCCGTCGTGAGCCCCACCTGCATGAGCGCCACCGGGTTCGGGGCAAGCTCGAGGAACGTGGTGTGCCCGTTCTCGACGGCGTTGCGGATGCCCTGGGTGAAGTAGACGCTGTGCCGCAGCCCCTTCTTCCAGTAGTCCACCTCGTGGATCGGCTCGCCACCCGGACGGATGTAGCTGCCCTCGTGGACGGTGGAGAAGTAGCCGGTGTGCAGCGGGTGCGGTGTGATGCCCTGCAGTTCGGCGGCCAGCTCGCCCAGGAGCGGATCCATCTGGGTGGTGTGGCTGGCGCCCTTGGTCTGGAACTTGCGGGCGAACTTGCCCTCCGCCTCGGCCCGTTCGATGATCGCGTCCACCTGCGCGGGCGGGCCGCCGATCACGGTCTGGTTCGGCGCGGCGTAGACGCACACCTCGAGGTCGGGGAAGTCGGAGAACACCGTCTTGATCTCCTCGGCGGAGTACTCCACCAGGGCCATCAGCCGGATGTACTCACCGAAGAGCATGGCCTCGCCCTCGCCCATCAGCCGCGACCGCGAGCAGATGGTGCGGGTGGCGTCGGCCAGGGACAGCCCGCCGGCGAAGTACGCCGCCGCGGCCTCACCGAGCGACTGGCCGATCACCGCACCGGGTTTGGCGCCGTGATGGCGCAGCAGTTCCCCGAGCCCGATCTGGATCGCGAAGATCACCAGCTGCACCACTTCGATCGGGTACTGGCAGGTCTCTTCGGTGTAGTCCACCGAGTCGTCGAGGATCAGTTCCAGGATCGAGTATCCGCGCTCGTCCTGAATCAGGCTGTCCACCTTGTTGATCCACTCGGCGAACACTTCGTCGCGGAGATACAGGTTCTTGCCCATCTTGCGGTGCTGCGCACCGAATCCGGCCAGCACCCAGACCGGGCCGTTGCTCACCGGTCCGTCGGCGCTGAACACCAGCGGGCTCTGCTTGCCGTCGGCGATCGCGCGCAGGCCCTTGATCGCCTCGTCGTGGTCGTGGGCCAGCACCACCGCGCGGGACCGGCCGTGGTTGCGCCGCGACAGTGAGCGGCCGATGGACTCCAGCGACGCCGCGCGGCCCGCCGGGCTGTCGATCCAGTCCGCGAGTTCGGCGGCGGCGGCCCGCTTGCGCGAGGTCAGGAACCCCGAAACAGCCAGCGGTACAACCGGAACCGGCTTCTCGGCCGATTCCCACTGGGCGCGGGCGGCATCCAGCAGTTCCAGCGCCTCCTCGGTGAGGCCGGGCAGTTCCGGCTCGCCCTCCTCAGCGGCGTACTCAGCGGCCTCGTAGTCGTAGGACGCGACGATCTCGTCCTCGTCCTCGTCGTCCTCGACCAGCACCCCGCCCACGTAGACGGCGTCGGCCTGCGACGTGACCTGCTCGGGGACCGGCTCCGAATCCGGTTCGGGCTCAACCAGATCCGAGGGCAGTACCTCGCGCAGCACCAGGTGCGCGTTGGCGCCACCGAACCCGAAGCCGGACACGCCGGCGATGGCGTGCCCGCTGTAGCGGGGCCAGTCGGTGACGGCTTCGGCCACCTTGAGGTGGACGCCGTCGAAGTCGATGTAGGGATTGGGTCCGGCGTAGTTGATCGACGGCGGCACCTTGTTGCGGCTCAGCGACAGCGCGACCTTGGCCAGGCTGGCTGCACCGGCCGCCGACTCCAGATGTCCCACATTGGATTTCACCGCACCGAGCAACGCGGGCTGGTCGATGGGGCGACCGCGGCCGACCACCCGGCCCAACGCGTCGGCCTCGATCGGGTCGCCGAGGATCGTGCCGGTGCCGTGCGCCTCGATGTAGTCCACCGTGCGCGGATTGATGCCCGCGTCGTGGTAGGCCTTGCGCAGCACCTCAGCTTGGGCGTCCGGGTTCGGCGCCAGCATGCCGTTGGACCGGCCGTCGTGGTTGACCGCACTGCCCGCGATCACGGCCAGGATCTCGTCACCGTCGCGGCGGGCGTCAGCCAACCGCTTGAGCACCACCATGCCGCCGCCCTCCGAGCGGGCGTACCCGTCGGCGTCGGAGGAGAACGACTTGATCCGCCCGTCGGCGGCCAGCACGCCGCCCACCTCGTCGAAACCCAGCGTGACCGCCGGGGTCACCAGGGCGTTGACGCCGCCGGCCACCACCACGTCGGCCTCACCGGCACGCAGCGCCTGTACCCCGGAGTGCACGGCCACCAGCGAGCTCGAGCACGCGGTGTCGACGGCGACCGAGGGACCGCGGAAGTCGTAGAAGTAGGACACCCGGTTGGCGATGATCGAACTCGCGGTGCCGGTGATGGCGTAGGGGTGCGCGGTGCGCGGGTCCATCATCGCCAGGTAGCTGTAGTCGTTGGTGGAGCTGCCGATGTAGACCCCGACGCTGCCGCCACGCAGGCTGGACGCCGGGATACGGGCGTTCTCCAGTGCCTCCCAGGTCAGCTCGAGCGCGAGCCGCTGCTGGGGGTCCATGTTGTCGGCCTCCATCTTCGACAACGCGAAGAACTCGGCGTCAAAACCCTTGAGGTCCTTGAGGTATCCGCCGCGGGTGCGGGCCTTGGCGATCCGCTCGGCCAGCCGCGGCTCGGCCATGAACTCCGACCAGCGCCCCTCGGGCAGATCGGTGATGGCGTCGCGGCCCTCCAGCAGCGCCTGCCACATCTCGTCGGGGCTGTTCATGTCACCGGGGAAGCGGGTCGACAGCCCCACGATGGCGATGTCGTCGACGTCGCGCTTCCGGGTCCAGTCCTCGTCGTCGTCGGCCTCGAGCTCCGGCTCGCCCTCGATGATCACCGTGGCCAGCGATTCGATGGTCGGATGGCGGAACGCCACCGTCGCGGTCAGTGTGACCCCGGTGAGGTCCTCGATATCGCTGGCCATCGCGACGGCATCGCGCGACGACAGGCCCAGTTCCACCATCGGGACGGACTCGTCGATGGCGTCCGGCGCCTGCCCGGTGGCGTTGGCCACCCAGTTGCGCAGCCACTCCCGCATCTCGGGCACCGACATGTCGGTGCGGGCCGGGGTCAGTTCCTTCTCGGGCGCCAGCGTGATGTCGTCGGGGATGTCGGGCGTGTCGGGCGTAGGTGTTTCAGACATGAGACCTCACGTCGTACGAAGGGCAGCAGGGCGACGGTCGATGTGCCGAACCGCCTCGTCCACTGGAGAACTTCCTTCTCGATGTCATTCCGATTCGTCCGGGAAGGCGTTGGCCACCTTCCCGCTGCGCAGACTGCCGTCGAGGTAGGCCGAGCGGCAGGCGCTCCGGCCGATCTTGCCGCTGGAGGTGCGGGGGATCGCACCGGCCGGGGTGAGCAGCACGTCGCGCACCGTGACGCCATGGCGCACCGCGATCGCGGCGCGGATGGCGTCGGACACCTGGCTGATGTCCATCTTGTGCGAGCCGGGGGCGCGCTCGGCGACGATCACCAACTGCTCCGAGGTGTCGCTCGGATCGCGCTTGAGACCCGCGTGCGCGTCGGCGAACACCTCGTCGGGCAGCTGGTTGGCGGGCACCGAGAAGGCCGCGGCGAATCCGGTGCGCACCGCCTTGCTGGCCTCCTGCGCGGAGTACTCCAGATCCTGCGGGTAATGGTTGCGCCCGTCGATGATGACGAGATCCTTGGTGCGGCCGGTGATGAACAGTTCACCGTCGTGGTAGGCGCCGAGATCGCCGGTGCGTACCCAGGTGGCGTCGTCGGTCGCGCCTTCGGCGTGCGACGGACTGGTCCGCGACTTGAGGATGTTCTGGAATGTCTCGACCGTCTTCTCCGGCTTGTTCCAGTAGCCGCTGCCCATGTTGTTGCCGCTGATCCAGATCTCACCGATCTGCCCGTCGGGCAACTCGCTGGCGCTCTCGGGGTCGACGATCGCCGCCCACTCCCCGATGCCGACCTTGCCGGCGCCGGCTTGCGCGACGGCCTTGGGTGAGTCGTCGGGCACCGGCACGAACCGGTTGGCGTTGAGTTCGTCGCGGTCGACCGAGATGATCTTCGGCTCCTCGGTCGACGGGGTGGTCGACACGAACAGGGTTGCCTCGGCCAGGCCGTAGGACGGCTTGATCGCCTTGGGCGGGAAGCCGTATGGGCCGAACGCGTCATTGAATCGCTGAACGGTCGCCGCCGAGATCGGCTCGCTGCCGTTGAGGACCGCCTTGACGTTGGACAGGTCCAGCGGCTCCTCGCCGTCCTTGGGCAGACCGCGGGCCGCGGCGTGGTCGAAGGCGAAGTTGGGCGCCACCGAGATGGTGCCGCCGGTGTCGCCGGGCTGGCGGGCGATCTCCCGCATCCAGCGAATAGGCCGGCGCACGAACGCCGCCGGCGTCATGAAGGTGAAGTAGTGGCCGATCAGCGAGGGCAGCAGCGCGGTGACCAGGCCCATGTCGTGGAAGAACGGCAACCACGAGACTCCGCGGTCGGCCTCCTCACCCTCGAGTGCCTCGATCACCTGGACAACGTTGGTGGCCAGATTCAGGTGGGTGATCTGCACACCGCTGGGGACGCGGGTGGATCCGGAGGTGTATTGAAGGTAGGCGATGGTGTCCTCGTTGACAGCGTCGATGTGCTCCCAGGTCGCACCGACCTCGTCGGGCACCGCGTCGACGGCGATGACGCGGGGACGGTCCTTGGCGGCGCGGGTGCGGAAGAACTTGCGCACGCCCTCCGCGGCCTCGGTGGTGGTCAGGATCGCGGCCGGCGAGCAGTCGTCGAGCACCGCGTGCAGGCGGCCGACGTGGCCGGGCTCCGACGGGTCGAACAGTGGCACCGCGATGCGGCCCGAGTACAACGTGCCGAAGAAGGCGACCAGATAGTCCAGGTTCTGTGGGCACAGGATGGCGACCCGGTCACCGGGCTGGGTCACCTGCTGCAGCCGGGCAGCGACGGCACGGTTACGGGTGCCGAAGTCGGCCCAGGTCAGCACGCGCGCCACACCATCGCGCTCGATGGAGAAGTCCAGGAACCGGTAGGCCGGCTTGTCGCCGCGGACCTTGGCCCACCGCTCGACGTGCTTGACGAGGCTGGCGCCCTCGGGGAAGGTGATGCGTCCGTTCTTGAGGAACGGGTTGTGGAACGGCATACCAATCTCCTGTCGAAGCACATCCATGTCGGGCCCAGCGTCGCCGCGCTTCACCCGTCACATCGCGGGCACCCTAAACCTCACAGATGGTACAGAGATCGGGATGGCCGCCGCCGGTGCGGACGCTGGTGCGCCCGGGCCCGGCAATGACGCCCTCTTTGCTCTTAGTTTTCTCTTAATGTTAGGCGCAATCGCGGTGGCGACCAAATCGCTCGACCACCTCCGGTGTCCCTTCCTCAGCCGTGTTGCGGATGCGGCGCGTTGTCGATGAGGCCCCGCGCCCAGTTCAGTGTCCACGCCGTGGCGGGCTGGCCGTCCAAGCTCCAGAATTGCGGCGTGTTGTACAGCGCGTGAACCGGCTGCCCGGCCCCGCCGGCCAGCACTTCCAGGGTGCTCGGCAGGTTGGTGATGTTGAACGCGCCCTGGGGCGCGGAGCAGATCAGATCGCCGGTTCCGCAGATCTGGTTGGTGCGGTTGTTCAGCGCTCCGAAGCCACCCGGGCGCGCGCCGCTCATCGTCAGCCCCAGTTCGGACAGCACCGGCACCTCGTGCAGGGTGATCTCGGCGCCCTGTCCCGGCGGGTTGGGGCCGACGTCCTGGCCGATGCCCTCTTGGCGGCGGCCGTCGGCGATCAACGTCACACCCAGCACCAGGTCCTCGTCGACCGGCCCGCGGCCGTTGTAGGACAGCTGCTTGTCGGCCGACAGCGGGTTGTGGAACTGGGCGGTGTAGGGGACGGTGTACACCTCCAACCGGTCGGTGCCGAATTGGTCCCGCAGCGGTCCGGTGACGTTGCGCAGCAACGCGATGGGGAACTGGGTCGGGTTCAGCGGGTCGTCGGTGGGTGACGACTCCCAGGTGCCCGGGATGGCGATCAGGTCCACGTCAGGGCAGCTGGCGTCCTGGAACTCGGGCCGCGGTTTCTTGCCACCCGGCTGGCTGGTCGGGGGAACCGCGCTCGGCGGCACCGCCGACGGTGGTGACGTCGGCTTGCGCATCACCACCACGATGATGGCCACCACCAGAGCGACCACGACGGCCATCGCCCCGGCCGCGACGAGGCCGAGGATGCGGTGGCGCCTGCGCCGATTCTGCGTGCTGGATTTACGGGCCATGGTGCTAGCAGAGCTTCTCGGTGGCGATACGGATGTAGTCGGCGGTCATGCCGTTGGCCCGGACATCGGCGGCCCGCTGGGGAGTGGTGGCTCGGACGTCGGCGATGTCGCTGCGCACCTGCGGCGCGATGAAGTCCCACACCGCCTGGTCGCTCTGGCCCGCGGCCCGGGCCTGGCACACCGAGGACCCGATGCTCAGCGCACTCAGCTCACTCGACGGCCGGACGCCCGCCGAGCTCAGGGCGTCGAGGTAGGCCTGTTGGGCCGGGGTGACGTCGAGCTTGCCGCTCTGCAGATCGGCTTCGGGGGCCACCGACAGCGGTTGACCCTCCGCCGAGGCGATGGCCTGCTCGCTGGGCAGCGCGACGCTGGTCATCAGGTCGTCTCCGGAGCCGCAGGCCGACAGCCACCAGGCGGCGGGGACCAGCAGCCCAGCCGTCAGGACGGCCTGCCGGCCGCCGGCGGCTTTGCCGGGGGAACGGCTGTCCGAGCGTTGCACGCCTCCACGGTACCGGCTGTCCGGCGGTGCTCCGGGGCGCCGCGTTGGTCCGGCCGGCCCCGGCACCGGCAAACGCGACCTACCTGACGGCCGCCGCCACGTCGTCGGCCATCGCGGCCAACTGGCCCGCCCAGTTACCCCAGTCGTGCTCCCCGCCCACCGGGAAGTCGAAGTGGCCGTTGCGGCCGCCGATCGAGCGGTAGTGCGCGTAGAACGTGCGGGCGCTGCCGGTTACCTGGTCGCAGTAGCCGGCCATCGCCGGCGGATCGGCGCAGCCGAAGGTCTGCGGGCTCCACACCCACAGCCGGGTGTTGTTGTCGACCAGCAGCTGGGCGTGCACGTTCGGGTCGTGCCACTTCCACCGGCCGAGCTGGGCGGCGCCCCACATCGCCTGGGTGTTGACGCCGCCGAACTCGTTCATGCCTGCGGTGATGGCGCCGTTCTCGAACGTGCGCGACGGGGTCAGAAACGCCGAGAGCGAACCGGCGTAGCGGTAGCGGTCCGGGTGGAAGGTCGCCTCCATCATGGCTCCGGTGCCGCCCTGGGCGGCGCCGACGATCGCGTGGCCGCCGGGCGCGAGACCCTTGTTGGCGGCCAGCCAGTTCGGCAGCTCGTCGGACAGGAACGTCTCCCACTGCCGGGTGCCGTCCGCCTCCCAGTTGGTGTACAGCGTGAACGCACCGCTGGCCGGGGCCGCCACCGAGATGCCCCTGCCCGCGAGGGTGTTCATCGCGTTGCCCGCGGTGACCCAGTTGCTCACGGCGTCACCGGCGTTGTAGGCGTCGAGCAGCACCACCGCGTGCGGACCGCCGGCCAGGAAGGCCACCGGGATGTCACGGCCCATGGCCGCCGACGGCACCATCAGGGTCTCGACGCCTGCGGCGCCGGCCGTCGGGGCGGTGGCCCCCCACACTCCCAGAGCCAGCACCGTGGCGCACATTGCCCGGAACAGGTTCGACAGACCGCTCATACCCACCTCGCGTCGACTCATCGTGATCCTCGTGACTCCGCCCGCCCCGCAACGTAGTGAATCACAGGTGGTGGTCCTCGGCTCCGGCTTTGGCCCGGATACGGCAACGGCGACGACCCGTACGGGCCGTCGCCGTTGACCGATCTCGATCCGTCAGCCGGCGGGGGTCGAGGTGGCCGGAGCGGCCGGCGTGGCCCCGAGAACGCGCTGAATGTCCGGCTTCATCTGCTGCAGCTGCTGACCCCAGTACGGCCAGTCGTGCACGCCGTCGGCCGGGAAGTTGAAGACTCCGTTGGTGCCGCCGTCAGCGAGATAGGTGTCCTTGAAGGTCTTGTTGGTACGCAACGTCATGCCCTCCAGGAACTTCGCGTTGAAGAGGTTGCCCGCGCTGACGCCCGAGCTCAGCTCCGACGGCTTGCCGTTACCGCAGTAGATCCAGATGCGGGTGTTGTTGGCGATCAGCTTCTGGATGTTGACCATCGGGTCATTGCGCTTCCAGGCGCTGTTCGGGTCTTCGGTCGGTCCCCACATGTCGTTGGCCTTGAAGCCGCCCGCGTCACCCATCGAGACGTTCACCAGCATTGGCCACCAGCCCTCGGAGAGGTTCAGGAAGCCGGACAGCGAGGCGGCGTAAGAG
>CAZHUU010000168.1:0-9369 GCA_964535335.1 uncultured Mycobacterium sp.
TGATGCGGGCGGCGAAGATGGACCACGATCTGGGCCTGGCCGAACGGCCCGAGGATGATTCGTTCGACGACATGCTGCTGCACGTCGACGGCTGGCTCTGCGAGATCAAGGACGTCCAGATCCGCGATGGGCTGCACGTGCTCGGCGCCGCCCCGGAGGGACCGGCCGAACTGGATCTGGTGCTGGCGATCCTGCGGGCCGGGCAGTTGTTCGGCGGCGAGCAGCACCTGCCCGGCCTGCGCCAGGCGCTCGGCCTGGCCGAGGACGGCAGCGACGACCGTGGCCGCGTCGACGACGTCGAGGACCGGGCCCGCGATCTGCTCGCCCGCCTGCAGGCCACCGGCTGGAGCGCCGAACGCGCCGAGGAGTTGACCGACGACCCCGCGGTCGCGCGGATCCTGCGTTTCGCCGCCACCGAGGTGGTGCCGCGGCTGGCCGGCACCGCCGGCGAGATCGACCAGGTGCTCCGCGCGCTGGACGGCCGCTTCATCGCCGCGGGCCCGTCCGGCTCGCCGCTGCGCGGTCTGGTCAACGTGCTGCCCACCGGGCGCAACTTCTACTCGGTGGACCCCAAGGCGGTGCCGTCGCGGTTGGCCTGGGAAACCGGTGTCGCGATGGCGGATTCGCTGCTCACCCGCTACCGCACCGACCACGGGGACTGGCCGCGCTCGGTCGGGTTGTCGGTGTGGGGCACCTCGGCGATGCGGACCTCCGGCGACGACATCGCCGAAGTGCTTGCGCTGCTGGGTGTCCGCCCGGTCTGGGACGACGCGTCGCGGCGCGTCATCGACCTGGAGCCGATCGGACTGGACGAGCTGGGCCGCCCCCGCATCGACGTCACGGTCCGGATCTCCGGGTTCTTCCGGGACGCCTTCCCGCACGTCGTCACCATGCTCGACGACGCGGTGCGCCTGGTGGCCGGGCTCGACGAGCCCGCCGAGCAGAACTTCGTGCGTGCCCACGCCCAGGCCGACCTCGCCGAACATGGCGACGAACGCCGCTCCACCACAAGGATTTTCGGCTCCAAGCCGGGCACCTACGGGGCCGGGCTGCTGCAGTTGATCGACAGCCGCAACTGGCGCGACGACGCCGACCTTGCCGAGGTCTACACCGCCTGGGGCGGGTTCGCCTACGGCCGCGGCCTGGACGGGCGGCCTGCCGCCGAGGACATGTCTATGCAGTACCGGCGGATCGTGGTGGCCGCCAAGAACACCGACTGTCGCGAACACGACATCGCCGACTCCGACGACTACTTCCAGTACCACGGCGGCATGGTCGCCACCGTGCGGGCGCTGACCGGCCAGGCGCCGGTGGCCTACATCGGCGACAACACCCGCCCGGAGGCGGTGCGCACCCGCACGCTGTCGGAGGAGACGGCCCGGGTGTTCCGGTCGCGGGTGGTGAACCCGCGCTGGATGGCGGCGATGCGCAGGCACGGCTACAAGGGGGCCTTCGAGATGGCGGCCACGGTGGACTACCTGTTCGGCTACGACGCGACCGCCGGGGTGCTCGCCGACTGGATGTATGAACAGCTCACCGAGCAGTACGTGCTGGACCCGGAGAACCGGAAGTTCCTCGACGAGTCCAACCCGTGGGCGCTGCACGGCATGGCCGAGCGACTGCTGGAGGCGGTCGGCCGCGGCATGTGGGAGAGCCCCGATCCCGCCACGCTCGCCGGGTTGCGGCAGGTGCTGCTGGAGACCGAGGGCGATCTCGAAGCACGGTGATCCGCTACCGGCGGGCAGGAGCGAGGCGACCCGGGGAGTTAGGTTTACCGGTATGGCTCCCACTTTCGGCGACGTGATCAAGTCGCAGTACGTCTCGCTCACCACGTTCACCAAGGACGGCAGGCCCAAGCCCACCCCGATCTGGATCGCCGCCGACGGTGATCGTGCGCTGGTGATCACCGGCAAGGACTCCTGGAAGGTCAAGCGCATCCGCAACACCCCGCGGGTCACCCTGACGCCCTGTGACCGCCGGGGCAGGGTCACCGGGGAGCCCGTCGAGGCGGTCGCGACCGTCCTCGACGACGCCCACATCGAGACGGTCTACGGCGCGATCGGCAAGCGCTACGGGCTGCTGGGCCAGGTGTTCAACTTCTTCTCCAAGCTGCGCGGCGGGGCCAAGCGCAACGTCGGCCTGGAACTCCGGGCGGCCTGACGTGGCCGCGACCTTCGCCGAGGTGGCTCAGGCCAGGTACCTGCTGCTGACCACGTTCACCAAGGACGGCAAGCCCAAGCCCACCGCCATCTGGGGCGTGCCGGACGGCGACCGGCTGCTGGTCATCACCGATGACGGGTCCTGGAAGGTCAAGCGGATCCGCAACACCCCGCGGGTGACCATCGCACCGTGCGGTGTGCTGGGAAAGCCCAAGGGTGAGCCGGTGGAGGCGGTGGCGCGGGTGCTGCCCAAGTCGGAGACCCGCGACGTCTACAACAAGGTGCTGCGTCGCTACTGGAACCACGCCTGGTGGTTCTACCTCCATTCGCTGGTCCGCGGCGGTATCGACAAGGTGCACGTCGGGTTGGAAATCACCGCGGGCACCGCCCCGTAGAACTCACAGGCTCTCCTCAGGGCCGCCCGGAACCCGATCGGGCGCCGGGTCGTTTTCTGTTCATGGTGATGCGGACGTTTCTCGTCTACGCGCTGGTCGAGCTCGCGGTTCTGGCCGCCCTGGCCTGGTCCATCGGGCTGGGCTGGACCCTGGTCGCGCTGCTCGCGACCTCGCTGGTGGGTGTCGCGCTGGCCGGATCTCAGCTCAAGCGGCAGATCTCGCGGCTGCGGCGCACCCGGGGCAACCCACAGGGCGCGGCCGCCGACGGCGCGCTCGTGGCGCTGGGCACCGTCCTGGTCTTCGTCCCCGGCCTGGTCACCACCGCGCTGGGATCGCTGATGCTGATGCCCCCGACCCGCAGTGCGGTGCGTCCGCTGGCCGGGATGCTGCTCACCCGCGGGATCGCCCGCCGGGTCAGCATGGTGAACCTGGTCAATCTGACCGAGCCCGGTGGTTATCCCGGCCGCGGCGACTACATCGACGGTGAGGTCATCGACGAGCAGGTCTTCGCCCCGGTGCACCAGGCCGGCATCGTCCGGCGCGTGGACGCCTGACCCGCGCAACCGCGCACATCGCGGCCCGGCAGACTGACCGTTGTGACGACCCTGCTGTTGAACGGGCATGTGCACAGCCCGTCCCATCCCGATGCCACCGCGATGGCGGTGCGCGACGGGGTGGTGGCCTGGCTGGGCAGTGACGACGTCGGCCGGGCCCAGTTCCCCGACGCCGACGTCCTCGACCTCGAGGGCTGCTTCGTCGCACCGGCGTTCGTCGACAGCCACATCCACCTGACCGCCACCGGGCTGCTGCGCACCGGGCTGGACCTGAGCGGCGCCACCTCGCTGCCGCACTGCCTGGACCTGCTCGCCGCCTACGTGGCCCGGCAGCCCGGCCAACCGATCTGGGGACACGGCTGGGACGACACCGCCTGGCCGGGCGATCCGGCGCCCAGCACTGCCGAGATCGACGCGGTCGTCGGCACCGCGCCCGCCTACCTGGCCCGCGTCGACGTGCACTCCGCGGCGGCCTCTACCGCGCTGCGTGACCTGGTCGCGGGGCTGCCAGCGGCCGCCGGGTTCGACCCGCAACGTCCGCTGTCGGCCGATGCTCACCACCTGGTCCGGGCGCAGGCCCGCCGGTTGCTGACCTGGGGTCAGCGCGACGACGCCCGCCGCGCCGCCCTCGACGCCGCCGCCGCGGCCGGAATCGTCGCCGTCCACGAATGCGCCGGCCCGGAGATCGGCGGAGCGGAGGACTGGCAGGAGGTGCGCGGGACCGAACACGGTGTACAGGTGGTCGGCTACTGGGGTGAGTCGGTGGCTACCGCTGCCCAGGCGCGCGCGCTCATCGACGCCACCGGGGCGGCCGGACTGGCCGGGGACCTGTTCGTCGATGGCGCGCTGGGCTCCCATACCGCCTGGCTGTGCCGCCCGTATGCCGACGCCCCGGACCAGACCGGCAACTGCTACCTGGACCCCGAGGTCATCGCCGAGCACCTGTCGGCCTGCACCGAGGCGGGCGTCACCGCCGGCTTTCACGTCATCGGCGACGCCGCGGTCGCGGCGGTGGTCGAGGCGCTCGGGGGCGTCGTGGAACGGTTCGGGGCCCCCGCGGTGGCGCGGTGCGGGCACCGGCTCGAGCACCTGGAGATGGTGTCGGAGGAGCAGGCGGCCAAGTTGGGGTCGTGGGGGATCGTGGCCAGCATGCAGCCGAACTTCGATGCGTTGTGGGGTGGCGGCGACGGGATGTACGCGCGGCGCCTCGGTGTCGATCGAGCCGCCCAGCTCAACCCGTTTGCGCTGTTAGCATCGGCAGGCGTGCCCCTGGCCTTCGGTTCCGACGCCCCGGTGACCGCCCTGGATCCGTGGGCCACCGTGCGGGCCGCGAGCCACCATCACACCCCCGGCAGTGCCATCTCGATGCGTGCGGCGTTCGCCGCCGCGACCCGCGGCGCGTGGCGGGCGGGCGGGGTCCGGGACGGCATCACCGGCACCCTGGTGCCGGGAGCCCCGGCGTCCTATGCGGTCTGGGAGCTGGGCGGGCAGGAGCGCAGCGACTCGGCGAGTCATCTCCAGCACCTCGACGTCGCCGCCCCCGCCGACGGGGTCGCGCGCTGGTCCACCGATCCGCGGTCACGGGTGCCGGCCCTGCCGCGGCTGGCCCCGTCCGAACCGCTGCCGCGTTGCCGGCAGACGGTGCACCGGGGTGCGGTGCTGTATGGCTGAGCAGACCACCGAAGCCGTAGACGTTGCGACGCCGGCGCCGCCCGGTCGCGCCGCGCGGCTGTTGCGCCGGTTCGGGGCGGCCCTGCCGCCGCGGCTGATCCGGTTGGGCGTCGCGGTGTTCGCCGGCCTGCTGCTGTGCATCAGCTTCCCCCCGATCGGGTGGTGGTGGTCGGCGGTGCCCGCGCTCGGCCTGCTGAGCTGGGTGCTGATGCACCCGCGGACCACACCGGTAGGCGGCTTCGGCTACGGGCTGCTGTTCGGGCTGGCCTTCTACGTCCCGCTGCTGCCGTGGATCAGCGGCCTGGTCGGGCCGGTGCCGTGGCTGGCGCTGTCGGCCATGGAGGCGTTCTTCCCCGCGTTGTTCGGTCTGTACGCGGTCGCGGTCCGGCGGCTGCCGGGCTGGCCGCTGTGGTTCGCGCTCGGGTGGTCGCTGCAGGAATGGCTGAAGTCGGCCGTGCCGTTCGGCGGGTTCCCCTGGGGCATAGTCGGTTTCGGGCAAGCGAACGGGCCGTTCCTCTCGCTGGCCCAGCTGGGCGGGGTGCCCCTGCTGTCGTTCGCGATCGCGCTGGTCGCGACGTCGCTGTGCGCGCTGGCCATCGAGATCGTCCGCTGGTACCGGCGCGGCACCACGACAACCGGCCACCTGGCGCTGCCCGCGGTGGTGCTGCCCGGCATCTGCATCTTCGCCGTTCTGCTGACCACCGCGCTCGTCGCGCCGCGGGTGCGGCAGGCCGGGGTGGGAGCCGGAAACGAACCGACCGTCACCGTGGCCGCCATCCAGGGCAACGTGCCCCGGCTCGGTTTGGAGTTCAACAGCCAGCGCCGCGCCGTGCTGGACAACCACGTCCAGGAGACCGTCCAACTGGCCGACGACGTCCGCGCCGGGCGGGCACCGCAGCCGCAGTTCGTCATCTGGCCGGAGAACTCCTCGGACATCGACCCGATGACCAACGCCGACGCCGCGCAGCAGATCGCCGTCGCCGCCCGCGCGATCGGCGCACCGATCCTGGTCGGCGCCGTCATCGCCCGACCGGGCTGGACGCCGGACAACCCCACCGCCTCGAACAGCATCGTGGTCTGGGACCCGGTGAGCGGTCCCGGTGAACGGCACGACAAACAGATCGTCCAGCCGTTCGGCGAGTACCTGCCCTGGCGCAGCTTCTTCCGTCATCTGTCGTCCTACGCCGACCGGGCCGGCTACTTCGTCCCCGGCAGCGGAAGCGGCGTGGTGCATGCCGCCGGCGTGCCGATCGGCGTCGCGACCTGCTGGGAGGTCATCTTCGACCGCGCACTGCGCGAGTCGGTCCGCAACGGCGCGCAGATCCTGGCGGTGCCCACCAACAACGCCACCTTCGACCAGAACATGAGCGAACAGCAGCTGGCGTTCGCCAAGGTGCGCGCCGTCGAGCACGACCGCTACGTCGTCGTCGCCGGCACCACCGGGATCAGCGCGGTGATCGCCCCCGATGGCCGGGAGGCCAGCCGCACCCAGTTCTTCACCCCGGCCTACCTCGACGCCCAGGTGCGGCTGAAAACCGCCCACACACCGGCTACCCGTTGGGGACCCGCCGTGCAATGGGCCCTGGTCAGCGCCGCGATTGCGGTTCTGGTGGCGGCGATGCTGCACAATGGAGTGTTCATGCGTCCGCTGCGCCGCAGGCGGCACCGGACCGAGTCACCGCCCGAACGCGGCGGCCCATCCTTGGCCCGCGCCGAGCTGCACGACGAAGGAGCATCATGAGCGACCAGGGCAAGAAGGCCGCCCCGCGCCCGAGTGATCGCACCCTGGTGATCATCCCCACCTTCAACGAGCTGGAGAACCTGCCGTTGATCATGGGCCGGGTGCACAAGGCCCTGCCCGACGTGCACATTTTGGTGGTCGACGACGGCAGCCCGGACGGAACCGGCGAGCTGGCCGACGAGCTGGCGCTCGCCGACCCGGACCGGGTGCATGTCATGCACCGGGAAGCCAAGGACGGCCTCGGCGCGGCTTATCTGGCCGGTTTCGCCTGGGGGCTGAGCCGTCAGTACAGCGTGCTGGTCGAAATGGACGCCGACGGCAGCCATGCGCCCGAGCAGCTGTACCGGCTGCTCGACGCCATCGACAACGGCGCCGACCTGGCCATCGGCTCGCGCTACGTCGACGGCGGCACGGTGCGGAACTGGCCGTGGCGCCGGCTGGTGCTGTCCAAGACCGCGAACACCTACTCGCGGGTGCTGCTCGGGGTGGACATCCATGACATCACCGCCGGCTACCGCGCCTACCGCCGCGAGGTGCTGGAGAAGATCGACCTGTCCGCGGTCGACTCCAAGGGCTACTGCTTCCAGATCGACCTGACCTGGCGGACCATCAACAACGGGTTCTCGGTGGTCGAGGTGCCCATCACCTTCACCGAGCGCGAGCTCGGGGTGTCGAAGATGAGCGGTTCGAACATCCGTGAGGCGATGGTGAAGGTCGCCCAGTGGGGGATCGGCGGGCGGATGGACCGGGCCCGCGGCGCGTCGCTCTAAGCCGTCAGCTGCCGCGGCGCTTCGTCTTGATGATCTCGAGACGTTCCTTGAGCAGCTCGTCGAGCTCGTCGACCGACCGGCGCTCCAGCAGCATGTCCCAGGGCGTGCGCGGGGGCTTGACCTTCTTGGGCTCGGGCAGGTCGCCCTCGAGCAGGGTGCCTTCCAGGCCGTTCTTGCACAGCCAGGTGCCGGGGATCTCGGCGTCGTCGGCGAACGGAACGTCGAACTCCTCGCCGTTGTCGGTGCGGTACCGCGCAACCTGACGCGGCGCCAGGTCGTGGTTGCGGTCCGTCTCGTAGCTCACGGCTCCGAGCCGGCTGCCTCTCAAGACTCGATCAGCCATCGTCAACTCTCCTCAGTACGCGTATGTCCGGATATCCAACGCAAGACCGGCGTCCGCGGTTCCCGACTCGAACGTCCATGATACCGGGCCAACCGGCGCGGGCCGTCTACAGTCTCAGGCGTGACGCGTCGTTCCCGTCCGCAGCCCTGTCGCTGGTGCGGACGCGAGGTGGCCGACGCCGGGATGGGCCGGCGCAGGCAGTACTGCAGGCAGTCCTGCCGGCAGCGGGCCTACGAGCAGCGGGCGCTGGTCAAGGGCACGCCGCTGGCGCCGGACGCGGTGGTGCTCTCGCCGGACGAGGCCGCCGAACTCTCCGACCGGGTCTATCAGGTGCGCTGCGCCGCCGAGGACGTCGCGACCGCGGTCCGCGAGGGCGCCGATGCCGCTGAGCTGCATGAACTGTGTGACGCGTTGATGGCCGCGGCCAAGGCCGCCGACGGCTGGCGCTGACCGGGCGACCGGCCCTGGTCCACGCCGTTTGCTTCAGCCCGAATCAAACCCTTAACCCGGCAGCACCCGGTTTCTAGGGTCGGTGCCACTGTGCCTGCAAAATTCTTCTGGTTCCTGCCCACCAACGGTGACAGCCGATCCATCGTGGGCGCCTCCCACGCGTCGGCACATCACGCCATCCCGGAGGGTTACCGGGCGCCGAGCCGGCGCTATCTCGCCGAGGTCGCCCGAGCTGCCGACCGCCTCGGTTACGAGGGCGTGCTTACGCCCACCGGCACCTGGTGCGAGGACGCCTGGCTGACCGCGTCGGCGTTGCTGACCGAGACCGAGCGGCTGAAGTTCCTGGTGGCGTTTCGCCCGGGTCTGGTGCCGCCCACGCTGGCGGCCCAGCAGGCCGCCACCTTCCAGCGGTTCTCCGACGGCCGGCTGCTGCTCAACGTGGTCAGCGGGGGTGACGACTCCGAGCAGCGACGGTTCGGTGACTGGCTCAGCCATGACGAACGATATTCGCGCACAAGCGAATTCCTCACGATCGTGAAGTCGGTGTGGGGGCAGGAGTCGTTCGACTTCGACGGCGACTACTACACGATTCGCGACGGGCGGGTGTCCGAGCCGCCGAATCCGCTGCCGGAGTTCTACTTCGGCGGCTCGTCGGCGGCCGCGCTGCCGGTCGCGGCCGAACACGTGGATGTCTACCTGACCTGGGGGGAACCGCCCCAGGCCGCCGCGGCCAAGATCAACGAGGTCCGCGCACTCGCCGAGCAGCGTGGCCGCACGCTGCGGTACGGCATCCGGCTGCACACCATCACCCGGGACACCTCCGCCGCGGCGTGGGCGGTCGCCGAGGAGCTCGTCCGCGAACTCACCCCGGACCAGGTGGCTGAGGCCACCGCCTTGCACGCCACCTCGGAGTCCGAGGGCCAGCGCCGAATGACCGCATTGCACGGCGGGCGCCTGGACAACCTGGAGATCTACCCGAATCTGTGGGCCGGCGTGGGGCTGGTGCGCGGTGGCGCGGGCACCGCACTCGTGGGCAGCCACCAGGAGGTGGCGAACCTGATCTGGGAGTACCACTCGCTCGGCTTCGACGAGTTCATCCTGTCCGGATATCCCCACCTGGAAGAGGCGTACTGGTTCGCCGAGGGCGTGCTGCCCATCCTGCGCGCCAAAGGCGTTCTGGCGAGCTAACCCTCGAGCAGCTTCTCGGGGTGGTGGTAGGTGTTGGTGCCGGTGGGTAGGGGGAGTTGGGGTGGTGGGATCCATTGGGTGTTGCCGTTGGCGAGTTT
>CAZHUU010000169.1:0-9268 GCA_964535335.1 uncultured Mycobacterium sp.
CGATGGTCCCCTCGACGATGTCGCCATCGTTGAAGTACTTGATGGTCTTGTCGATGGCGGCGAGGAAGTCTTCGGCCGAGCCGATGTCGTTGACGGCTACTTGCGGCGCGGTGATGGTGGGACTTGGCATATTGTTGGGTTGCTCCGGACAGGGTCGATCGTAGGGACAATTCTCGGGGTGTACCCGCACAGTGCTGATTAGGAACGCACACAGGTACCTGTGAATCCTACTCGACTAGGCACACGCTGGACAAACCCGGGTCCGCGCCGCCCGGCAGCCGCCCAGGACGGCCACCGCCGATTACCCTCCTCTGGTGACCTACGCCGTCATGCCGCCACTGCCCCGCCCGATCCGCAAAGTCGGCGCCCCACTGGCGGTGATCATCGCCCTCGGGACGCTGGCCGGCCTGATCTTGATCCTGCTCACGGCGGTGAACCCGGCCGGGACCGCGCTCGGCTTCTTGCTGTCCACCATCGCGATGACCCTGGTGTTGCTGTGCTACCTATGGCTGGACCGCTGGGAGCCGGAGCCGCCCCGGCTGCTGGTGCTGGCCTTCCTGTGGGGCGCCTCGATCGCGATCGTGGTGTCGATGCTGCTGGAGGCCTACATCGAGTCGACCATCAACCCCGGGCAGACGGAGACCAGCTTCACCACGGTCGCCGTCGTCGCCCCGGTGGTCGAGGAGGCGGCCAAGGGCCTGTTCCTGCTGATCATGATGACCGGCCGACGGCGGAACGAGCTGAACTCGCTCACCGACTGCCTGGTGTACGCGGGCGTCACCGCGGTGGGTTTCGCGTGGCTGGAGGACATCTTCTACATCGCCAACGGCGAGAATCTGGCCAGTTCGCTGGTCACCGCGGCGATGCGCCTGATCATGGGCCCGTTCGCCCACCCGCTGTTCACCACGTTCACCGGGGTCGGGGTGTACTTCGCCCTGCAGCAGCGCAGCACCCTCGCCAAGGTGGGCTACGTCCTGCTCGGCTATCTCGGCGCGGTGGTGATGCACGGCTTGTGGAACGGTTCGGCCCTGGTCGGGGTGCAGGCCTACTTCGGCGTGTACGTGCTGTGGATGATGCCGATCTTCGGGCTGGCCATCGCGCTGGCGGCCCACAGCCGGCGACGGGAACAGCGCATCGTCGCCGAGAAGCTGCCCGGGATGGTCGCCGCCGGCCTGGTCACTCCCCAGGAGGCGGTCTGGCTGGGCTCGATCAAAACCCGCAAGCAGGCGGTGACCGCAGTGCGCGGGTCCGGCGGCCGGGCCGCGGGTGTCACGGTGCAGAAGTTCGCCGCCCAGGTCATCGAGTTGGCCTTCGTGCGGGACCGCATCGATCGCGGGTTCGGTGACGAAGGGGTGTTCGCGCTGCAGACCGAGGAGGCCTACGGCGTGCACGCGGCCCGGGCCGCGGCGTTCCCGGCGCTGCAGTGGCTGGCCGGCTACCGGCCCGGACCGTCGATCGGCTGAGCCCCCTACTTCCAGTGCTCGTCGAGCAGCGTCGACCAGGCGTGGCTGAGTTGCTTCCACTCGTCCTCGCAGCCGCCCGCGCGCTCCTCGGGTAGCTGACCACTACCGACCATGTCGGCGTTCGCGGTGGGATTCGAGCCGTAGATCCAGCACTCCAGGTTGTAGACGCGTTGCTCGTCGAGCGAATGGACGTCCGCCATATCGGCCGCGCTCAGTTCCTTGCGCGCGGCCGCGGATGCGGCGAAGGCCCGGGCGAAGTTCTTGACGGCCTGTACCGCCTCGGCGTCGGTCTTGCCGTTGTCGCCGGGTGTCAGGAGGATGTAGGCGGCCAGTTGGTCGGCGACGTCCTCCTCGCGCCCGGTGACGGGAAGGTCGTACAGGGTGATCGCCATGTGGCCGGTCTCGTGATAGAAGGTGGCGTCTTCGGAACCGATCGCCGACGCGACGGGGTCGCGGTCGCCGGCCTGGGTGAAGATCCGCTGGCCGAGTTCGGCGTCCTCGTAGCAGATGGTGATCTTCTTGTCGCTCGGGCTCCAGAAGGCGTTCGCCTGGTCGCATTGCGATCCGTGCAGCGGAATGTCGATCGGCAACTTCAGCGTCTGGTTGATATCGGTGGCGAGGTCTTCGAGCACGCCGTTGTCCTGCAACAGCTTCTTCCCGCTGATCGCCTCCGGGCTGGTGGCCTCGTCGTAGGTGACGATCATCTTTCCGCCGGGGCCGGTGACGGGTGTGCCGCCGGCGCTCTGGTCCGCTGAAGTGCTGCCCACCGCCGAGGAAGCCGGCGGCGCAGACTGCTCGGCGTCGTCCTTGGGTGCACCCCCACAGCCGACCACGATCAACCCGGACGCCACTACCGGCAGGAATCGAGTGCGCATGGCTCAGCCCTTCGCCCGCCCCGACGCTGGCATCATCGCAAACTTCGAGGCCGGACGGGGTGAATCGGGCTGCGCCTAATGCGCCGCTCCACCCAACCGCGGCGCCTAATGCGCCGCGGTGTCCCAGCTGCGGCCGAATCCCACGCTCACCTCGAGCGGCACATCGAGCGGGTAGGCGCCGCCCATCTGCTTGCGCACCAGCGCCTCGACCGCGGCCCGTTCGCCCGGCGCCACCTCGAACAGCAGCTCGTCGTGCACCTGCAGCAGCATTCGCGACGCCAGGCCGGCCTCCTGCAGCGCCGTGTCAACGTTGATCATCGCGACCTTGATGATGTCGGCCGCGCTGCCCTGAATCGGGGCGTTCAGCGCCGCCCGCTCGGCGGCCTCCCGGACCTGGCGGTTGCTGCTGTCCAATTCGGGCAGGTAGCGCCGCCGGCCCAGCACCGTCGAGGTGTAGCCGTCCTTGCGAGCCTGGTCGACCACGCCCTCCAGGTAATCCCGCACCCCGCCGAAGCGGGAGAAGTACTGCTCCATCTGGACCTTGGCCTCTTCGGTGGAGATCTTCAGCTGGGCGGCCAGGCCGTAGGCGCTCAGCCCGTAGGCCAACCCGTAGGACATCGCCTTGACCCGGCGCCGCAGTTCCGCGGTGACCTCGTCGATCGGGACGCCGAAGGCCCGCGACGCCACGAAGGAGTGCAGGTCCTCACCGGTGCGGAACGCCTCGATCAGACCGTCGTCCTTCGACAGGTGGGCCATGATCCGCATCTCGATCTGGCTGTAGTCGGCCGTCATCAGCTCGGCAAACTCGACCCCCTCGCCGGAACCGACCACAAACGCGTCCCGGATGCGCCGGCCGGCGTCGGTGCGGATGGGGATGTTCTGCAGGTTCGGCTCAGTGGACGACAGCCGGCCGGTGGCCGCGATGGTCTGGTTGAACGTGGTGTGGATACGGCCGTCCGACCCCACGGCCGCCAGCAGTCCGTCGACGGTGACCTTCAGCCGGGTGGCGTCGCGGTGGGCCAGCAGGTGCTGCAGGAACGGGTGGCCGGTCTTGTCGAACAACGACTGCAGGGCGTCGGCGTCGGTGGTGTACCCGGTCTTGGTGCGCTTGGTCTTCGGCATCTCCAGCTCGTCGAAGAGCACCACCTGCAGCTGCTTGGGTGATCCGAGGTTGATCTGCTTGCCGATCACGGCGTAGGCCGCCTCGGCGGCGTCGCGGATCTGGTCGGCGAACTCGGTCTGCAGATCGGTGAGCCGGGCCAGGTCGACGGCGATGCCCGCCGTCTCCATCTTGGCCAGCGCCCGCTGCACCGGCAGTTCCATGCTCGTCAGCAGCGCCGACGAGTCGATCCGGGCGAGCTCCTCGTCGAGCGCGTCGGCCAGGTCCATGACGGCGCTGGCCCGCAGGATCAGCGTCTGCACCGCCTGGTCATCAACCCCATCGGTGTCGTCGAGCAGTGAAAGTTGTTGCTGCTCAGGTGTATCCGCCCGCAACTCGCGGCGAAGATACCGCAGTGACAGGTCGTCGAGGGCGAAGCTGCGTTGACCCGGCCGCACCAGATAGGCAGCCAGCGCGGTGTCGGAGGTGACGCCGCGCAACGTCCAGCCGCGTCCCTCGAGGTCGTGCATGGCCAGCTTGGCCTCGTGCAGCGCCTTGGGCCGGTCCGGGTCGGCCAGCCAGGCGGCCAGCGCCGTTTCGTCCGCCGGGGTCAGGGTGGCGGTGTCGAGGTAACGGCCGTCCCCGTCGGCGGCGGTGATCGCGAGTGCGGTCGCGTCGGCGTCGAACGCGAGATGGGTGCCCACCACCGCCAGTCCGAACCGCTTGTCGGTGCCGTGCCCGGCCAGCCAGCCGGCCAGTTCGCCGGGTTCCAGTGCCCGGCCCCGGACGTCGAAGCCCTGGTCGACCTCGGGATCAGCGGAGGCCAGCGTGTCGAACAACCGGTCCCGCAGAACGCGGAACTCCAGATCGTCGAACAGCCGGTGGATCTGGTCGCGGTCCCAGGGTTGCATGCGCAGGGTGTCCGGGGTCTGGGCCAGCGGCACGTCCTTGACGAGTTCGGTGAGGTCGCGGTTCAGCACCACCGACGACAGATTGGCGCGCAGTGCGTCGCCGACCTTGCCCTTGACGTCCTCGACGTTGTCCACCAGCGCCTGCAGCGAACCGAACTCGGCGATCCACTTGGTGGCGGTCTTCTCCCCCACGCCGGGAATGCCGGGAAGGTTGTCGCTCGGGTCGCCCCGCAGCGCCGCGAAGTCCGGGTACTGCGTGGGAGTCAGACCGTACTTCTCCAGGACGGCTTCGGGGGTGAACCGGGTCAACTCGCTGACGCCCTTGCGCGGGTACAGCACCGTGACATCGGGATTGACCAGTTGCAGGGCGTCGCGGTCGCCGGTGACCACCAGCACCCGGTAGCCGGACTGCGCGCCCTGGGTGGCCAGGGTCGCGATCAGGTCGTCGGCCTCGAATCCCGGTTCGGCGAGCACCGTGATGCCCAGCGCGTTGAGCACCTCCTTGGTGATGTCGATCTGACCGCGGAACTCGTCCGGCGTGGCCGACCGGCCGGCCTTGTATTCGGGGAACTTGTCGACCCGGAAGGTCTGCCGGGAGACGTCGAACGCGGCGGCGATGTGACTCGGTGACTCGTCCCGCAGCAGGTTGATCAGCATCGCGGTGAAGCCGTACACCGCGTTGGTGGTCAGACCGTTCTTGGTCTTGAAGTTCTCAGCGGGGAGCGCATAGAACGCCCGGTAGGCCAGCGAGTTGCCGTCCAGCAGCATCAATGTTGGTTTGTCGTCGGATCCGCTCGCCGTCACGGGCCTAACTCTATGCACCGCCGCCGACGGAGATCTCGGCCCCGACGTCGCTCAGTAGCCGAGCAGCTTGCGGAACTGCTGTCCGACCGCCATCGACTGGCCCATCCGCTGCACCCAACCGTCGAGGGCGGCCCTGGTGGCGGCCGGATCCCAACCCCGTTCGGTGGCCAGGCCGATCAAGCCGGCCTCGTCGGTGACTCCCCGGCTCTGCGCGGTGCGCGCCAGGTCGGCGTAGTCCGCCAGCGAGACGCCCTCGATCGGAGCCCAGATCGGGTCGTCCGCCGCGACCGGGCGGGTCGACGGTCCACCCAGCAGCGCCGGGTCGAAGGCGGCGTCCTTGATGTCCTTGATCTTGTTGAAGAATCCCACGTCGTCTCCAGCGTCCGGGCGCCGAACCCGGTGTCCGGCACTCGGGACCCAGTGCATCCCGAGTCGGGCGCTACCGATGCCAAACTTGTGTCCCACTGAACTGGAACACGTTTCAGTTCGGACTGTGCGATCGCATACGATGACCCGGTGTCAGCATCCATTCAACCGGCGATCGACGGCTGGTTCGCCACCGACGGCTCCGGCTCGCCATACCTGATCGGCGGCAAGTGCCATCAGTGCGGAACGTACGTGTTTCCGCCGCGCGCCAACAACTGCCCCAACCCGGCCTGCGATAGCGACGAGCTGGCACAGGTTCCGCTGTCACGGCGCGGCACGTTGTGGAGCTACACCGAGAACCGCTACGCACCCCCGCCGCCGTACCCGGCGCCGGACCCGTTCGAGCCGTTTGCGGTGGCCGCGGTGCAGCTCGCCGATGAGGGCATCATCGTGCTGGGCAAGGTCGTCGAGGGCACCCTGGCCGCGGACCTGAAGATCGGCATGGAGATGGAACTGGCCACCATGACGCTCTACGTCGACGACGACGGGGTGCAGCGCACCGTCTACGCCTGGGAGATTTCGAAATGAGTTCAGGGACGCCGGAACCGGTGTACATCCTCGGTGCCGGTATGCACCCGTGGGGCAAGTGGGGCCGCGACTTCACCGAGTACGGCGTGGTGGCGGCCCGTGCCGCACTGCGCGACGCCGGCCTGGACTGGCGCCAGATCCAACTGGTGGCCGGGGCCGACACCATTCGCAACGGCTATCCGGGCTTCGTCGCGGGCGCGACCTTCGCCCAGAAACTCGGCTGGACCGGCATCCCCGTCTCGTCGAGCTACGCGGCCTGCGCCTCCGGCTCCCAGGCGCTGCAGTCGGCGCGCGCCCAGATCATGGCCGGGCTGTGCGACGTCGCCCTGGTCATCGGTGCCGACACCACCCCGAAGGGGTTCTTCGCCCCGGTCGGCGGGGAACGCCGCAATGATCCCGACTGGCAGCGGTTCCACTTGATCGGGGCCACCAACACCGTCTACTTCGCTCTGCTGGCCCGACGCCGGATGGACCTCTACGGCGCCACGGTCGAGGACTTCGCCGCCGTGAAGGTGAAGAACTCCCAGCACGGCCTGGCCAACCCCAACGCCCGCTACCGCAAGGAGACCTCGGTCGAGGACGTCGCGGCCAGCCCGGTGGTCTCCGACCCGTTGCGACTGCTCGACATCTGCGCGACCTCCGACGGCGCCGCCGCGTTGATCGTCGCGTCGAAGGCGTTCACCGAGAAACACCTCGGCACCACGGCGGGTGTGCCATCGGTGCGGGCGATCTCCACCGTCACACCCAACTATCCGCAGCATCTGCCCGAATTACCCGATATCGCAACCGATTCCACCGCTGCCACGCCGGCCCCCGAGCGCGTCTTCAAGGACCACATCCTCGATGCCGCCTACGCCGAGGCCGGCATCGGACCCGAGGACCTCAGCCTGGCCGAGGTTTACGACCTGTCCACCGCGCTGGAACTCGACTGGTACGAGCACCTGGGACTGTGCGCCAAGGGCGAGGCCGAGCAGCTGCTGCGCTCCGGGGCCACCACCATCGGCGGGCGCATCCCGGTCAATCCCTCCGGCGGGCTGGCCAGCTTCGGTGAGGCCATCCCGGCCCAGGCCATCGCGCAGGTCTGCGAATTGACCTGGCAACTCAAGGGGCAGGCCACCGGACGCCAGGTCGACGGCGCCACCGTCGGTATCACCGCCAATCAGGGCCTGTTCGGGCACGGCTCCTCGGTGATCGTCGCCCGCTAGGTGTCCGAAACCGTCATCGTCACGGTCAAACCCGGCAGCCGGAAGGGCCCGCTGGTCGAGGTGGGTGGCGACGGCACGCTGACGATCTACGTGCCCGAGCGTGCGATCGAGGGCAAGGCCACCGAGGCGGCGACGCGGCTGCTCGCCGCGCACCTGGGGGTGCCGCGCCGCAGTGTCGAACTGGTCGCGGGCGCGACGTCGCGGGTCAAACGCTTCCGGATCCGCTCGGACCGCTAGGCCACGCCGAGGTAGGCGGCCCGAATGCTGTCGTCGGCCAACAACTCTCGGGCCGGCCCGGTGCGCGTCACCGAGCCGGTCTCCAGGATGTAGGCCCGGTCGGACCGGCTCAGCGCCTGCTGGGCGTTCTGTTCGACGAGCAGCACCGTGGTGCCCTGGGCGTTGATCTCCGAGATGATCTTGAAGATCTGGGATATCACCATGGGCGCCAGGCCCATCGACGGCTCGTCGAGCAGCAACACCCGTGGACGCGCCATCAACGCCCGGCCGATGGCCAGCATCTGCTGTTCCCCGCCGGACAGCGTGCCGCCCACCTGGGAGCGTCGCTCGGCCAACCGCGGGAAGGTCTCGAAAACCCAGTCGAGTCGCTCGCGGCGTTCGGCGTTGGTGGCGAACTTGCGCCCGTAGCAACCCATTTCGAGGTTCTCGGTGACGCTCATCCCGGGGAACACGCCGCGCCCCTCGGGCGCCTGGATCAGGCCGTCGATGACCCGCTGATGCGCTTTCACTCGAGTGATGTCGCGGCCCTCGAACCACACCGAGCCCGACGACAGCGGCCGCAACCCCGAGATGGCGCGCATCATCGTCGTCTTGCCGGCTCCGTTGGAGCCGAGCAGGGTCACGAGCTCGCCCTGCCGCACCAACAGGGAAACACCATGCAGCGCTTCGATTCTGCCGTAGTGCACCACGATATCGCGGACCTCGAGCAGGGGTGGGCCGGGTTCAGAGCTCGTCATCGGGCACTCCCAAGTAGGCGGCGATGACCGCGGGGTTCTCCCGGATCTCGGCGGGCAGGCCGTCGGCGATCTTGCGGCCGAACTCCAGCACGACGATCCGGTCGGTCACCCCCATCACCAGCCGCATGTCGTGTTCGATCAGCAGGACGGTGTAGCCGTCGTCCCGGATGGCCCGGATCAACTCGATCAGCGCCGCCTTCTCGCTGGGGTTGAACCCGGCCGCGGGCTCGTCGAGGCACAACAGCTTCGGTTCGGTGGCCAGCGCGCGGGCGATCTCGAGACGGCGCTGGTCGCCGTAGGGCAGGTTCTTCGCCTTCTCCTCGGCGCGGTGTGCGATGCCGACGAACTGCAGCAGCGCGGCGGCCTTCTCGATGGCCGAGCGCTCCTCACGGCGGTGGCGCGGGCTGCGAATCAGCGCACCCGGGACCGAGGTTCGGTGCCGGGCATCGGTACCGACGATCACGTTCTCCAGGGCGGTCATCTCACCCCAGAGCCGGATGTTCTGGAAGGTGCGGGCGATTCCGCGACGGGTGATCTGGTGGCGTTTGATGCGGCCCAGCGGGGCCCCGTCGAAGGTGACCGAACCCGAACTGGGCCGGTACACCCCGGTGATGGCGTTGAAGCAGGTGGTCTTGCCGGCGCCGTTGGGGCCGATCAACCCGAGGATCTCGCCGCGCTTGATCGAGAAGCTCACCCCGTCCAGCGCGGTCAGGCCGCCGAACTTCACGGTGAGATCGTGGGTCTCGAGCAGGCTTTCGCCCTCGGCCACGCTGACGTCGCGGTGCAGAGCGGCCATCGTCTCGTCGATGGAGTCGCTCGGCCGGCGACCTTCGTCAGCGACGGGCTCGGTCATGCCGCCGCCTTGGTGTCGTCGGCCGCGCCCAACAGCTTTCGCGCCGAGCGGCCGTAGGCCAGCAGTTGCTGGCGCACCGGGAACAGGCCCTGCGGACGGAAGATCATCATCACGACCAGCGCCACACCGA
>CAZHUU010000170.1:0-9213 GCA_964535335.1 uncultured Mycobacterium sp.
ACGATCTGGGTGGAGCGCTCCTCGTTGACCACCGGCGGCACCCCGCGGCGGTACTGCAGTGAGTGCTCGATGCCCAGTGGGGCCAATAGGCCCGAAACGATCTCGCGCACAAGGTCTTCCATCACCAACCAGGTGTCGCGGGAGGCGGTGCGGACGGTACCGGCCAGGGTGCCGCTCTGCGGGATGGCGTTGGCGGCCACCCCGGCGTTGGCCGCGCCCCACACCATCACGGTGCTGTGCCGAGGGTCGATCCGGCGGGACAGCACACCGGGCAGTCCGGTGATCAGAGTGCCCATGCCGTAGACCAGATCGGAGGTCAGGTGCGGACGTGAGGTGTGCCCGCCCGCCGAGTGCAGGGTGATCTCGATCGAGTCGGCCGCCGAGGTGATCGGGCCCGGGATGATCGCCACCCGGCCCACCGCCAGCCGGGGGTCGCAGTGCAGCGCGAAGATTCGCGACACCCCGAGCAGTGCGCCGGCGGAGATCGCGTCGATGGCGCCGCCGGGCATCAGTTCCTCGGCGGCCTGGAAGATTAGCCGAACCCCGACGGGCAGTTCGGGGGCCGCGGCCAGCGCCGAGGCGGCGCCCAGCAGCATCGCGGTGTGGGCGTCGTGCCCGCAGGCGTGCGCCACGTTCGGCACCGTGGAGGCGTACGGCGCACCGGTGCGGTCGGCCATCGGCAGCGCATCCATATCGGCGCGCAGGGCGATCCGTGGGGCGTGCTCGGGACCGAAATCGCAGGTCAACCCGGTGCCGCCGGGCAGCACCTTCGGGTTGAGCCCGGCCTCAACCAGCCGGTCGGCGACGAACTGGGTGGTGGCGAACTCCTGGCGGCCCAGTTCGGGATGGCGGTGCAGGTGCCTGCGCCACTCGACGAGGTCGTCGTAGTGGGCGGCCAGCCAGGACTCGGCGGTGTCGGCGAAAGTCATGCGCGATCCGCCTTCGCTTCTCGCTCGAAACTCATGCGCGATCCGCCTTGCGTTCCAGCACCCGGTCCCGCTCGGCGGGCGTCTCGGCCAGGGCAACAACGGTGCGGGCCAACATGATCGAGCCCTCGACGACGGCGGCGTCAGCGCTGGGGCGGGTGGCCGCCGCGGTGAAGCCGGGTTGGTGGATGACCGCTCCCCCGGCGTCGATGCCGACGACGGGGTGGATGCCGGGCAGCAACTGGGTGACGTTGCCCATGTCGGTGCTGCCCAGCGGCAGACTGGCCTCGACGTCGGCGGGCACCGGGGCGCGGCCCATCCGCACCATCTCGGCGCGGAACGTCTCGGCCAGCCAGCGGTCCGGAGCCAGTTCGGCGTACGCCGGTGCGGCCTCGACGATCGTGTAGTCGCAGCCGGTGGCCACCGCGCCCGCCTCGAAGCAGCCGCGCATCTTGGCCTCCAGCGCGCGCCGGGAGCCGCCGTCGGTGGCCCGCATCGTGTACTGCAGGCGGGCGAGGCCCGGGATGACGTTGGTGGCCGACCCGCCCTCGGTGACGATGCCGTGGGTCATCTGCCCGGGTGCCATCTGCTGGCGCAGCAGCCCGATCGCCACCTGGGCGACGGTCACCGCGTCGGCGGCGTTGACCCCGAGGTACGGCGCGACGGCGGCGTGCGACTCGCGCCCGGTATAGGTCACGGTCACCTCGGAGAGCGCCAGCGAGCGCGCGGCCGCGATGTCGATCGGCCCGGGATGCAGCATCACCGCGGCGGCGACGTCGTCGAACACCCCGGCCTCGATGAGTAGGGCCTTGCCGCCGCCGGACTCCTCGGCGGGGGTGCCGATCAGCGCCACGGTCAGCCCGAGTTCGTCGGCGACGTCGGCCAGTGCCAGCGCGGTGCCGACCGCCGAGGCGGCGATGATGTTGTGCCCGCAGGCGTGCCCGATACCCGGCAGCGCGTCGTACTCGGCGCAGATGCCGATCACCAGCGGCCCCGAGCCGTAGTCGGCGCGGAACGCGGTGGGCAGTCCGCCGGGTGCGGCGCTCATGGCGAAGCCACGCTCGGCGACCAGCGCCTGGGTTTTGGCGCAGCTGCGGTGCTCGTCGAACGCCAGTTCCGGTTCGGCGTGGATCGAGTGCGAGAGTTCGATCAGATCACCACGACGGGCCGCGACGACGTCCTCGACGCGGGTCGACGCGGTGATCGTTGGCATCCCCGCAGTATCGCACTCTTCACCGCACGCATCGTCGTGGCGGCGATAGGCTGCTCGGCTGTGGGTCCAGACGCCGAGCACGCGGCATCCGTCATCGCCGAGCGCACCGGCGTGGCGCACCACGACGTCGCCGTCATCCTCGGTTCGGGCTGGGCCCCGGCGGCCGAGGCGCTGGGCACGCCGGCCGCCGATATCCCGATGTCCGGGCTGCCCGGTTTCATCCCGCCATCGGCCCTGGGGCATCGCGGGCGGGTGCTGTCGGTGCCGATCGGTTCCCACAACGTGCTGGTCTTCCTGGGTCGCATCCACCCCTACGAGGGTCATGAGCTGTGCGACATCGTGCATCCGGTACGCACCGCCCGGGCCGCGGGGGCTCAGGTCGTGGTGCTGACGAACGCGGCGGGCGGGCTGCGCCCGGAGTATCGGGTCGGTCAGCCTTTGCTGATCAGCGACCACCTCAATCTGACGGCCCGTTCGCCGCTGACCGGGGCGCACTTCGTCGATCTGGTCGACGCGTACTCGCCGCGGTTGCGGGCACTGGCGCGCGAGGTGGATCCCCGTCTGGCCGAGGGTGTGTATGCCGGGCTGCCCGGGCCGCACTACGAGACCCCGGCCGAGATCCGGATGCTACGCACCCTGGGCGCGGACCTGGTCGGGATGTCGACCGTGCACGAGACGATCGCCGCGCGCTCGGTCGGGGCGGAGGTGCTGGCGCTATCGCTAGTGACCAACCTGGCCGCCGGGATGACGGGCGAACCGCTCAGTCACGCCGAGGTGCTGGCCGCCGGCCGCGCGTCGGCCACCGCGATGGGCGCCCTGCTGGGCGCGGTGCTGGCCCGGCTCTGAGCCAGCCGGGCGAATCCGCGGGCCAGTGCCGGGGCGGCGAACAGCATAAGCAGTATCCGCAACACCTGGGCGGCGATGATGAACGTGACGTTCGAGCCGGTTTCCACCGCGGTGGCGAGCACCGCGTAGACGCCGCCCGGGCTGGTGGCCAGATACCCGTCGAGCGGGCCGACACCGGTCAGCTTGGCCAGCACCACGCCGAGCCCGGCGGTGGCCAGGCTGAGCAGCACGATCAGGCCGAGCGCGGCGGGCAGGAGCCGTTCGATGGCGCGCAGCGACTCGCGAGTGAAGGCGACGCCGGCCTGCCAGCCGATGAGCAGGTAGGACAGCTGCACCAGCGGATCGGGGACGGTGAGTCCGAAGGACAGCCCGCTGAGTTCCAGGGCGACCGTCAGCGCCAGCGGTCCGAGCAGGCCGGCGCCGGGCAGTCGGGCGAGCCGTCCCGCCACCGAGCCGACGAGGACCAGCCCGCTGATCATCGCCAGGCTCAGGAACCAGGGGGCCGGGACGCCTTGCGCCGGGGTCGCGCCCGCGGACCGGTCGGCGTGGAACACCAGGGTGACCACCAGCGGCATGGTCGCGGTGACGACGGCGACCCGCAGGTACTGCACCACCGCGACGACGCGTTCGTCCCCGCCGAGTTCGCGGGCGATGGCGACCAGGCCGGACGCGCCGCCGGCGACCATCGCCAGCGCTCCGGTCAGGGCGTTGACATCGCGGTGCAGGCCCAGCAGCGCGCCGGCCGCGACGCTCAGCAGCAGCGTCACCACCGCGACGCCGAGGACGAGCGCCCAGTGCGGCCCGAGGGCGCCGAGTGCGTCGCCCTGCGCCATGGTGCCGATGTAGACGCCGAGTGCGCCCTGGGCGGCCAATCCCGCGCGCCGAGGCACAGCGGCCGGGGCGAGCCGGGTGACCGCCAGGACCACGCCGACCGCGAGGGCGGCGAACAGGGCGGCAGACGGGACGCCGAACCGGTCCAGCGGCAGGGCGACCCCTACCGTGACCACGATCAGCAGTATCCACCTCATATAACAAGTATATCCTTGCTATTTGATTCTAAATATACTGCTTATATGTGTTGATACTCACTAATCACCAAGGTATAACTTGTTTATGTCGGATGCGACGGAGCTACGCGAGGCCATGATGGCCCTCGCTCGCCAGCTCCGCAGACACCGCCCGGACAATGGGCTGACCATGAGCCAGCTCGAACTACTCGGGGATGTCAGCCGGGCCGGGGTCACAACGCCGGCCGAGGTGGCCGGGCGCCTGCAGGTTCGGGTGCAGTCGCTGACCGACAGCCTCAACGAGTTGGAGGCCCGCGGGCTGGTGGCACGCCGTCCCGACGACACCGACCGTCGCCGCCAGCTCATCGAACTCACCCCAGACGGGCGGGAACTGCTGCGGCGCGACCGCGCCGAGCGGGACGGTTGGCTGTCCGAGGCCATGCGGGAACACCTCTCCGAGCTGGAGTGCGACCTGCTGATGTTGACCGCATCGGTGCTGCGCAAGCTCGCCGACGCCGACCGGGGCGCACCGTGACCCCCGAGGAGTGGATCGCCCACGATCCCGACCCGGTCACCGCCGCGGAGCTGGCCGCCTGTGACCCTGCTGAGCTGGCCGCGCGGTTCGCGCACCCGCTCACCTTCGGCACCGCAGGGCTGCGGGGACCGGTGCGCGGCGGTCCCGACGCGATGAACGTCGCGGTGGTGCTGCGCGCCACCTGGGCGGTAACCCGCGTCCTGCACGACCGAGGCCTGGGTGGCTCCACCGTGGTGGTCGGCCGCGACGCCCGGCACGGCTCGGCGGCCTTCGCCACCGCCGCGGCCGAAGTGTTTGCCGCCCAGGGCTTTCGGGTGCTCGCACTGCCCCAGCCGGTGCCGACACCGGTGGTCGCGTTCGCGGTGCGCCACACCGGCGCGGCGGCGGGTGTGCAGATCACCGCCTCGCACAACCCGGCCCGTGACAACGGCTACAAGGTCTACTTCGAGGGCGGCGTGCAGATCGTCTCCCCCGCCGACCGTGACATCGAGTCGGCGATCGCCGCCGCCCCACCCGCCGACAGGATCGCCCGGCGGCCGGTCCCACCCGCCGACACCACCCTGCTCGACGCCTACGTGGAACGGGCCGCCGTGGTGCGGCGCGGACGCGATCCGGTGCGGGTCGCCCTGACCGCCATGCACGGCGTGGGCGGCAAACTCGCGCTGCGCACGTTGAGCGCGGCGGGGTTCGACGACGTGCACGTGGTGGCAAGCCAGTTCGACCCCGATCCCGATTTTCCGACGGTCGCCGTCCCGAACCCCGAGGAACCCGGCACCACCGACGCGCTGCTGCGCACCGCCGAGCAGGTCGGAGCCGGCATCGCGATCGCCCTGGACCCCGACGCCGACCGCTGCGCGGTGGGCATTCCCACCGAGCCCGGCTGGCGGATGCTCTCCGGCGATGAAACCGGTTGGCTGCTGGGCGATTTCATCCTTGCCCGGTTGGGCCGACAAGCGGCCGGGAGCGCCGTGGTGGCCAGCAGTGTGGTGTCCTCGCAATTGCTTGCCGCGATCGCGGCCGACCACGGCGCCCGGCACGTGCAGACCCTTACCGGCTTCAAGTGGCTGGCCCGCGCCGACGACGGTATCCCCGACGCCCGCCTGGTTTACGCCTACGAGGAGGCCATCGGCCACTGCGTCGACCCCGACGCGGTCCGCGACAAGGACGGGATCAGCGCCGCCGTACTGGCCTGCGATCTGGTGAGCAGCCTTGGCGCCCAGGGGCGCTCGGTGCCGGTGGCGCTGGACGGGTTGGCCCGCCGGTTCGGTGTGCACACCACGGCGGCGGTGTCCCGTGCGGTCGCCACCCCCGACGAGGCCGCGGCGATGATGGCGCGGCTGCGCAACCATCCGCCGCTCGAGCTGGCCGGTGTCCCCGTGACCGTCACCGACCTGCTACACCGGCCCGGCGCACAGCGCACCGACGCCGTGATCCTCTCCGGCGGCGACGATCGGGCGTCGGTCCGGATGGTGGTGCGCCCATCGGGCACCGAACCGAAGGTCAAGTGCTACACCGAAGTTCGGCTGCCACCCGACAACGATCTGGATGCCGCCCGGTCTCGGGCCGCCGCGTTCCAGTCGCGGCTGCTGGCGGCGGCGCGGGACTGGTAGTCAGCGGGGCCCGAACTGCCGGTCACCGGCATCGCCGAGGCCGGGCACGATATAGGCGACGTCGTTGAGGCCCTCGTCGACTGTCGCGGTGAACAACCGGGCCTCCGGGGCAACCTTCTCCAGCGCCGCGATGCCCTCGGGTGCGCACACCACGCAGACGGCGGTGATGTCCCGCGCCCCGCGGTCGTGCAGCAGTCCGACGGTGAACACCATCGAACCGCCGGTCGCCAGCATCGGATCCAGCACCATCACCGGCTGGGTGCTGAGGTCATCGGGCAGCGACGCCAGGTACGGGGTCGGACGGTGCGTCGCCTCGTCGCGGGCCACCCCGACGAAGCCGACCCGGGCCTCCGGGATGAGCGCGTGCGCCTGGTCGACCATGCCCAGCCCCGCCCGCAGCACCGGCACCAGCAGCGGTGGGTTGGCCAGCCGCGCGCCGGTGGTCTCGGTCAGCGGGGTGCGCACCGGAATGGTCTCGCGCGGCGCGCTACGGGTGGCCTCGTAGACCAGCATGTGGGTCAGCTCGCTTAGGGCCGCACGGAACCCGGCGTTGTCGGTGCGCTCATCGCGCAGGGTGGTCAGCCGGGCGGCGACCAGCGGGTGGTCGACTACACACACATCCATGTACCGGAACTGTAGTGGGCCGAAATCAACTCATGAATTCATCTTGCGCCGCATGGGTTAATCCATGCCCTGCGCCAATTTTGCAAGAAGGATACGCTCTCGCAATGCAACTCGCGCCGAAGATCGCGATCGTCCATGAGCGACTGATCGACGTTGGCGGATCCGAAAAGGTGATCGAGCAGCTGGCCACCGCATGTCCCTCAGCCCAAGTCCACGTACCCATCGGTGAGTCAAGCTGCGAAATCGGCGCATTGGAAGGCCGGGTCACGGTGACCGGTGTCGACCAGCTGCACCGTTTGATCGGTCGGCGTTCCCACGCCCCGCTGTTACCACTTTTCATTGCGTCCTTCAGCCACATGGATTTCGGTGATGTCGATGCAGTGGTGATCAGCCACCACTCCATGGCGCTATCCGCTGTTCACGCCACGGACAAGCCGACAATCGCGTACGTGCATTCACCGGCCCGCTGGGCCTGGGATAAATCGATGCGGGACGGTGAGGCTTCCGGACTCCTTGGAAAGGCCGCCCTCTCGGGCCTTTCTGCGATCACCCGTCGGACCGAGCGGAAGGCCGCCCCCCTCGTAACTCGGATCGTCGCCAACTCGAGGGAGGTCCAAGACCGCATTGCGCGATGGTGGGGGCGTTCTTCGACCGTGGTGCATCCCCCGGTAGACACTGACTTCTACTCCGTCGACGTCGACACGCCCCGCGAGGATTTCTTCCTCTTAGCCGGTCGCCTCGTACCCTACAAGCGGCCCGAACTGGCCATCGCCGCTGCATCGGCTGCGGGTGTACCGCTCGTCGTGGCCGGAGTCGGGAGGATGCTGAAGCAGTGCATGGCAGTCGCCGGTAGCCGCACGACCTTTTTGGGCCACGTATCGGACAAGGAATTGTTGTCCTTGCAGCGCAGGGCACGTGCTTTGCTCATGCCAGGCGTCGATGATTTCGGAATCGTCCCGGTCGAGGCCATGTCGTGCGGGACGCCGGTAATCGCGACCGCGGCAGGTGGAGCATTGGACACCGTGGTGCAAGGCGTCAGCGGCCATCTCATCGCCCCGGGCAGCGACGCGGAGGTCGTCGAACGCTTCGCTAGCGCGATGCGCAGCTTCGACGATGCCGAGTTCGATGTCCACCAGGTCCACAACCATGCACAGAAGTTCTCTCGCCCCCGATTCCGCGCTGAGATGTGCGCCATCGTCGATTCGGTGCTCTGAACTCACGGCGGTGAATCGCAACCGAGCAGGGCAGCCTTGGCCAGCGCGAAGTACTGGTAGGTGTAGGTCTCGGCCCACTTCCGAACCGAGTAGCTGTAGCTGCGGGGCACCGGTCGCATGGTCAGCGTCCCGGTAAAGCATTGGTGGAAGATGTAGCGGGCCCGCACCATGTGGAAGTTCCACGACACCACGATCAGGTGGGACCAGTTGTTCTGTTTGGCCAGGCGGGCGACGAACATCGCCTCGCCCCGGGTGGTGAAAGGCTCCGGACGGAAACAGATGACGGTGATGGCTTCGGTGCCGGCGGCGCAGGCCCGGCGGAACTCGGCGTCGTCGTCACCGGAGGAGTTGGACAGCACCACGTTGTTGGCGTAGCCCTGCCGGGCCAGGCTCAACCCGTAGTCCTGCCGCCCGTCATCGTCGCCGCCGAGAACGACGATGGCGTCGGCGGTGGTCAGCGGGTCGCCTTGGGGCCGGGTGAACATCAGGTAGCCCGCCACGCCCAGCACGGCGACGGTGGCGAGCATCGAGGCCAGCGCAATCACCACCACCGAACCCAATCTCCCCACGGGGGGAGGCTACCGCCCAGACAGCCTCGTTAGGCTGTCCGGCATGGCAGCTGAGCTCGTTCCCGTCCGTCTCGGTATCACCGCTGGTGATCTGTACACCTTGTGGGCGCCGCGCTGGCGCGACGCCGGCGACGAGTGGGAGGCCTTCCTCGGTAAGGACGAGGACCTGTTCGCGTTCGAATCGGTCGCCGACCTCGCCGCGTTCGTACGCACCGATGCCGACAACGATCTGACCGACCATCCCGGGTGGGCCCGCCTGAAGAGCGCCAACGCGCACACCCTGGAGCCGGCCGAGAAGCGCCAAGCCGACCTCATCGCGGTCGAGGAGCTGCTCGCCGAGAAGCCCACCGAGGAGTCGGTCAGCCGGCTGGCCAACACGCTGGCCGTCGTGTCGTCGATCGGCACGGTGTGCGAGCTGCCTGCGGTCACCCGGTTCTTCAACGGGAACCCGAGCCTGGGCCTGGTGGCCGGCGGCATGGAGCAGTTCGCCGGGCGGGCCGGGCAGAAGCGGTGGAACGGTATCGCCGAGATCGTCGCCCGAAGCTGGGACGACGTGATCGCGGCGATCGACGACGTCGTCACCACCCCCGAGGTCGACGAGCGGGCCGCCAAGCTGGCCGCCGAGGAGCTCGAGGAACCCTACGAGGCCGAGGACGAGGACGTCGCGGA
>CAZHUU010000171.1:0-9125 GCA_964535335.1 uncultured Mycobacterium sp.
AGCCGGTTCTGGGCGGCGATCTCCTGGGCTCGCAGGTGCTTCTTGACCGTGATCGGGTAGTAGGTGCCGCCCTTGACCGTCGCGTCGTTGGCCACGACCATGCATTCCCGGCCCGACACCCGTCCGATGCCGGTGATGATGCCGGCCGCGGGGCAGTCGTCGTCGTACATGCCGTCGGCGGCCAGCGGCGCGACCTCCAGCAGGGGGCTGCCAGGGTCCAGCAGCCCGTCCACCCGATCCCGCGGCAGCAGCTTTCCCCGCTCGACATGTCGAGTACGGGCGCGTTCGGGACCGCCGAGGGCGGCCGCGGCCAGCTTGGCGCGCAACTGTTCGACGAGGTGCAGGTGCGCCTCGCGGTTGGCTGCCGGTGATGCCATCGTCGAAGTCCCGTCCCGAATGGAGTTAATGGCGACTAACTCGTGCTAGGTTAGTGAAGATTAACCCAACCGTCCAGACGCATTCTGGGAGGGTCGAAGATGGCAGGCTCACCGCAGCGCTCGACGGACGGCGCCCGGCGGTTCGAGCCGGAGACGCGCCGCAGCAGGCAGAAGTCCGACCGGCGGTCACAGCTGCTGGCCGCCGCGGAGCGGTTGATGGCCGAGCGCGGCTTCCTCGCCGTCCGACTGGAGGATATCGGTGCGGCGGCCGGAGTCAGCGGCCCCGCCATCTACCGCCACTTCCCCAACAAGGAGGCACTGCTGGTCGAGTTGCTGGTCGGGATCAGCACCCGGCTGCTGGCCGGCGCCTCGGCGGTCATCGCCGACGCCCCGGATCCGACCGCGGCGCTCAACGGCCTCGTCGAGTTTCACCTCGACTTCGCGCTGGGCGAGCCGGACCTGATCCGCATCCAGGATCGCGATCTGGCGCATCTGCCGGTTGGCGCCCAACGCCAGGTTCGGCGCGCCCAGCGACGTTATGTCGAGATCTGGGTCGGCGTGCTGCGGGAACTGCACCCGCGACTCGACGAGGCCGATGCCCGGCTGATGGCGCACGCCGTCTTCGGGCTGCTCAACTCGACCCCCCACAGCATGAAGCCCCTGGCGGCAAGGTCGGCCGACCAGGGGCGTTCACGCGATGTGCTGCGCGCTATGACGATTGCCGCGCTGTCATCCGACGGCGATCGTCAGCGCACCGGTCAATACCAGTAACGCCTGCCGCCGACCGGGCGGCCGACGGCGCCCAGCAGCCACAGAACTGCCCCGATCACCAGCAGGATGATGCCAATGGTCCACAGGATCTGGACCTTGAGCACGAATCCCAGGATGAGCAGGATTGCTCCGAGAACAATCATTCTTTCCTCCAAACATCCACTCGCTGAATTACTTTCATCCCACTACTGACTCGGTTGCGGCAGGTTGCAGTCCTGAACCTTCGGGTTGACACCCGCGTAGTTCAGGGGTCCGGCCACCACTGTCAAGGCAATCGACCCAGCCGTCGCACAGTTGGTGTCGCTGTTGGCGAAGTAACCGCGCTGCCATGTCGCGATCACCCCGATCAACAGCCACACGAAGACGATCGCGCCGATGATTCCGCGGCCTGGCACCGTGAGCCTCCCTTGTCGTCCCCACTAGTTGGCGGACAGGGTTTTACCCGGCCGAAAGTTTCCTAAACATCTGCCCCGAGAATCGGATGAACCGCCCTTAGGACTCGCGCACCGATGCGAAGGCGGCGACCAGCCAGTTCGCTACTTCCGTGGCCAGCCTCTCGCGGTTCTCCCGCTTCGAGATCTCGTGCCCGTCATCGTCGAACAGCAGATAGCGCACGGTGCGGTTGAGCGCGTGCAACGCGTCGACGATCTGTTCGGACTCGGAGACCGGGACGTTGGTGTCGGTGCCGCCGTGCACCACCAGCAGTGGCGCGGTCAAGGCATCCACCCGCTGCAGTGGCGACAGCGCGTCGAGCAGATCGCGGTCGCTGACCGGATGGCCGTACTTCGGATGGGCCGCGGCCGCGATCCACGCCTCGGTGTTGCGGTAGAAGGTGTTCAGATCGCTCATTCCACAGATGCTGACGCCGGCCGCGAAGAACTCGCGGTGTAAGGTCAGGGCAGCCAGCGTCAGATAGCCACCGTACGACCATCCGGCACAGGCGATTCGGTGCGGATCGGCCAGCCCTCCGTCGGACAGATGCCGCGCGCAGTCCGCCACGTCGTCGATGGCGGCGAAGCGCTTCTCCTTCTCGTCACCGTGGGCGAACGCCCGTCCGAAGCCGCCCGAGCCTCGCACGTTCGGCGCGAACACCGTGATCCCCCTCTCGAGTAGGTGGGGGAACAGCTCGGTGTAGCCGGGTCTGGACTGGCCCTCCGGTCCGCCGTGCAGAAAGATCATGGCGCCCACCAGCTCGACATCGTCTCGCGGCCGGTAGAGCCACCCCGTGAGGGCCAGACCGTCCCGGGCCGTCACCGTTTCGAGCGTCGGCAACGAGGTCACCGGACCGCGGCTCGGTCTGCGATCGATGCGTTCCCACTCCCGTGAGCGCGGGTCGACGAGTTCGACGGTGCGCGGCATGTCGGGTCCCTGGACCGTCATGGCCACCATCGATCCGCCTGCGCTGATCGACAGTTCCCCGGCGACCAGGTTCGGCAGCGCGATGGGGTCGCTCAACGTGCCGTCGGCGTACTCGAGGATCTGTAATTCACTGCAGCCGTTGATATTCCATAACAGCGCCACTGTGGACAGGTCGTCACTCACCGCGAACTCGTCGAGGTCGTGGCCGGGACGTTCGGCGACGACGTGGTAGGCCACCCCGTCCGGGGTCGAGGTGACCTCGAGCAGCCGGGCGTGGCCGCCGCCGTTGTCGCTGCGGATCAGTGCGCGCACATAGCCCTCGGCGGCCTCCGGACCATAGGTATGTGCCGGGTGGTAGAGCGCGAAGTCCATACCGTCCGGGCCGCTGCGCAACCGGCGTGGGCTGTGGTCGTCGAGGATCACCCCGGCATCGGTGGTGGCACCGGGATCGTATGGCAGCAGCGCGATCTCGGTGAGTCCGCGCAGCATGATCAGGTCGCGGTAGCCGCGCGGCCCCACCCGGATCAACGCTGCGCCCGCCCACGCGTCGACCAGCCGGCCGCTGGAGCGCCGGTCCAAGACCACCAGGTGGCCGTCGACCGGATCGATCAGCGTGGACTGGCCGACACCGTCGTCCCCGGTGAGAATGGCCGCCACCCGGCTACCGTCCCAGGCGATCAGCTCGGCGGTGCCGCTCTCCATCGCGTCGATGCGGCGGGCCAGTCGGTCGTCGGGGTCGGTGGTGACCACCCAGATCTGGGTGCGCTCCGCGCCCTCGGGGGCGACCTCGCACGCCAGCCAATGCCCGTCGGCGGAATGCAGGACGCGGGTGACCGGCCCGTCGACCGGCAGGTCGACGCCGCGGGAGGAACTGGCTCGCCACCCTCGCAGGAACCGTTGGACGGCGCGCGGATAACCACCGTCGTCGACGAGGTGGGCGAATGCCGTCGCATCGGGCGACAGCGAAGCCCCGTACGTCGCCCGCACCTCCGCGCTCACACCACCTCGACTTTCCCACCGGGCGCCCCGCACGCCGCAGCGATGATCCGGTACCCCTGTTCACGCCGCCCGTCGCCGGTAAACACCCCGGCAGCGGGCCAGCAACCGCGCCGGGCCGCGGCGCAGGTAGCCTGCAGGCATGAGGTGGGCATGAACGATCCTCGACGACCGGAGTGGTCCGATCCGACGCAGGTGACGGGCTACGGTTACCCGCCGAACGCCGACCCCGCCTATTCGGGCCAGTACCCCGGCCAGCCCTATGGGCAGCCGTACTACGGCCAGGGCTACGTGTCGCCGATGACCAACCCCACCCAGCAGCTGCCGCCGTACTGGCAGCCCGGTGGCGGCTACCCGCCCACCGAGCCGCCGCAGCCACCACCGCAGCCCCCAAAGTCACCGCGCTGGTTGTGGATCGCGGCCGCGATCGCGGTGTTGCTGGTCGTGGGGCTGGTGATCGCCCTGGTGATCGTCATGGGCTCATCGAAGGAGTCGACGGTCGTGGCCCCGCTGCCGTCGGCCACGCAGTCGAGCACCACGACGTCGCGCCCCACTCCGACCACCACGACGCGGGTGCCCTCCAGGACAACGACGGCGATGCCGTCGCCGACGACCACCGCGCCGACCACCCCGATCGTGCCGGGTGAGACGCCCAGCCCGACCGGCACCGACACGGTGGTCTACAACGTCTCCGGCGACGGCCGCGCCATCAACATCACCTACGTCGACACCGGCGGGGTGATGCAGACCGAGTTCAACGTGATGCTGCCGTGGAGCAAAGAGGTGACCCTGAGCGCGCCGGCGAAGAGTTCGGCGAGCGTCGCGATCGTCAACGTCGGACGCGACGTCACCTGCACCGTGTCGGTGAACGGGGTGCAGGTGCGCCAGCGCACCGGGCGCGGACTGACCATCTGCACCGGCGCCGACTAGGCCCGACCGGGCACCCGCACCGCGACCATGCCGGCCAGGCCGGCCGCCAGCACGACGCAGATCCCGATCAGGCCGGCGCGGTCGGCGTGGAACAGGTCGACGAACAGGAAGAACAGCCAGGGCGCCAGGAACGCGACCGCGCGCCCGGTCATGGTGTAGAGCCCGAACGCGACGCCCTCCTTGCCGTGGCCGGCCATCTGCAGCAGCAGGGTTCGGGCCGCCGACTGGGTGGGTCCGACGAACAAGCACAGCAGCAGTCCGCATACCCAGAAGGCGATGGGACCCGACAGCGACAGCAGCGCGATGCCGGCGGCGATCATCGACGCGAGCGACCCGACGATCACCGGCTTGCCACCGACCCGGTCGTCGAGGTGCCCGCCGATCACGGCGCCGACGGCGGCCACGGTCGACGCGACGACACCGAAAATCAGCACGTTCGACTGCGAGATGCCGTAAACGCTGACCCCCAGCACCGCCCCGAACGCGAACACGCCCGCCAGCCCGTCCCGGAACACCGCACTGACCAGCAGGTAGTAGACCAGGTTGCGGTCGCGCCGCCACTCGGTCCGCAGGTCCGCCCACAACTGGCGATAGCCGCCGAGCAGGGTGGTGACCGGCCGCGCCTCGGGCTCGGCGGGGGGCACGAACGTGTGTGCGGTCAGCAGCAGCGGAAGAGCGAACACGGCGAACCAGGCGGCCGTCAGCAGCATCGCCGCGCGCACGTTGTTGCCGTCCGAAACCTCGACGCCGAACAGGCCGCGGGTCGGCCCACTGCCGCCGATCAATCCGACGTACACCAGCATCAGAAGCAGGACACTGCCCACGTACCCCGCCGCCCAGCCCAGGCCGGAGATCCGTCCGGACGTCTCCGGGGTGGACAGCTGGCGGAGCATCGCGTTGTAGGGAACGCTCGCCAGGTCGCTGCACGCGGCGGTCAGCGCGAGTAGCGCGAGGCCGGGAACCAGGTACGCGGGTTCGGCCCGGATCAGGCTGGTCGAGGCGGTCGACAGCACGGCGAGCGCAGTCAGCACGGTCAGCGCGACCCGGCGCCGGTGCGGTGCCTGCACCAGCACACCGGTGAGCGGCGCGAGCACGGCGACGGTGACGCCCGCGATGGCCAGTGCGCGCCCCAGCTGGCTGGCCGGGGAAACCCCACCCGATAAGCCCTGCCCGACCGTGCCGGTCAGGTAAACCGAGAAGACGAAGGTGACGACGATGGCGTTCAGACCGGTGGAACCGCAGTCCCACAACGCCCACGCCACAACCTTGGACCGCCCGGCGGGTGGCGAACCCGGCCGGCGGCTGCTCATGCGGGCCAGCGTATCGATCCCCCGAGTCGCTACGCTCCGGCCCGCCGGATCCATCCCCCGAATCGCTCCGCTCCGGCCCGCAGGATCGGCCCCCTTACGATTGCCGCATGCCAGTTCCCGCCCCCGCCCCGGACAGCCGGGCCGTCGTCACCGGTGCCTCCCAGGGCATCGGTGAAGCCTTGGCCACCGAACTCGCCGCCCGCGGCCACCACCTGATCGTCACGGCGCGGCGCACGGACGTTCTCGACGAGCTGGCCGCGAGGTTGACCGGGCGCTACGGCGTGACCGTCGAGGTGCGCGGCGTCGACCTGGCCGATCCCACCGAACGCGCCGGGTTGGCCGACGAGTTGGCCAGCCGAAACATTTCCATCCTGTGCGCGAATGCGGGCACCGCGACCTTCGGCCCGGTGGCCAGTCTCGACCCGGCGGCCGAGAAGGCGCAGGTTCAGCTCAACGTGCTGGGCGTGCACGATCTGGTGCTGGCCGTGTTGCCCGGGATGACCGCGCGCCGGGCCGGCGGGATCCTGATCTCGGGCTCGGCGGCGGGCAACTCCCCGATCCCCAACAACGCCACGTATGCGGCGTCCAAGGCGTTCGCCAACACCTTCAGTGAATCCCTGCGCGGCGAACTGAAGGACGCCGGCGTCCACGTCACGCTGCTCGCGCCGGGTCCGGTGCGCACCGAGTTGCCCGACCCCGAAGAGCAGTCCCTGGTCGAACGGTTGATCCCCGACTTCCTCTGGATCGACACCGAGTACACGGCGCGGATCTCGCTGGATGGCCTGGAGCGCAACAAGATGCGCGTGGTTCCGGGCCTGACGTCGAAGGCGATGTCGGTGGCGAGCGGGTACGCGCCGCGGGCGATCGTCACGCCGATCGTCGGGGCGGTCTACAAGAAGCTGGGCGGCGCCTAGCGCCTCCGGTGCCTGATGTCGGCGCCTAGCGCCTCCGGTGCCTGATGTCGGCGCCTAGCGCCTCCGGCGGCCCGTCCCGAAGATGCTCCGGGTGATCTCCCGGCCGATCACCGTGCCCGCCGAGCGCATGGCGCTCTTGAACGCCGGGTTGTCCATCATCTGCTCGAGCATGCCCGGCTCGGCCTTCTCCACCTGCTTGGGCATCGGCGGCAGGTCGATGCCCTCGGGCAGCAGTGGCGGCAGGTCGACGGCCTCTTCGGGCGGCGGTGCCAGCTTGGCCGCCAGCATCTCGTAGGCCGACTCCCGGTCGACGGTCTGCCCGTATTTCAGGAACAGCGGGCTGGCCTGCGCCACGGCCTTGATGTAGTCCGGTCCGATGGTGTCCATCAGGGAGCGCGGCGCCCGCAGCCGGGTCCATGCCACCGGGGTGGGGGCACCGCGTTCGGAGAGCACGGTGACGATCGCCTCGCCGATGCCCAGCGACGTGAGGTCGGTGGCCAGGTCGTAGAACTGGGTCTTCGGGTAGGTGCGCACCGTCTTGGACAGTGCCTGCTGGTCGTCCGGGGTGAAGGCGCGCAAAGCATGCTGGATGCGCGCACCCAATTGGGACAGCACCTCGTTGGGCACATCGGTGGGCAACTGGGTGCAGAAGAACACGCCCACACCCTTGGACCGGATCAGCTTCACCGTCTGCTCCACCTGCTGCAAGAACGCCTTGGAGGCGTCGGTGAACAACAGGTGCGCCTCGTCGAAGAAGAACACCAACTTGGGCTTGTCGACGTCGCCGACCTCGGGCAGATACGTGAACAGATCGGCCAGCACCCACATCAGGAAGGTGGAGAACATCACCGGCCGGGCAGCCTGATCGCCCAACTCCAGCAGCGAGATCACACCTCGGCCTTGGGCGTCGACCCGCAGCAGGTCCGCGGGGTCGATCTCCGGCTCGCCGAAGAACGTGTCGCCGCCCTCGGCCTCGAGGTTGACCAGGGCCCGCAGGATCACCCCGGCGGTCTGGGCCGACACCCCGCCGATCGTCTTGAGCTGCTCCTTGCCCTCATCGCTGGTGAGATGGGTGATCACCGAGCGCAGATCCTTCAGGTCCAGCAACGGCAGCCCCTGCTGATCGGCCCAGTGGAAGATCAGGCCGAGGGTGGACTCCTGAGTTGCGTTGAGCCCCAATACCTTCGACAGCAGGATCGGGCCGAAGGCGGAGATGGTCGCGCGCACCGGCACACCGATCCCCTTGGTACCCAGGGAGAGGAACTCCACCGGGAACGGCGTCGGCGTCCAATCGTCGCCGGTGTCCTGGGCGCGCTGGGTGGTGCGGTCGCCGGCCTCACCCGGCCGCGACAGGCCCGAGAGATCACCCTTGACGTCGGCCATCAGAACCGGCACACCGGCGGCCGAAAGCTGCTCGGCGATCACCTGCAACGTCTTGGTCTTACCGGTGCCGGTGGCGCCGGCGACCAGCCCGTGGCGGTTCATCATCGCCAGCGGGATGCGAATCTGAGCGGACGGATCCACGACCCCGTCCACCACGACCGCGCCCAGTTCGAGCGCCGCTCCGGTGGTCGTGTATCCGGCGGCGATCTGCAGGGCGGGAGTCGCCGTCGATTCGCTCGTCATGGCGTGATCCTCCGTCAGTACGTGCAAGTTGGCCGCTAAGACACTACTTGGCGGTGGGCGGCGCCGACGGGTGGAACGGCGCCGGAGACCGGGGTGGGCCTACTGTGGATCGCTGTGCGGGATGAATTGGTGTGGATCGACTGCGAGATGACCGGCCTGGACCTGCGCTCGGACCGGCTTATCGAGATCGCCGCCCTGGTGACCGACGCCGAACTCAACGTGCTCGGCGAGGGCATCGACGTGGTGATCCACGCCGACGACGCGGCGCTGGACGGGATGATCGAGGTCGTCGCTCAGATGCACCACCGCTCCGGCCTGACCCAGGAGGTGCGCGCCTCGACCGTCGATATCGCGGCCGCCGAACAGTTGGTCCTCGACTACATCCGCAGCCACGTGAAGCAGGCCAAGACCGCGCCGCTGGCCGGGAATTCGATCGCCACCGACCGCGGTTTCATCGCGCGCGACATGCCGACTCTGGACGAGTACCTGCACTACCGGATGATCGACGTGAGCTCCATCAAGGAGCTGTGCCGGCGCTGGTATCCCAAGATCTACTACGGCCAGCCGGAGAAGGGCCTCGCCCACCGGGCTCTGGCCGACATCCAGGAGTCGATCAAGGAACTGAAGTACTACCGGCGGACCGCCTTCGTAGCGCCTCCGGGGCCATCTACCAGCGAGATCGCCGCCCTCGCCGCTGACCTCGGTGCAACCGATTCGGCCGCAGGGCCCGAAACCGGCTAGTATCGACGACGCCGCTGCGCGGCAATGGTGGCTGTAGTTCAGTTGGTAGAGCACCAGGTTGTGATCCTGGCTGTCGCGGGTTCGAGTCCCGTCAGCCACCC
>CAZHUU010000172.1:0-5329 GCA_964535335.1 uncultured Mycobacterium sp.
GGTGGCGTACTGCGCGGTGAGCCAGGGCGGGCGCACCAACGGGGGCCAGATCTGGATGCGCCCGCAGGCGGTCCCCGGTCTGCAGCGGCTCACCGACGCCATTCACGCCGAGGGCGCCGCCATCAGCGCCCAGATCGGTCACGCCGGCCCGGTGGCGAACTCGCGCTCGAACAAGGCCCAGGCGCTGGCGCCGGTGCGGTTCTTCAACCCGCTGGCGATGAAGTTCGCCAAGCACGCCGACCGCCACGACATCAACGACGTCATCGCCGCGCACGCCGCTTCCGCCCGATTCGCGATCGACGCCGGTTTCGACGCCGTCGAGATTCACCTCGGACACAACTATCTGGCGAGCTCGTTCCTGTCGCCGCTGGTCAACCGGCGCACCGACGAGTTCGGCGGGTCGCTGGAGAACCGCGCCAAGGTGGCCCGCGGCATCGTGCTGGCGGTGCGCCGCGAGGTCGAGCGGCTGGGCCCGGCCCCGATCGCGGTCACCGCCAAGCTGAACATGGCCGACGGGGTACGCGGCGGCATCTCCATCGAGGAGGCGCTGCAGACGGCGAAGTGGCTGCAGGACGACGGCGGCCTGGACGCGCTGGAGCTCACCGCGGGCAGCTCGCTGCTCAACCCGATGTACCTGTTCCGCGGCGACGCCCCGCTCAAGGAGTTCGCCGCGGCGCAGAAGCCCCCGATCAGCTGGGGCATGCGGATGACCGGCAACAAGTTCCTGCGCGAGTACCCCTATCGGGACGCGTACCTGTTGCGCGACGCCATGCAGTTCCGCAAGGAGCTCACGTTGCCGCTGATCCTGCTGGGCGGGGTGACCAACCGCGAGACCATGGACCAGGCGATGGCCGACGGATTCGAGTTCGTGGCGATGGGCCGCGCCCTGCTCGCCGAGCCCGATCTGATCAACCGGATCCAGGCCGACGGCGACGCGCACTCGGTGAAGTCACTGTGCAACCACTGCAACAAGTGCATGCCGACCATCTACTCGCGCACCCTCTGCGTGGTGACCGGCGCCCCAGGCTGATCCCCGGGTTGATAAGGGGCCAGACCCGGCGGGACCGATAGAGTTGGTTCCGATGAGCCGACCAGTCGCGCCTGTTCTGACCGTTCGCAACGACGGTTCGCAGCGCACCTTCGCCGCCGGGCACGACGTCGTTGTCGGCCGTGATCTGCGCGCCGACGTGCGGGTGGCGCATCCCCTGATCTCCCGCGCGCATCTGGTGCTGCGCTATGACCACGGCCGGTGGATGGCGATCGACAACGGCTCGCTCAACGGCATGTTCGTCAACGGCCGCCGGCTGCCCGCGGTCGACATCACCGACCGGATGACCGTCAACATCGGCAACCCGGACGGTCCGGCGCTGAGTTTCGAGCTGGGCCGCGACCAGGGCTCGGTCGGCCGTCCGCCGCCGACGTCCTCGGTGCGCGTCGCGGCACCCACGTCGACACCGTCATGGCCGGCCGCGCCCAGCGCGGGCCAGTCCACCGCGAGCTCCTATTCGCCGCCGTCCCAGTCCCGCCCGCAGGCCTACCCGCCGTCGCGCAGCCAGCCCGCCTACCCGACCCGGCCGCCGACCGGACCGGCGCCCGCGGCCGCACCCACCCAGATGCGCCCGGTGGCCGTCAAGCCGGGCGGGTCGTCGAACCTGGCGACCTCGATGCTGAAGATTCTGCGTCCCGGCGGGGCCCCGGCCGAGGTGCCGCCCGGGGCGGTCAAGATCGGCCGGGCCACCGACAACGACATCGTCATCCCGGACGTGCTGGCCTCGCGCCACCACGCCACCCTGATCCCCACCCCGGGCGGGACGGAGATCGCCGACAACCGCAGCATCAACGGCACCTTCGTCAACGGCGCCCGGGTGGACACCGCGCTGCTCGACGAGGGTGACGTCGTCACGATCGGCAACGTCGACCTGCTGTTCAGCCACGGCACGCTGGTCCGCCGCACCGAGACCGAGGCCGCGACCGCGTCCGGCGGGCTCGACGTACGGGCGGTCACCTGGACGATCGAGAACAACAAGACCCTGCTGGACAACATCTCGCTGACCGCCCGGCCGGGCACGCTGACCGCGGTGATCGGGCCGTCGGGTGCGGGCAAGTCGACGTTCGCCCGACTGGTCGCCGGCTACACCCACCCCACCAGCGGAACCGTGACCTTCGAGGGTCACAACGTGCACGCCGAGTACGCCTCACTGCGGTCCCGGATCGGCATGGTGCCGCAGGACGATGTGGTGCACGGCCAGCTCACCGTCAACCAGGCGCTGATGTACGCCGCGGAACTGCGGCTGCCGCCGGACACCACCAAGGAGGACCGCCAGCAGGTGGTCGCGCAGGTGCTGGCCGAGCTGGAGATGACCCAGCACGCCGACACCAGGGTGGACAAGCTGTCCGGCGGGCAGCGCAAACGCGCGTCGGTGGCGCTCGAACTGCTGACCGGTCCGTCACTGCTGATCCTCGACGAGCCCACCTCCGGCCTGGACCCCGCGCTGGACCGCCAGGTGATGACGATGCTGCGCCAGCTGGCCGACGCCGGCCGTGTGGTGCTGGTGGTCACGCACTCACTGACCTACCTCGACGTGTGTGATCAGGTGCTGCTGCTGGCGCCCGGCGGCAAGACCGCGTTCTGCGGGCCGCCCAGCCAGATCGGCCCGGCCATGGGCACCACCAACTGGGCCGACATCTTCAGCAGTGTGGCCAGCGACCCCGACGGCGCCAACCAGCGCTACCGCGCCCTGACCGGCCCGACGCCACCGCCACCGCCGCTGGAGCAGCCGTCGGACATTGGCGAGCCCACCCACACCAGCCTGTTGCGCCAGTTCTCCACCATCGCGCGCCGCCAGATGCGGTTGATCATCTCCGACCGCGGCTACTTCGCATTCCTGGCGCTGCTGCCGTTCATCATGGGCGTGCTGTCGCTGTCGGTGCCGGGCACCGTCGGCTTCGGGGTGCCCGACCCGATGGGCAACGCCCCCAACGAGCCGGGCCAGATCCTGGTGCTGCTCAACGTCGGCGCGATCTTCATGGGCACCGCGTTGACGGTGCGCGACCTGATCGGTGAGCGCGCGATCTTCCGCCGCGAGCAGGCGGTCGGGTTGTCGACGACGGCCTACCTGCTGGCCAAGGTCTGCATCTACGCGGCGTTCGCGATCGTGCAGTCCACGATCGTCACCGCGATCACGGTGGCCGGCAAGGGGTCGCCGACGCAGGGGTCGCTGACATTCCTGAGCCCGACACTGGAGTTGTTCGTGGTGATGGCGGCGACGACGGTGACCGCGGCGATGGTGGGTCTGGCCCTGTCGGCGATGGCCAAGTCCAACGAGCAGATCATGCCGCTGCTGGTGGTCGCCGTCATGAGCCAGTTGGTGTTCTCCGGCGGCATGATCCCGGTTACCGGCCGCCTGGTGCTCGACCAGCTGTCCTGGCTGACCCCGGCCCGCTGGGGTTTCGCGGCGTCGGCCTCGACGGTCGACCTGATCAAGCTGGTGCCCGGTCCGCTGACCCCCAAGGACCGGCACTGGGAGCACACGGCGTCGGCGTGGTGGTTCGACATGGCCATGCTCGGGGTGCTGTGCATCGGGTACCTGACGTTCGTGCGCTGGAAGATCCGGCTCAAGAGCGCGTGACGACGATGCGGGAGCAGTGCTCCCGCTGAGGAGTCGCGCCATCAAGAGCGCCTAGCGTCCCGCTCCGGCCGGCGGCGCGTGATTGCGTTGAGTCAGAACCCACGCACACAAAGTGCGAGTAACGATGTGCCAGAGTTCTGACTCAACAGCTCAAACACAGCCGAGGGCTGGCACATGCACATCCTGCGCTGAACCGCGTGTCATCATCGCCGCATGTGGTTCTTCTACACCGTGATCCTCGGCATGGCGTTCGGTCGGGTGCTGCAGGAGTTGGCGGTCACGGTGCGCGATTGGCGGCACGGAACGCGGCGGCCCTTCGCACCGGGGGTGCTCTGGCAGGCCTTCCTGCTGGCCTCGATCGTGCAGGTCTGGCTGGCGGTCAGGTACGCCGTCCATGGCGAGGAGATCTCGGTGCTCGGACTGCTGGCCTTCCTCGCCGTCCCCTCGGGCATTTTGGTGATGTCGTTCCTGCTGCCCCAGTCGGACCTCGACCCGCACACCGATCCCGAGACCGCGTTCGGCCGGGTCCGCCCGGTGTTCTTCGGGGTGCTGATCGGGACGGTCGTGATCAACCTGGCGCACTCGTTCGCACTCGGTCAGCGCGGCCTGGACTTCGATCTGCTCTTCCAATGTCTGTTGGCCGCGGGCGGGCTGGCCGGCCTGCTCGCGCGCCGCACCAGGGCCGACATCATGTTGGCCGTGGCGATGACCCTGATCGTGTGCATCTACATCGGCCTGGGTTACTCGACCGTGGAGGTGGGTAGCCCGTCGGCCGCCGGCATCAACGGCGTGATCGACCTGCTGGTGTGGAAGTAGCTCACTCCCCCGACACGTCGAGGCCGTGCGCGACGGCGTAGGCCAGCGCCTGCGCGACGTCGATACGGGCACCGCGACAGACCGCCGTGGTCCACAGCGTGGCGTCGATGCGGGCGCCGCGCAGGTCGGCCTGCTCGAGTCGCAGGCCGTTGGTGCGCGCACCGGACAAATCCGCCCCGCGCAGCACCGCCTTGCGCAGATCGGCGCCCACCAGTCCGGTCTCCCGCAGCCGGCACCCGGAAAGATCGACGCCGCGCAGATCCGCTCCACCCAACACAGCGAGGGTGAAGTCCACCTCATCGAACACGATCGGTCGCAGCCGGCAGTCCTCGAACGTCGAGCCCAGCAGGCTGGAGTTCCGGAAAGTGCTGTGCCAGAGCACCGTTCGCAGAAAGCGGCAGTTACGGAACGCCGACCCCTGGTGCACCGACTCGGCCAGGTCGGCGCCGCCGAAATCGCATTCGGTGAACACCACCCGCTCGGTGCGCAGGGCGGCAAGGTCCTCGTCCCGGAAGTCCTGGCCGACGAACTCGCGGTCGACCCAGCGCGGCACCCGTCGAGTATGGCAGTCACAACAACGCAGCCCGTATGTTGGGCGGGTGCCGATGAACACCTGGGCGACGCCGATCACTCTCGAGGGTGTCCACGTCCGGATCGAGCCGCTCACGCCCGACCACCACGACGATCTCTGCGATGCCGTCCGAGACGGCGAACTCTGGCAGCTCTGGTACACACTGATCCCCGACCCGGATCAGATGCGCGGCGAGATCCAGCGCCGGCTCGACGAACAGGCCCGCGGAAGCATGTGCGCCTTCGCTGTGCTCGACCCCGGCAGCGGGCGTGCGGTGGGGATGACGACCTACATGAACATCGACGCACAGAAC
>CAZHUU010000172.1:5339-8966 GCA_964535335.1 uncultured Mycobacterium sp.
GCCGGCTGGAGATCGGATCGACCTGGTACCGGCGCAGCGTTCAGCGAACGGCGCTGAACACCCAGGCGAAGCGGCTGCTGCTGGGCCACGCGTTCGAGGACCTCGATGCGATCGCCGTGGAGTTCCGCACGCACTTCTTCAACCACGGGAGCCGCCGCGCCATCGAGCGGCTCGGCGCCAAACTCGACGGTGTGCTGCGCAGCCATCAGATCAACCTGCATCCGCAGGCGCAGGGCTCACTGCGGGACACCTGCGTCTACAGCATCATCGCCCCCGAGTGGCCGACCGTGCGTGCCCACCTCGACCATCAGCTCGGCAGATCCGCGCCGGCCTGCAAAGCTCTGTTCCACATCGTCTTGCGCTCCCCGCGGCTCGCGCCGAACACCGGTAACGCGCTCCGGCTGGTGGCCGCCACCGGATGCGAGCTGCACCTGGTCGAGCCGCTCGGGTTCGACCTATCCGAGCCGAAGCTGCGGCGGGCCGGTCTGGACTACCACGATCTGGCCTCGGTGACGGTGCATCCGTCGCTGGAGGCCGCGTGGGCGGCGATCGGCGCCGCGCGGGTTTTCGCGTTCACCGCGCACGCCGGCCGCTCCTTCGCCGACATCGCCTACCGACCCGGTGACGTGCTGCTGTTCGGTCCCGAACCGACCGGGTTGGACGATGCGACGCTGGCCGACCCACACATCACCGAACGGGTGCGCATCCCCATGCTGGCCGGCCGGCGATCATTGAACCTGTCCAACGCCGCCGCGGTGGCCGCCTACGAGGCGTGGCGGCAGCACGGGTTCGACGGAGCGGTGTAACGGCTTACCAGCTGTCCCAATGGGTCAGCTGCTCGGCGGGCAGCCGGTTGGCCGGCTTGAAGTCGGTGCCCTTGGTATAGGCCACCGGGAACAGCCCGCCCTGGGTGTACAGATCGAACGGGATGCCGAGCAGATCCGCGGCCAGCTTCTCACCCTTGCCGATCAGGTGCAGCGTGGTCCACGCCGAACCCAGCCCGCGGGAGCGCAATGCCAGCATGAAGCTCCACACCGCGGGCAGCAGCGACCCCCAGAACGAAGCCTGCGTGCCGGCGTCCATCCGCTCCGGGCGGCCCTCCAGGCACGGGATCAGCAAGACGGGCGCCTTCTCTAGGTTTTCGTTGAGATACATGGCAGAGTTGCGCACCGCTCCCATCTGCTCATCGCGGACGTCGCCGTGCGGCGCCTTCGGCTGATTCAGGTACGGCGTCGCGTTGAACCGGTAGATGTCGGCCAGTGCCTTCTTCTTGGCGGGGTCCTCGACGAACACCCACTGCCAGCCCTGGGCGTTGGATCCGGTGGGTGCCTGCAGCGCGAGATCCAGACACTCCATCAGCACCTCGCGCGGAACCGGCCGCTCGAAGTCGAGCCGCTTGCGCACCGATCTGGTGGTGGTCAGGAGTTCATCAGCGGTCAGATCGAGTGTCATGTCTGGAGACTACCGACGGCCCAGCGGCCATCGAATGTGCACTCTGATACGCCGACAATCGCGTGTCGCGGATGAAATGGCACGCACGTCGCACGTCGCACATCGGAGTCAGCGGAAGTCCCGCGAGCGGGAGCCGACCTTCATCGAGATCGCACCCAGCCGTTCGGCCATCACGGTCACCGCGCCGGTGGCGTTCTGCACCTGCCCACGGATCAGTAGCGCCGACGCCGTCTGCGCCAGCTTGCGATGCCGCGCCCACACCCCCGGCGTGCAGAGCACGTTGACCATGCCGGTCTCGTCCTCGATGTTCATGAACGTCACACCCTGTGCGGTGGCCGGGCGTTGCCGGTGGGTCACCGCCCCGGCGATCAGCACCCGGCTGCCGTCGGGCACCCCGAGCAGTCGGTCGGCGGGGGTCACCCCCAACGCGTCGAGATCGTCACGCAGGAACTGCGTCGGGTAGCTGTCAGGTGAGATGCCGGTGGCCCAGACGTCGGCGGCGGCCAGTTCCACCTCCGTCATGCCGGGTAGCGCCGGAACGTGCGACGACGACCCCACCCCGGGCAGCCGGTCGGGTCGCTGGTTGGCCGCGGCCCCGGCCGCCCACAGCGCCTCGCGGCGGGTGACCCCGAAACACCCGAGTGCTCCGGCGGTGGCCAACGCTTCGGTCTGCGGGACCGAAAGTTGGACCCGCCCAGTCAGATCCAGCAGCGAGGCGTAAGTCCCGTTGTCCGTTCGCTCGTCGACGATGCGCTGGGCGAGGTCATCACCGATGTGGCGCACCGCGCCCAACCCCAACCGCACGGTAAGGCCGTTGTCCTCCAAGGTGGCGTGCGCCAGGCTGGCGTTGACATCCGGCCCGCGCACGGTGACTCCGTGCCTGCGCGCGTCCGCCACCAACGACTGCGGTGAGTAGAAGCCCATCGGCTGGGCCCGCAGCAGCGCCGCGCAGAAGACCGCCGGGTGGTACAGCTTGAACCAGGAGGAGTAGTACACCAGCGAGGCGAAGCTCAATGAATGACTCTCCGGGAAGCCGAAATTGGCGAAGGCCTCCAGCTTCTCGTAGATGCGTTCGGCGACCTCGCCGGTGATCCCGTGCCGCTGCGCCATCCCGGCGTAGAACCGATCCCGCAGCCGCCGCATCTTCTCGGTGGAGCGTTTGGAGCCCATGGCCCGGCGCAGCTGATCCGCCTCCGCCGGCGAGAACCCCGCACAGTCCACGGCGAGTTGCATCAGCTGTTCCTGAAACAGCGGCACCCCCAGCGTCTTCCGCAGGGCCGGCTCCATCGACGGATGGTCGTACACCACCGGCTCGAGTCCGTTGCGGCGCTTGATGTAGGGGTGCACCGAACCGCCCTGGATGGGACCGGGGCGGATCAGCGCCACCTCCACCACCAGGTCGTAGAACACCCGCGGCTTCAACCGGGGCAGCGTCGCCATCTGCGCACGCGACTCCACCTGGAACACTCCGACGGAATCCGCGCGCTGCAACATCTCGTACACGGCCGGATCCGACAGGTCGAGACGAGCCAGGTCCACCTCGATGCCCTTGTGCTCGGCGATCAGGTCGATCGCGTAGTGCAGTGCGGAGAGCATGCCGAGGCCCAGCAGGTCGAACTTCACCAAACCGATTGCCGCACAGTCGTCTTTGTCCCACTGCAGGACGCTGCGATCCGCCATCCGCGCCCATTCCACCGGGCATACGTCGGCGATGGGCCGGTCGCAGATCACCATGCCGCCGGAATGGATGCCCATGTGCCGCGGCAGGTTCTTGATCTGCATCGCCAGGTCGATCACCGATTCGGGGATGTCCTCGACATCGGGCGAGTCCTCCAGCCCGTTCCAGCGGCTGATCTGCTTGCTCCAGGCGTCCTGCTGACCCTGGGAGAACCCGAGCGCGCGGGCCATGTCGCGCACCGCGCTGCGGCCCCGGTAGGTGATGACGTTGGCGACCTGCGCGGCGTAGTCCCGGCCGTACTTGTCGTAGACGTACTGAATCGCCTTCTCCCGGAGGTCCGATTCGATGTCGATGTCGATGTCGGGTGGTCCGTCCCGGGCGGGTGAGAGGAACCGTTCGAACAGCAACTGGTTGGCGATCGGGTCGACGGCGGTGACCCCCAGCGCGTAGCAGACCGCGGAGTTGGCCGCCGATCCCCGGCCCTGGCACAGGATGTC
>CAZHUU010000173.1:0-8877 GCA_964535335.1 uncultured Mycobacterium sp.
CATGCGGGGTGTCACCGGGCACCAGCAGGCTACCGAACTGGGCGTTGCCCACCGAGAAGTTGACGTGCTTACCGGAGCCGTTGACCCCGGCGAACGGCTTCTCGTGGAACAGGCACTCCATGCCGTGCTTCTTGGCGATGGTCTTGAACACCGTCATCAGCAGTTGCTGATGATCCGAGGCGATGTTGGCCCTCTCGAACATCGGAGCGATCTCGAACTGGCCTGGTGCCACCTCGTTGTGCCGGGTCTTGGCCGGGATGCCGAGCTTGAACAGCTCCCGCTCGGTGTCCATCATGAAGCCCAGCACCCGCTCGGGCACCGCACCGAAGTAGTGGTCGTCGAACTCCTGGCCCTTGGGCGGCTTCGCGCCGAACAGGGTCCGGCCGGCGTTGATGAGGTCCGGCCGGGCCAGGAAGAAGTGCCGGTCCACCAGGAAGTACTCCTGCTCCGGGCCGCAGAACGAGACGACATGCTCGAAGTCCTTGTGGCCGAACAGCTTCAGGATGCGCTCGGCGTGCGTGCCCATCGCCTGCTGACTGCGCAGCAACGGCGCCTTGTAGTCCAGCGCCTCGCCGGTCATCGACACGAACACCGTCGGGATGCACAGGGTGTTGCCGTTGGGGTTCTCCAGAATGTAGGCCGGGCTGGTGACGTCCCAGCCCGTGTAGCCGCGAGCCTCGAAGGTGCTGCGCAGCCCGCCGGACGGGAAGCTGGAGGCGTCCGGCTCGCCCTGGATCAGGGTCTTGCCCGCGAACTCGGCCAGGGTCTGGCCGTCGGAGATCGGTTCGAGGAAGCTGTCGTGCTTCTCTGCGGTCAACCCGGTCATCGGGTAGAAGACGTGCGCGTAGTGGGTGGCGCCCTTCTCCAGCGCCCAGTCCTTCATCGCCGCGGCGACGGCGTCGGCGATCGACGGGTCGAGTTTCTCCCCCTTGTCGATGGTGGCGACGACCGACTTGTAGATCGACTTGGGCAGCCGGCCCTGCATCTCGGCCTTGGTGAACACGTTCGAACCGAAGATCGACCCCGGTTCCTCCCCCGGAACGAAGCTGACCGCCGGAGGCGTGTAGGCCTCGACGTTGTTGATCGCCTGCAGCCGGACCGTGTTTCCGCTCAACTTCATTCCTTTGCGCCCAAGACACCCGCGTCTTCTTCGCGGACGTGTTCAGCTGATCGTCCGCGCAGCCTAGATTGGGCTCATGAGGCCCGCAGCCGATCACCGTGCTGACTACGACGAACACGCCGTCACCGTCGGGCGGCCGAAGACCGAGGCCGCCGGGGTCCGGGCGGTGCTGGTGTCCCTGCGCCGCAGCCTGGCCGAGATGGGTCCGGTCCGCACCGCCGCGGCATGGTTGCGGCTGAATCAGCGAGACGGCTTCGACTGCCCCGGCTGCGCCTGGCCCGAGGAGCACGGTGGGCGCAAGTTCGCCGAGTTCTGCGAGAACGGCGCCAAGGCCGTCGCGGAGGAGGCCACCCGCCGGGTGGTGACGCCGGACTTCTTCGCCCGGCACTCGGTGGCCGAACTGGCCGCCAAACCGGAGTACTGGCTGTCCCAGCAGGGTCGGCTGACCCACCCGATGGTGCTGCGGCCGGGTGACGAGCACTACCGGCCGATCGACTGGGACGGCGCGTACGCGCTGATCGGCGAGCACCTGCGCGCGCTGGCCGGCCCCGACGAGGCGGTGTTCTACACCTCCGGACGCACCAGCAACGAGACGGCGTTCCTCTACCAGCTGATGGTGCGCAGCTTCGGCACCAACAACCTGCCGGACTGCTCCAACATGTGCCACGAGTCCTCCGGCACGGCGCTGATCGACTCGATCGGCATCGGTAAGGGCTCGGTGACCGTCGACGACGTCGCCCACGCCGACCTGATCATCATCGCCGGGCAGAACCCCGGCACCAACCACCCGCGGATGCTGTCGGTGCTGGAGAAGGCGAAAGCCAACGGCGCCAAGATCATCGCCGTCAACCCGCTGCCGGAGGCCGGGTTGATCCGGTTCAAGGACCCGCAGAAGGTGCACGGAGTGCTCGGGCATGGTGTTCCGATCGCCGACGAGTTCGTCCAGATCCGCCTCGGCGGCGACATGGCCCTGTTCAAGGGCCTGGGCCGGCTGCTGGTCGAGGCCGAGGACCGGGCACCCGGCACGGTGATCGACCGCGACTTCGTCGCCGCCCACACAGCCGGGTTCGACGACTACGTGCAGCACGTGCGCGGAGTTGACCTCGACGAGGTCCTGGCCGCGACCGGCATCGAGGAGTCGCAGTTGCGCCGGGTGGCCGACATGGCCTCCGCCTCGCAGCGCACGATCGTGTGCTGGGCGATGGGCATCACCCAGCACACCCATGCGGTGGCGACCATCGCCGAGATGACCAACATGCTGCTGCTGCGCGGCATGATCGGCAAGCCCGGTGCCGGAGTGTGCCCGGTGCGCGGGCACTCCAACGTCCAGGGCGACCGCACGATGGGCATCTGGGAGCGGGCGCCGGAGAGCTTCCTGGCCGCACTGGACGACCGGTTCGGGATCACCAGCCCGCGCAAACACGGCTATGACACCGTCGAGGCGATCCGCGCCATGCGCGACGGGCGGGCGTCGGTGTTCATCGGGATGGGCGGCAACTTCGCCTCGGCCACCCCCGACACCGAGGTCACCGAGGCGGCGCTGCGCAACTGCGCGCTGACCGTGCAGATCTCCACCAAGCTCAATCGCAGCCACCTCGTGCACGGCCGCGCCGCGGTGATCCTGCCGACCCTGGGACGCACCGACCGCGACATCTACAACGGAACCAAACAGGTTGTCTCCGTCGAGGATTCGATGTCGATGGTGCACCTGTCCCGCGGCAGCCTGACACCGCCCAGCGATCAGGTCCGCAGCGAGGTGTCCATCGTCTGCCAACTGGCGCGCGCCGTCCTCGGCCCCGACCATCCGGTGCCGTGGGACTCCTACGCCGGCGACTACGACGCCGTCCGTGACGCCATCGCCGCCGTGGTCCCGGGCTTCGCCGACTACAACCGCCGAGTGCGCGAACCGGACGGGTTCCAGCTTCCGCATCCACCGCGCGATTCCCGGGAGTTCCACACCAGCACCGGTAAGGCCAACTTCGCCGTCAACCCGCTGCAGTGGGTGGCGGTCCCGCCGGGGCGATTGATACTGCAGACCCTGCGCAGCCACGACCAGTACAACACCACCATCTACGGCCTCGACGACCGCTATCGCGGCGTGAAGGGTGGCCGGCGAGTGATCTTCGTCAATCCCGCCGACATCGCCGGACTCGGTTTGAGCGAGGGGCAGCGGGTCGACCTGATCTCGGAGTTCACCGACGGCGCCGGCCGACTGCAGGAACGCCGGGCCAAGGACTTCCTGGTGGTGCCGTACTCGACACCGGTCGGCAACGCCGCCGCCTACTACCCCGAGACCAATCCCCTGGTACCGCTGGATCACGTTGCGTTGAAGTCCAATACGCCGGTATCCAAGGCCGTCGTGATCCGACTGGAGCCCACCGGCGGGCAGGAGCGCAGCGACCCGGGAATCGGCACCGGCGGGCAGGAGCGCAGCGACCCGGGGATCAACCGATGGGACGGGTGACGTCGAGGCGGCGCGCCAGCCACCTGACCGCCGACCAGAGCACCGAACGGCCGGAGACCCTCGTCGTCGAGGAGCCGCTGGAGATCCGGGTCAACGGCACACCATTGACGGTCACCATGCGGACGCCGGGCTCCGATATCGAACTGGCCCAGGGGTTTCTGCTCACCGAGGGCGTGATCGGCCGCCGCGACGACGTGCTGACCGTGCAGTACTGTCGCGGCGCCGAAACTGCTGACGGCACCAACACCTACAACGTGCTGGACGTGACGCTGCGGCCCGACGTGCCACCGCCCGACACCGATGTCACCCGCAACTTCTACACCACCTCGTCGTGCGGGGTGTGCGGTAAGGCCTCCCTGGAGGCGGTGCGGCTGACAAGCAGGCACTCGCCTGGAGACGATCCGACCGCGGTGCCGATCGCCGCCCTGACCTCGTTGCCTACCCAATTGCGCTCAGCGCAGAAGGTTTTCGCGAGTACCGGCGGCTTGCACGCGGCCGCGCTGTTCAACGCCGAGGGCACGCTACTGGCGGCGCGCGAGGACGTCGGCCGCCACAACGCCGTCGACAAGGTGATCGGTTGGGCGCTGGAGGCCGACCGGATCCCACTGGGCGGCACCGTGTTGCTGGTCAGCGGCCGGGCCTCCTTCGAGCTGACGCAGAAGGCGGTGATGGCGGGCATCCCGGTACTGGCCGCCGTGTCGGCACCGTCGTCGCTGGCGGTTGATCTGGCCACCCAGTCCGGGCTGACATTGGTCGCGTTCCTGCGCGGCGACTCGATGAACGTCTACAGCCGGGCGGACCGCATCGCGCGATAGCAATCGGCTGCGCACCACCCGCCGTGGCCGATAGATTTCGGGGGATGGCTCCCTCCTGGTACGTCGGGCCCGTCGCACTCCCGATACACGGGCTGTTCATGGCGTCCGGGGTGCTGGCGGCGATGGTGGTGTTCGTGGCTGAGGCACGCCGCCGCGGCGCCGTCAACGAGCAATCCGTTGTCGCCGTCACCGGCGCCCTGGTCGGCGGGGCGATCGGGATGCGCCTGTCGGGGTGGGCCCGACACCTCGACTTCGGCGCCAACCCGAGCCTGTCGCAGGCATGGGAATTCGGGTCACGCAGCATTCTCGGCGGCCTGCTGGGGGCATACCTCGGTGTCCTGATCGCCAAGCGGATCGGCGGCTACCGCGGCAAGACCGGTGACCTCTTCGCCCCGGCGGTGGCACTGGGGATGGCGATCGGCCGCATCGGCTGTCACCTCACCGAGGCACCCGGCCGTCCCACCACCCTTCCCTGGGGGGTGCACGCACCCGCGGGCACCCCGGATTGTCCGGGATGCCTTGCCGGACAAGCGATGCACCCGTCATTCATCTACGAGATCATCTTCCAGCTGACCGCATTCGCGGTTCTGCTGTGGCTGCGAAATCGGATCGAGAAACCGGGTGAGCTGTTCGTCATCTACGTGGCGGCTTACGCGCTGTTCCGATTCTTCGTGGAGTTCACCCGGGCCAACGACACGGTCTGGCTGGATTTGACTCGGCCACAATGGTTCCTGCTGCCGTCACTGGCGATCCTGAGCGTTCGGCTTTTCCACGGATACCGCCACGGATACTATCGCCCCCTCGTCCGCCACCCCGTCCGCGATCAGGAAGTGCGCGTATGACCATGCCCCCACCCGGCCCGAGTCCCGACGACGATCGCCCGCCGGCCGACCAGTGGCAGACCGGTCCGCCGCCACCTCCGGGCTATCCCTACCACCCGGGCCCGCCGCCTCCCGGCTACCCCTACCACCCGGGAGGGCCGCCTCCCGGCTACCCGTATGGGCCCCCGCCGCAGCCGACGCCCTCACGCATCGCCATCGGTATGGTGTTCGCCGGAACGGGGATCTACTTCGCCATCAACTTGTTCGTCGGACTCGCGGTGATCGGCGTCGCCGGCTCGGCGGACCAGGGCGGTAACGCGGTACTCGCGGGCGCGGCAGTGATGCTGGCTCTCATCGCATTCGGCGGCGGCGCCGGACTACTCGTGTCGAGCAACCGTTACGCGAAAGGGCTGGGTCTGGGCCTGATGATCGGCTGGGCACTCGTATCGCTCTTCAGCGTCGGGTTCTGCACCGGCATCAACCCCACCATGTACACCGCGACATGAGCGGGATGGGACTGCGCGGTGACCGGGTGCTGCGCTACGTGACGGCGTTCTGCCCGCATTGCCACCGCGAGGACCCACAGCGGCCGCTGGCCGACGTGGCGCGACTCGGCGGCTGGCTGACCGAGCGCGACGGGCGGGTCTGGCTCGAACGCGGCTGCGCCACCCACGGACTGGTGCGCACCCTCTACGACGAGGATCCCGAGGTCCTGTCCTACCTCGAGGAGTGGACCGCACCCACCAAGACCCACACTCCCGATGTGGCGGGGAACTTCGACCCCGTCCCGTCCGGTTACCTGCGCGGGCTGCCGGAGATGCAGACCCAGCACACCTGCATCCTGCTCGAGGACATCGCCGAGACCTGCAATCTGCGCTGCCCCACCTGCTTCACCGACTCCTCCCCGGATCTGCGCACGCTGGTCGACGTCGCCGACGTGCTGGCCAACGTGGATCAGCGCCTGGCCCGCGAGAACGGTCGCCTCGACGTCGTCATGCTCAGCGGCGGAGAACCGACCCTGCACCCCGGGCTCGGTGACCTGTTGGCCGAGCTGGTGGCCCGACCGATAACCCGGATCCTGCTGAACACCAACGGAATCCGGATCGCGACGGATGACGCGCTGCTCGACCTGTTGACCGGACACCGCGAGCGTGTCGAGGTCTACCTGCAGTACGACGGCCTATCCGCGGCGACGCACCGGTTCCACCGCGGTGGCGATCTGGGGCGGACGAAGGCCCAGGCCCTGCAGCGGCTGTCCGAACACGAGATCTTCACCACGCTGGTCATGACCGTCGCGTTGGGTGTCAACGACACCGAGATCGGCCAGATGGTCCGGCTTGCCCTGGACACCCCGTACGTCGGTGGCCTGACCTTCCAGCCGCAGTTCGGCTCCGGCCGATCCGGCGACATCGACCCGCTCGACCGGCTCACCCACACCGGCGTGCTCAAACGCCTCGGGCCGCAGACCGGCGGGCAGGTGACCTGGCGCGACCTGACCGCGTTGCCGTGCTCGCACCCGCACTGTTGTTCGGTCGGTTACCTGCTCCGCGACGACGGTGACCGGTGGCGTTCACTGGTGTCGCTCGTCGGCGAGGACAGCCTCAAGGAGAAGCTGGGCCTGGTGGCCAATCGCATCGCCGACGCCGAGATACCCCGCCAGTTGCGCACCGCGGTACAGGAATCCCTGCTCGGACTGCTCTCCGAGCAGTCCTCGCTGTCCCACCCGCAGATCGGCGACATCTGGCAAACCATCTGCGAGAGTTGCGATCTGGGCATGTCGACGCTGCTGACCCTAGCGTCATCGGCGTTGCCCGGCCGACGTCGCAAACTTCGGCGCCTGCTCGGCGAGCGCGTGGTCCGGCTCACCGTGAAGCCGTTCATGGACATGTCGACGATGATCGAGGAGCGCCTGCTGCAGTGTTGCGTGCACGTCGGAACGCGGTCGGGCCAGGATCAGTGCGCGCCGTTCTGCGCGGTGCAGGCCTGGCCGGAACTGGGTCGCCAGCGGCTATCCGTCGCCGCGCGCCGGGAACTCCCCCTGGTCGAGATCCGATGACTCTGCTTGCGAGGGAATGCGCCGGCCGGCCGTCTCCTCGGCCATCACCTCGCGGTACTTCGTGTATCCGCTACCCATCGTCAGCGCGAGCGCACTGAGGGTCAACGCCGACAGCACGGCGCTGCCCGCCGGCGAGTCGAAGGGACCCGCTTCGTGGCGAAAGAAGTCCACGACGATGTAGGCGGCGAGGAATACCCACACCGCGCCGATCGAACGGCCCGCCTCGCCCGCGCGAATCTGCGCCAGGGTGGTCAGGTTCCGGCCGTGAAATCCCCAGACGGTGGCGAGATACATGCAGACGGCGTGCGTGATGAATGCCAACATCACCATGGCGTCCGGCGCGCCGGGGATTCCGTTGAGATGCATCATCGCCATGCCGAACACGATCCACACGTCGAGAGCGAAGAAGGTGGCCAACAGCACCCAGCCGGATTGCGTGCCGATCGCCCACGCGAGTCCCGACACCATCCCACCGCAGAGGGTGATCAGCATGCCCAACGCGGCGACGACCGCGAAGCGCTTCGCGCAGTCGGGGCCGCCATCGGAGGTGATGAAGATGCTGGCGCCGAAGATCAGCAGGCCCGCGGCAACACTCGCCAGCGCGACTATCCGGACGGATCGCCGGTCGAGGACACCCAAGATGCGTTCACTCGTATACCGCGGCGTGTCGGTCGGTAGCGCCGCGCGATGACGGCGATCACCCACACCGCGCCGGCGGGGATCACCAGTTGACCCACGAACTGGACGAGGTCGAGGGTCGAACGAATCGCAAGCTTCGTCGGCGGGCAGGAAGTGAGTCCAGCCGCCAACTCAAAGAAAGCCATCGGGCGATTCTGTCAGGTGCCCGCTGGGCCGAGGACCAGCCGGGACTCAGGCGCTCTTGTCGCGGCGCTCGGTTCGAGACGGCTTGCGCGGCACGATGGTCGGCAGCACGTTGTCCTGCACGGTCTCCTTGGTCACCACGACCTTGGCGACGTCGTCGCGGCTGGGGATGTCGTACATCACCGGCAGCAGCACTTCCTCCATGATCGCGCGCAGGCCGCGGGCACCGGTGCCGCGGTGGATGGCCTGATCGGCGATGGCCTCGAGCGCGTCGTCGGTGAACTCCAGCTCCACGCCGTCCATCTCGAACAGCCGGGTGTACTGCTTCACCAGCGCGTTCTTCGGCTCGGAGAGGATCTTGACCAACGATTCCTTGTCCAGGTTGGTCACCGACGCCACCACCGGAAGCCGGCCGATGAACTCCGGGATCAGACCGAACTTGATCAGGTCCTCCGGCATGACCTCGGAGAAGTGGTCCTGGGTGTCGATCTCGGCCTTGGACTTGACCTCCGCGCCGAAGCCCAGCCCGCGCTTGCCCACCCGGTCGGAGACGATCTTCTCCAGCCCGGCGAACGCGCCGGCCACGATGAACAGCACGTTGGTGGTATCGATCTGGATGAACTCCTGATGCGGGTGCTTGCGGCCACCCTGCGGGGGCACCGAGGCCTGGGTGCCCTCCAGGATCTTCAGCAGTGCCTGCTGCACGCCCTCTCCGGAGACGTCGCGGGTGATCGACGGGTTCTCGCTCTTGCGGGCGATCTTGTCGACCTCGTCGATGT
>CAZHUU010000174.1:0-887 GCA_964535335.1 uncultured Mycobacterium sp.
TTCGGCGCCAAGGCCGGCAGCCAGGTGTTCAAGGACTACGTCGCCTACCCGGCCGTCACCTCGCTGTCGCCGGGTGCCACCTACCGTTCGACGCTGACCGCCAACGCGGTGGCCAACGTCATCCGCAACATCTGGGCCAACGCCGTGATCTTCTGCGGCCATTTCCCTGATGGCGCAGACAAATTCACCAAGACCGACATGGTGGGTGAGAGCAAGGGCCAGTGGTACCTGCGCCAGATGCTGGGCAGCGCCAACTTCGAGGCCGGCCCGGCGCTGCGCTTCATGAGCGGCAACCTCTGCCACCAGATCGAGCACCACCTCTATCCCGATCTGCCGAGCAACCGGCTCTACGAGATCTCGATCCGGGTGCAGCAGCTCTGCGACAAGTACGACCTGCCCTACACCACCGGCTCGTTTCTGATGCAGTACGGCAAGACCTGGCGCACCATCGCCAAACTGTCGCTGCCGGACCGCTTCCTGAGCGACACCGCCGACGACGCCCCGGAGACCCGCAGCGAGCGGATGTTCGCAGAGCTTGAGCCGGGCTACGCCGGGGTCGATCCGCAGACCGGCCGAAAGCGGGGCCTGAAGACCGCGGTCGCGACCGTGCGGGCCTGGCGCCGCGACCGGCGCGCGCCCAAGGCCGCGTAGCCTCGGCGCGAGCCGCTACTTGGGGATCCAGTCGAAGGTGTCCGGATTCGGCCCGCGACGCCCGGCCTCACCCTTGTCCAGGGCGGAAAGCTCGTCGATCTGGTCCTCGCTGAGCTCGAAGTCGAAGATGTCGATGTTCTCCTTGATCCGTTGCGGCGTCGAGGATTTCGGGAACACGATGTCGCCGCGCTCGATGTGCCAGCGCAGTACCACCTGGGCCGGCGACCTACACAGCT
>CAZHUU010000174.1:897-1416 GCA_964535335.1 uncultured Mycobacterium sp.
GGAATCATGTCGAGCGTGTCCGGATGCGGACCGTTCCGGCCTTCCTCGCCCTTGTCGAGTGCAGTGATCGCATCGACGTCGGCCGACGTCAGTTCGAAGTCGAAGATGTCGAAGTTGGCCTTCACTCGCTCCGGTGTCACCGACTTCGGGAAGATGATATTGCCACGCTGAATGTGCCAGCGGAGCACCACCTGGGCGACGGATTTGCCTGTGGCGTCGGCGATTCGCTTCAGTTCCGCGTCGTCGAGAACGTTGCCCTGGGCGATCGGCGACCACGCCTCGGTCAGGATGGTGTGCTCGACGCCGTAGCTCCGCACCGCGTCGTTGGCGAAGTACGGGTGCACCTCGATCTGGTTGACGGCGGGCACGGTCTCGGTGTCCCGGGCCAGCCGCTCCAGATGGTGGACCTGGAAGTTGGACACCCCGATGCTGCGGGCGCGGCCGTCGTTCTTGAACTCCTCGAGGGTCTGCCAGGTCGAGACGAAGTCACCGTCGTACAGCGTCGGCAACGGCCAGTGG
>CAZHUU010000174.1:1426-8532 GCA_964535335.1 uncultured Mycobacterium sp.
ACAGGTCGACGTAGTCGAAGCCGAGGGCCTCGATGGTCTTGTCGAAGGCGCGGCGCGCGTCGTCGGGCTTGTGAAATCCGTTGTTGAGTTTGCTGGTGATGAACACCTCGCCGCGATCCACACCGGCGTCGCGGATCCCCTGCCCGACCCCCTTCTCGTTCTGGTACATCTCCGCGGTGTCGATGTGGCGGTAGCCGATCTCCAGCGCCGTGCGCACCGCGGACGCGGTGTCGCCGGGCGGGATCTGGAAGACGCCGAAACCGAACTGTGGAATGCGGTTGCCGTCGTTGAGCACGAGCTGGGGAACCTCGGGGGCGGAAGTCATGTCTGCGGTGTGCCTCTCTGTTGGCGTGCTCAAACAAATCTTCAGTACGCGGCCGCTTCGGTCAACGCGGTCAGCAGCCGTCGCGCCGCGGCCACCCGCCTGGCCTGCGGGCCGGTCAGGGCGTCCAGCGCGCACTCCGGGTCGGCCGGCGGCCCCAGGTGGCCGCAGCCGCGGGGACAGTCCTCGGTGACCTCGGCGAGATCGGAGAAGGCCCGCAGCACGTCGGCCGGCTCGATGTGGGCCAGGCCGAACGAGCGGATCCCCGGCGTGTCGATGACCCAGCCGCCGCCCGGCAGTGGCAGGGCGACCGACTGGGTGGAGGTGTGTTTGCCCTTGCCGACGCCGGATACCTCTCCGGTGGCCCGATCGGCTTGCGGTACAAGGCGATTCACCAATGTCGACTTGCCAACCCCGGAATGCCCGAGTAGCACCGTGACCCGGCCGGTGAGGAGGTGCTCGACCTCGGGCAGCGGATCGTCACGCCCGGCGGTGATCACCGTGAGGTCCAGGTCGGCGAACTGTTCGGCGAACGAGTCCGGGGCGGCCAGGTCGGTCTTGGTCAGGCACAGGATCGGCTGGATGCCGCCGGCGTAGGCCGCGATCAGCGCGCGGTCCACCAGCCCAGTGCGCGGCGGCGGGTCGGCCAGGGCCACCACCATGAGCAACTGGTCGGCGTTGGCGACCACCACCCGTTCGGTGGGGTCGGTGTCATCGGCGGTGCGCCGCAACACCGTTCGACGCTCGGCGCGGCGCACGATGCGCGCCAGGGTGTCGGGCCGGCCGGTCAGATCGCCCACCACGTCCACCTCGTCGCCGACCACGATCGGGGTGCGGCCCAGTTCCCGGGCGCGCATCGCGGTCACCGGCCGGTGCGGATCGCCGCCGAGCACGCACCCCCAGCGGCCGCGGTCGACGGTGACCACCATGGCCGATACGGCGTCGGCGTGTTCGGGACGGGTCTTGGTGCGCGGACGCGAGCCGCGGCCCGACCGGATCTTGACGTCGGACTCGTCGTACTCGTGTTGTCTCAACCGCGCACCAGCATGTCGGCCCACAGCTCGGGGAACTCGGGCAGCGTCTTGGCGGTGGTGCCGATGTCCTCCACCTCGACGCCGGGCACCCGAAGCCCGATGATGGCGCCGGCCATCGCCATCCGGTGGTCGGCGTAGGAGTGCCAGGTGCCGGCGTGCAGCGGTGCGGCGGTGATGACCAACCCGTCCGGGGTCTCGACGCAGTCCCCGCCGAGCGCGTTGATCTCGGTGCGCAACGCCGCCAGCCGATCGGTCTCGTGGCCGCGCAAATGGGCGATCCCGGTCAGCAGCGACACCGATCCCGGCGCCGCCAGCGCCGCCAGCGCAGCCACCGCCGGAGCCAGCTCCCCGACGTCGTGTAGGTCGACGTCGAAGCCCGGGTATCCACCGGGCGCCCCCCGCACCTCCAGGTGCGAATCGGCTTGGTGCACCGTGGATCCCAGCAGTTTCAGGATCGACAGGATGGTGTCCGCGGGTTGCAAGCTGACCCGGGGCCAGCCGGTGATGCGCACCGCACCACCGGTGGCCACCGCCGCGGCCAGGAACGGCACCGAGTTGGACAGGTCCGGTTCGACCTCCCAGTGCCGGGCCGCGACCACACCGGGGTGCACGCGCCACTGGTTGGCGGCAGTGTCGTCGACCTCCACGCCGGCTTCGCGCAACATCACCACGGTCATCGCGATGTGCGGGGCCGAGGGCACCGAGGCGCCGGTGTGCACGACGGTGAGACCGTCGGCGAAGGCGGCCCCGGACAGCAGCAGGCCGGACACGAACTGTGACGAGGCCGAGGCGTCGATGTGCACGGCGCCGCCGGCGACCGACCCGCGTCCGTGCACCGTGAACGGCAGCCCGGTGCCGTCGATGTCCACCCCCAGGCCGCGCAGCGCGTCGAGCAGGGGGGCGATGGGCCGGGTCCGGGCCTGTTCGTCGCCGTCGAACCTCACCTGCGCGGTGCTCAGCGCGGCCAGCGGCGGCACGAACCGCAGCACGGTGCCGGCCAGCCCGCAGTCGACCGTCGCACTCGCGCCGGGGGCCAGCGCGCCGCCGATGGCCAGTTCGGATCCGGCTCCGGTGATGTCGAGTCCGAGGGTCTGCAGCGCACCGATCATCAGATCGGTGTCGCGGCTGCGCAGCGCGCCGCTGATGGTCGAGCCGCCGGCGCCCTGGGCGGCGGCCAGTCCGGCGAGCACCAGGGTGCGGTTGGTCTGGGATTTCGAGCCGGGCACCGTCACGGTCGCGTGCACGGGATCAACCGCGCACGGTGCCGTCCACAACTCGGTGCTCACGGCACCTATCCTGCCCTGTCGGCCCCGTTTGCCACCATGGAGGCATGTGCGGACGATTCGCGGTCACCACCGACCCGGCCCTGCTCGCCGAGAAGATCCACGCCATCGACGAGGCGACCGCGGCGGCGAGCTCGGTGCTTCATGGCCCGAACTACAACGTGGCCCCGACGGCCACCGTCGCCACGGTGGTGAGCCGTCACCAGGAACCCGAGGACACCCCGACCCGGCGGGTCCGGCTGATGCGTTGGGGGCTGGTGCCGCCGTGGGCCAAGTCCGCGCCCGACGGCACACCGGAGAACAAGGGTCCGCTGCTGATCAACGCGCGCGCCGACAAGGTGACCACCTCCCCGGCGTTCCGCGCCTCGGCGAAGAGCAAGCGCTGCCTGGTGCCGATGGACGGTTATTACGAGTGGAAGCCCAACCCGGACACCCCGGCGGGCAAGAAGGCCCGCAAGACACCGTTCTACCTGTACCGCGCCGACGGGGAGCCGCTGTTCATGGCGGGCCTGTGGTCGGTGTGGCGCCCGGAGAAGGACGCCGGCCCGCTGCTGAGTTGCACGATCATCACCACCGACGCCGTCGGGGAGCTGGCCGAGATCCACGACCGGATGCCGCTGGTGGTCGACCAGCGCGACTGGGACCGCTGGCTGGACCCCGACGAGCCGGCCGCCACCGAGCTGTTGTCGGCACCGCCGGACATCAGCGGCATCGATCTGTGCGAGGTTTCGACCCTGGTCAACAACGTCCGCAACAACGGGCCCGAACTGATCGAACCGGCCGAACCCGACAACCAACCGGTTGGCCTGTTCTAGCCGGGCCTCGACCGCTACGCTCACAGGCACATTCGTCCACCGAGAGGAGCGGCCATGACCGCGGTCGAGCCCAAGTCCGATCAGGCCACCATCACCGTTCGCAACCCGGCCGAGGGCTGCGTCGTCGGCACCGTCCCGGTCGACGACGCCGACACGGTGGCCGCCAAGGCCCGGGAGTTGCGGCTGTTCCAGCCCGAGTGGGAGGCCATCGGCCCGCGCGGTCGCAAGGTCTGGATGCGCAAGTGGCAGGACTGGGTCCTCGACAACTCCGAGCACCTCACCGAGGTGCTGATGTCGGAGACCGGCAAGTCGCGCGGCGACGCCAGCCTGGAACCGGTCACCATCGCCGATGCCATCAACTACTGGGCGGGTAACGCCGAGGAGTTCCTCGCCGACCGCCACCCCAAGGCGCACACCCCGCTGTTCCGGGTGAAGAAGCTGACCACGGTGTTCCGTCCCTACCCGGTGGTCGGGATGATCGAGCCGTGGAACTTCCCACTGGCCATGCTCGCGCTCGACTTGGTGCCCGCGCTGGCGGCCGGTGCCGCGGTATTGCTGAAACCCTCTGAGGTGACGCCACTTTCGGCCGTCGAACTGGTTCGCGGCTGGAACGAGGTCGGCGCCCCGCCGATCCTCAAGCTCGCGACCGGCTACGGCGAAACCGGCGCCTCGGTGATCCAGAACTCGGACTACGTCCACTTCACCGGCTCGACCGCCACCGGCCGCAAGGTGGGCGTGGCCTGCGCCGAGCGGCTGATCCCGTTCAGCCTGGAACTCGGCGGCAAGGACCCCGCCATCGTGCTGGCCGACGCCGACATCGACCGCGCCGCCAACGGCATCGCCTGGGGCGGGATGTTCAACTCCGGCCAGGTCTGCATCTCGGTGGAACGGGTCTTCGTGGAGGCCCCGGTCTACAACGAGTTCGTCGCCAAGCTCACCGACAAGGTCCGCGCGGTCCAGCAGGGCCAGGAGCAGTCCGGCTTCAAGTACGACACCGGCGCGATGGCCACCCCGGCCCAGCGCGACATCGTCGAGCGGCACGTCAAGGAGGCCGTCGAGGCCGGCGCCAAGATCCTCACCGGCGGAAAGCCGACCGGGGTGGGCACCTTCTTCGAGCCGACGGTGCTCGCCGACGTCGACCCCAGCATGACCTGCATCGCGGAGGAGACCTTCGGCCCGACGCTGCCGGTGATCAAGGTGGCCGACGAGGAGGAGGCCATCCGGTTGGCCAACGACTCCCAATACGGTCTGTCGGCCAGTGTGTGGACCGGCAGCAACGAGCGCGGTGAGCGGGTGGCGCGCCGCCTGGAGGGCGGCGCGGTCAACGTCAACGATGCCCTGACCAACGTGTTCTGCCCCGGCCTGCCGATGGGCGGCTGGAAGGAATCCGGCATCCGCGGTGGCGGCGCCGCCGGCCTGATCAAGTTCTGCCGCCAGCAGGCGATCACCGAGCCGCGGCTGCCCACCCAGAAATCCGAGATGCTCTGGTACTCCTCGCCGAAGAAGCAGAACCGCTTCGCCCTGGCGGCCATGCGGGCGTTCGCCGGCCACGGCAAGCGGCGGTTCGGCCTGGGCAAGAAGGGCTGAGGCCTAGGCCCGGTAACCGGGCGGGTTCGGGGTGTCCACCCACAGGTCGACACCGAGTTCCGAACCCGGGATGCAGTCGTAGACCGAGAGGTCGGTGACGCCCGCGTCGAGCAGCACGTCCTCGCACAGCAGCGAGTGTCCGGTGAACGTACGCGCCGGCTTGCTCAGCACCGCGTACGCGGCGTCGGCGTAGACCTCGGGCTTGCGGGCACGCGCCATCGCCTCGTCGCCGCCGAGCAGGTTCTGCACCGCCGCGGTGGCCACCAGGGTGCGCGGCCACAGCGTGTTCGACGCGATGCCCGCCGAGCGCATCTCCTCGGCAATGCCCAACGCGCACAACGTCATCCCGAACTTCGCCATCATGTACGGCGTCGGCTTGAGCCACTCCGACTCCAGCCGGATCGGCGGCGAGAGGGTGAGCACGTGCGGATTCTCCCGGCCCTTCATGTGCGGCAGACAGGCCTGTGACACCGCGTAGGTGCCGCGCACCTGGATGCCGTTCATCAGGTCGAACCGTTTCAGCGGCACCTCCTCGATGGACCCGAGGTTGATCGCCGAGGCGTTGTTCACGCAGATGTCGATCCCGCCGAACTGCTCGACGGCCTTGGCGACCGCGGCGTCCACCGAGTCGCCGTCGCGCACGTCGCCGACGATCGGCAGGGCCTGCCCGCCGACCTCCTCGATCTCCTTGGCCGCGGTGTAGATGGTGCCCGGCAGCTTCGGATGCGGTTCGGTGGTCTTGGCCACCAGGGCGATGTTGGCGCCGTCGGCGGCGACGCGTTTGGCGATGGCCAGGCCGATGCCGCGGCTGGCTCCGGAGATGAACATGGTCTTGCCGGCGAAGGTCATGGCGTCACCCTAAGGCGCGCAGGTCGGCGGTCACCGCGTGGGTGAGCGCAATGAGATTTTCGGGCGCCAGCTCGACGTCCCAGCCCCGCTTTCCCGCGCTGCACAGCACCCGGTCGAAGGCCAGCACCGATGCGTCGACCACCGTGGGCAGCGGCCTGCGTTGGCCCAGCGGCGAGATGCCGCCCAGCACGTAGCCGTTGGAGCGTTCCGCCGCGACCCGGTCGGCCATCGCCGCCCTGGGCAGGCCCAGCGCCGCGGCGGCGGCCTTCAGCGACAGCTTCCACGGCACCGGAAGCACCGCGACGGCCAGCCCGGACGGCCCCGCGATGAGCAGCGTCTTGAGGATCTGTTCGGGCGCCAGCCCGGGGCCGGCCAGCGCGGCGACGGCCTCCGCGCCGTAGTCGGCCACCCGGGGGTCGTGCCGGTAACGCCGCACCTCATGCGGGACGCCCGCCGCCACCAGGGCCGCCAGGGCCGGGGTGGCCGCACCGCTCACGGGGCCCAACCCTAGGCGGGAATGCACCCGGTCGGTAATCCCGTTATGCCTTCGGAGTCGTGGACCCAGCCGGGCCACCCGAAAAAAATGTTGGTCGCAGCCCTAGGATTGGACGAAGGGAGTCAAGTGTCAGCCGGTATGTGCCTTCTCGGCGACGAGCGGACAGTTGAATCCTTCCTCCGTCCGATCTCGCTGACGGTGCCGGTCACCGGCCCGGCGGCAGAAGGGACCGTGTCCACCACGATGAGCGATACCGAGGGCGCCGACGGTTCCGGCACCGTCGTCGACACCCCCGCCCCGTCCGAGACCGAAGCGGAGCAGCTGGCGCGCTTCGAGCGCGACGCCATCCCGCTGATGGATCAGCTCTACGGCGGCGCGCTGCGGATGACCCGCAACCCCGCCGACGCCGAGGACCTGGTGCAGGAAACCATGGTCAAGGCGTTCCACGCGTTCTCGTCGTTCCGGGAGGGCACCAACCTCAAGGCCTGGCTGTACCGGATCATGACGAACACCTACATCAACTCCTACCGCAAGAAGCAGCGGCAACCGGCCGAGTACCCGACTGACGAGATCACCGACTGGCAGCTGGCCGCCAATGCCGAGCACACCTCCACCGGGCTGCGTTCGGCCGAGGTGGAGGCCCTGGAATCGCTACCCGACAACGAGATCAAAGAAGTCCTGCAGGCCCTGCCTGAGGAGTTCCGGATGGCGGTGTACTAC